>VGYY01000062.1 GCA_016872815.1 Planctomycetota bacterium
CAGCACCCACGCCACCGCGACGTCGGCCCCGGCGACGACGACACCGCCGCGCCGCGCCAGCGGATTGGCCACCGGCGCCGTGTCAGCCGCGGCGCCGGTCAAGCGCGCGCGGGCGACGTCCGCCGGCGCTTCGAGCCAGCAGGCGGCGACGCCGAACGCGTACGGCAGCGCCCACGCCGAGATGTCGTAGAAGGTCGTCCGCTCGACCCCGGCGCGCGGTTCGAGCAGCGCCTTGGCCAGCCGCGCCGACGGCTGCTCGAGCGGCACCAGCAGCGTCCCTTCGGGCAGCACCCGCTCGGCCGAGTCGCCGCCCGCATAGTCGTGCACCCCCCTCGCCACGAACGCCGCGCGCGCGACGTCGACCTCGATGCCGTGGCGCAGCAGCAGCGCCGCGAGCTCGGCCAGCGTGGTGCGATCGGCGCCGGGCAGCAGCGCGATCTCGCGCATCGGCCCGACCCGGCCGGCGGCCATGGCGTCGGCATGGAAGCGGCGCCAGTGGCGCAGCAGGTCGGCCCGACCCGAACGCGCCGTCTCGATCGTCGCCAGCGAGGCGATGAAGTGGTGGGCGATGCGATCGGTCAGCGTCAGCAGCGAGCCATCCTCGCGGCGGTACTCGAGCCCGCCGGCCGAGTGGCCCGCCTGCTCGTAGGTCATGCCGATGGCGCCGCGCAGCGACGGGAAGCTGTCGCCATAACCGGGATAGAGCAGGTCGAACTGCTCGCCGGTGTAGTAGCTCCAGCCGAAGCGGTCGAAGGCGGCGGCGTTGCCGCGGCCGAACCGCTCGCCCCATTCGGTCGTCGACTGCGGCAGGTTCAGGTTGCGCGGCAGGTCGGCCGGGAAGAAGAAGTAGCTCGACTCCGCGTACATCTCGTGGAAGTCGACGTGCACCTGCGGCGGGTAGCGGCGCAGCGGCTCGAGCCGCCGGCGCGTCTCGTCCTGCGACGCGAACGCCCAGTCGCGGTTCAGGTCGAAGTAGTAGTGGTTGACCCGGCCTCCCGGCGGCGGCTCGGCGTGCTCGCGCGACGCCGGCTCGGGGTCGGGGACGGCGCCGACCACCGACTGGAACCAGTGGACGTAACGGTCGCGCCCGTCGGGGTTGAGGCACGGGTCGATGATGATCAGCAGCTCGTCGCGCAGCCGCGCCACGTCGGCGTCCTCGGCCGCCGCCAGGTGCCACAGCGTCGCCAGCGCCGCCTCGGTGCACGACGGCTCGTTGCCGTGCACGTTGTAGGAGAGCCAGACGATCGGCGGCAACGCCGCGACCCGCCGCGCCGCCTCGGCCTCGTCGACCACGCGCGGATCGGCCAGCTCGGCGAGCTGTCGCGCGATCCGCTCCTTCGCCGCGAGGTTGGCCGGCGACGAGACGAATGCCAGCAGCAGCGCACGGCCTTCCGGCGTGCGCCCGTACTCCTGCAACTCGACGCGGTCGCTCGCAGCGTCGATGGCGCGCACGACGCGGAGCACGTCGCGATGCTCGCTGTAGCGCTGGCCATGCGCGTGGCCGAGCAGGTCGACCGGGCGCGGGACGTCGCTGCGGTAGTTCGCCGCCGGTTCGAACGTGAAGCCGTCCCCGCGAGCGGTCGCGGGCGCCGCCACCGTCGCGGCCGTGACCGGCGGGAGCGCGGTGCAGGCCGCGCAGAGCGGCAACAGGAGGGTCGTCGGCAGCAGCGGCATGCGGCGCCTCGCGCAGCGGGACCTCGGGAGGGGCGGAAACCGGGGCGGGCACGTTATCCCGACCCGCGCCGGCGCCCTCAAGCGGACCTGCACCACCGGTCGATCGAGCGAGTCCCATGGCCCGCTTCCACGAGACGCGTCGCTCGCCCGTGCGCGCAACGCCCGAATTCACCCTCTTCGCCGCACCGCCGAGCCGCACCGAGAGCGCCGCGCCGGACGCCGGACCGCGCGCCGTCGAGCTGTCGAAGGAGCCGTGGCGGATCTTCCGCATCGTCTCCGAGTTCGTCGACGGCATCGACGCGATGCGGGGCGTCAAGCCGGCGGTGTCGATCTTCGGCAGCGCGCGCACCCGCCGCGGCCACCCGAGTTACGCCGGCGCGCGGAAGCTGGCGCGCCAGTTGGCCGAGCGCGGCTTCTCGATCGTGACCGGCGGCGGACCGGGCGTGATGGAGGCGGCCAACCGCGGCGCGCAGGACGGCAACGGGCGGTCGATCGGCCTCAACATCCAGCTGCCGGTGGAGCAGGCGCCGAACCGCTTCCAGGATCTCGAGCTCCACTTCCGCTACTTCTTCGTGCGCAAGTTCCACTTCGTGAAGCACTCTTCGGCCTTCGTGATCTTCCCGGGCGGCTTCGGGACGATGGACGAGCTGTTCGAAGCGCTGACGCTGATCCAGACCCACAAGATCCGCGAACTGCCGGTGGTGCTGATCGGGAAGGCCTACTGGCGCGGCCTGCTGCGCTGGATGCGTGCGTCGATGCTGGCCGACGGCTACGTCGCGCCGGGCGACTTCGAGCTGTTCCATCTCACGGACGACCTCGACGAGGCGGTCGAGCTGATCGACCGCTGCGTGCGCCACGGCGAGTCGCTGGAGAAGCTGCGGCGCGAGCTGTCGCGCAAGTCCGCGCGCGCGCGGCGCTAGCATCGTCCGGGCGCCACCCGGATCGGTGGCGGCGATCGCGCGGGAGGAGGGGCCTTGCGCAGCGACACGAAGGCGGTGCTCGTCTTCCTCGCCGGCGCGCTGCTCTGGTTCCTGCCGTGGCTCTGGCCCGGGAAGGCGCTGCTCGGCACCCACCCGGCGCTCTATCGCCCGTACGACGAGCTGTTCACCGCCGAGCAGCGCGCCGAGATCGCAGCGGTCGCCCACCCGCTCTACGGCGACAAGCTGATCCAGCACGATCCCGAGGTGCGCTTCGGCAGCCACGCCGGCGATGCGCTGCCGACCTGGAATCCGTGGGTGCTGGGCGGCGTGCCGCACGTGGCGCAGGGGCTCGCCTCGCCGTGCTACCCGTTGCTGTGGATCGCGCGGCTGGTCCCGCCGCCGCGCTGCTACGCCTGGATCGCGGCGGTGCAGATGGTGCTGCAGGCGTGGTTCGCCTACCGGATGCTGCAGGCGTTCGGCGTGCGGGCGGCCGCCTGCGGCGTCTTCGCGCTGCTGTTCGCCGGCGGCGGCTGGATGAGCGTGCACCAGGAGTACTTCCAGCTCACCGCCGCGGCCACCTGGCTGCCCTTGGCGCTCGGCGCCACCCGCCGGCTGCTCGACCAGAAGGGGGGCGTGTTCGCGCTCGCGGTGGCGATCGGCTGCGCGTTCCTGTCGGGCTTCCCGCAGATCGGCTTCTACGTCGTGCTGTCGGTCGCGCTGCTCTGGGCGGCGACGGTCGGCGTCCGGCTCTTCCGCGGCCGCGAGCGCGCCGGTGACGTCCTCCGTCACCTCGGCCGGTTCGCCATCGCGGGCGGACTCGGGATCGCGCTGGCCTCGCCGCAGCTGCTGCCGACCGTCGAGTTCGTGCCGCACGCGACGCGCCAGCTGCGCAGCCCCGAAGCGCTGGCCGCCGCCGCGCTGGCGCCGGCCGGCCTCGCCGGAGCGCTGCTTCCCGACCTGTTCACGCCGTCGTACACGCAGGCCGACGCCGATGCCGAGGTGGCGCGCGCCGCCGCCGAGAAGCGCACGCCATGGCTCGACACGCTCTTCGCGCGGACGCTGCTCGGCTCGCTGCGTACGAACGCCACCGTCAACCGCTTCGAGATCACCTTCGCGATCGGGCCGGCGGCGTTGCTGCTGGCGCTGCTCGGGGCGTGGCGCGGGCGCCGGGGGATCCGCGCCTTCCTGCTGCTGCTGCTCGCGCTCGGCGCCGTGCTGGCGGTCCGCTCGCCGCTGCTGCTCGCGCTGTCGCACCTGCCGGGATTCAACATCGGCGACCCGAAGCGCGCCCTGCTGCTGGTGGCGACGGCGCTGGCGGGGCTGGCGGCGCTCGGCGTCGAGGCGCTGCTCGACCATCGCCGCACCCGCACGGCGGCGCTCTGGCTGCATGGCGCCGCGTGCGCGCTGCTGCTGCTGGCGGCGGGCTTCGCGCAGCTGCTGCCGGCCGCGCTGCTGCGCCGCGTTGCCGCGCCGCGGCTGGCGGAGGACCTGAGCGCCGAGCTCGGCACCGAGGTGGCACCCGCCACGATCGCCGCCGCCCTGCCGGATCCGCTGCTCCTGGCGCAACGCGGGCTGCTGGTGCGCGAGCTGCTGTTCGCGGCGCTGTTCGTCGCGGTGGCCGCGGCGGCGCTCTTCTGGCTGGTGCGCTGGCTGGCGACGCGCGCCCCCGAGGACGGCGCCCTGGAGGACGTGCGGCCGGTGCCGCTCGTCGAGCGGCTGCAGCGGCGCTTGCCGCTCACAGTGTTCGTCGTCGCGCTGGCGCTCCCGCTGCTCCTGCTCTGGCACGATTCGACCCGGCCGATTCCGCTCGAGGGCACCGAGCTCAAACCGTCGATCGCCGAGCATTTCGCGCAGCTGCGGCCGGCAGGCCGGCTGGTGCGGGTGGGCCCGCGAACGACGGCCGCCGCGGAGTGGGCGTGGTCGCCGAAGCTGCCGATGAACGCGCGCGTCCGCGACGCTCACGGCTACGTCGCCGCCTACCTGCGCCGCTGGGCCGAGCTGATGAACGCGCTCGAGGCCGGCTGCGCGATGGAAGTGGCGGTGCTGTCGATCGCCGATCCCGGCTCGCTCACCCTGCCGCTCGCCGACCTGCTCGACCTCGAGCACGCGCTCGGCGTGCTGCCGAAGGACGCGCGCCCGCCGGAGCTCCCCGGCTTCGAGCCGATCGCGATCGACCCGCCGCCGCCGCCCGATCGCCCCTACCAGCTCGTGCTCTGGCGCAACCGCGAGCCGTTCGGCCGCGCCCGCCTCGTCCCGCGCGTCATGGTGGCAGCCGACGACGCGACCGTGCTGGCGGAACTCGCCCGGCGCGACTTCGCGCCGCGCCAGGTCGCGTGGGTGGTCGCGGCCGACGCCGCGCCGCTGCGCCTCCACCCGGACTGGGCCGAGCTGACGTCGGCTCGCGCCGACGTGATCGAGCTGCGCCACGCGCCGACCGGCGCCACTACGGCCCCGGCAGACGGAGCGCCGTCGGCCGAGACGGTGGACCGCGGCGCGACTGCAGACGAGTCGGCCGTCGAGCTGATCCGCGAGGCGTCGAACGACCTGGTCTTCCGCGTCTCCGGCAAGGGCGGCCTGCTGGTCCAGACCGACGCCTGGTACCCCGGCTGGATCGCCCGCGTCGACGGCGTCGAGAGGCCCCTGCTGCGCGTCAATCACGGCTTGCGCGGCGTCGCCGTCCCGCCAGGCGACCACGAGGTGCAGTTCCTCTACGTGCCGCGCCGCTTCCTGCTCGGGCTGTTCCTGCTGCCGGGCTGCGCCGCGCTGCTGATCCTCGCCGCGGCGGCGATCGGGCGGGGCAAGCTGCGCCGGGCGTGAGGGTCAGCTCGGCGCGAGTCCGCCGGCGCACGGTTCGAACGTCGCCAGCGCGCGACCCGCGTGCGGAAGGGGGACCCGTCGATCCGACGACCGACCGCCCCGCTACCATCCCGCCCCCTCATGCCGAACCCCTTCCGCCTCCTTGCCACCGACCCGACCGGCGCCCGGCGCGGCACGCTGACGCTGCCGCGCGGCGTGGTCGAGACGCCGACCTTCATGCCGGTCGGCACGTCCGCCGCCGTGAAGGGGGTGACCGCCGACCAGGTGGCCGCCACCGGCGCCGGGATCATCCTCGGCAACACCTACCACCTCGCGCTCGCGCCGGGCGCCGACAAGATCGCGAAGCTCGGCGGGCTCCATCGCTTCATGGGCTGGAGCGGCCCGATCCTCACCGACAGCGGCGGCTTCCAGGTCTTCTCGCTGCCGAAGACGCGCGTCGACGAGCGCGGCGTCACCTTCGAGTTCGAGAAGGGCGGTCAGCCGATGGAGCTGTCGCCCGAGCGGTCGATGGAGATCCAGGCGCAGCTCGGCAGCGACATCGCGATGGTGTTCGACGAGTGCCTCGAGTACCCGTGCCCCGAGCGGCGTGCCGCCGAGTCGATCGAGCGCACCTTCCGCTGGGAGCGCCGCAGCAAGGAGGCGCACGCCAGGCTTGTCTTGGAGAAGAGGATCAGCGGCGCCACCGGCCAGCAGCTGCTCTACGGGATCGTGCAGGGCTCGACCTTTCCCGCGTTGCGGCAGCGCAGCGCGCAGCAGATCGCCAGCCTCGACTTCGACGGCTACGCGATCGGCGGCGTCAGCGTCGGCGAAGGGCTCGAGCTGCTGAAGAAGATCGTCGGCTGGACCGCGCCGTTCCTGCCCGCCGACCGCGCCCGCTACCTGATGGGCGTGGGCCTGCCCGAGGACCTCTTCGCCTCGGTCGAGCGTGGCATCGACCAGTTCGACTGCGTGATCCCGACCCGTTACGCGCGCGGCGGCACGCTCTTCACCGCCCGCGGCAAGATCCGCATCGAGCACCGCAAGTACCGGCGCGACGCCTACCCGATCGACACCAGCTGCGACTGCTACCCCTGCAAGACGGTGCCGCGCGCCTACTTGCACCACCTGTTCGAGACGCGCGAGCCGCTCGGCGAGACGCTCGCCACCATCCACAACCTGCGCTTCTACCAGCGCCTCCTGGCCGGGATGCGCAGCGCGATCGAGCAGGCCCGCTTCGCCGCCTATCGGGACGAGTTCCTCGGCAACTACCTGCGCGCCTCCGAGGAGTCGCCAGGCGCGGACTGATGCCTCCCGGCTCCCGTGCGCTTCGGTCGCCGCCGCACGCGACCCGATTGCCTGCCCCGCTCTGGCTCGATTGAGCTGCGGGCCGTCAGGCCCGCCAGCTCCAACACCCTTTCGCGCGCGGCGCCTCCGGCGCCGCCGCCGCGATGGCGAGATTGAGCTGCGGGGCCTTCGGCCCCGTCAGCTCCAATCCTCCAATCAGCGGTAGCCGCGAAAATGGGCCTTCGCGCGCTTCTGACGCCGGGGGTTGCAGGCGCGCTTGCCGTGGTTGGCACGCTTGGTGCGGCGACGCGGCTTGGCCATGGTCGGGACTCCGATGCGGGGGGCGGTTGCGGAAACGGGCGGCACACCATAGCGATCGGCGCCCGGCGCGACAGCCCGGGCCGCTACTCGCGGTTGGCGCGCAGCGCCCCGGTCGGGGTGGTGGCCGCCGACGCCAGCGGCAGCAGCAGTTCGCGGATCCGCGCGGCCTCGCCGGCCATGATCCCGAGCCAGTGCTGGCGCGTCCGCTCGCGCTCGCGCGCCACCTCGCGAGCAAGCTCGCCCTGATGCGCCCCCTCGGGCGGTCCGCCCTCGGCCAGTTCGCGCACCTGCGCGACGGTGGCCCGGATCGCCCGCTCGGCCTCCTGCAGCGTCGAGAGGTCGAAGACCATGCGCACCGTGCCGTTCACCCGGCCGGCGGCATCGCGCAGCGGCAGCATCGTCTGCAGGCAACGCAGCACGACGCCGTCGCGCCGTGTGCACTTGATGACGGTGTCGCGCACGGTGGCGCCGCCGGCGACTTCGGCGAGGTTCTGCGCGTCGAGCGCCCGATGCTTCTCGTGCAGCAGCTCGGCGACCGGTCGGCCGAGGATCTCGCGCTCGCGCCGCTGGAACAGCGCCTGCGCGCCGCGACTCCAGCCGAGCACGCGACCGTCGAGCGACGTCGTGATCAGCGCATCCTGCGGACGCAGCGCGGCTTCTGCCATCGGACCGGTCTCCCGCTCCCGTAGTTCGGACGGAGCGCGCGAGCGGCTCAAGCCGCTACGCTCCGCCCGCCGGTTCGCCCACCGCCCTGCCGTCCGTCCGACTCGCCGGAGCCGCCGTCCCGATGACGCCGTTCGCCTGCGCGCTGCTCGCCGCCACCACCGCGCTCGCCCCGTCTGCGGCCGTCCGCCCGGCGGCGAGCGCCCCCCACCACGACACCGATTCGTACGCCCACGTCGTGGTCGGTGCGAGCGAGGTGCGCCTGGCGCTGGAACTCGACACCGACGGCTTCATGGCGGAGGTGGAGGCGCTGCCGCCGCAGGGCGAGGATTGGGCGGCGGTCGACGTCGAACCGCTGCTCGAACGCGCCGCCGACTGGGTCGCGGAGCGGTGGGCGCTGACGCTCGACGGCGTGCCGGTCGAGCTCGCGCCGCGCGGATTCGACCTGCTCAAGGCATTCGATCCGATGGCGCAGCAGGAGCGCCACCTCCGCATCGTGCTGCACTACACGTTCGCCGCGCCGACGGCCGCTGCGGCGGCGACGCTGGTGCAGCGACTGTTCGAGGGACGCGAGCTGGCGCACCGCCACACGCTCCTGCTCGAACGCGCGACGGCGGACGGCGGAACGAAGGGCGGCGCGCCGGAGCTGCTCGAAGAGTGGCGGACGGCGCGCGGGCGGCCCTTCCATTTCACGCTGCCGGACTGCGCGCCGGGGGCCGGTGCCCGGCGGGCGTGGTCGGCGGCGCGGGCGGGCGTCCGGTCGCTGCTCGCGGCGCCGTGGCTCCCGCTGTTCCTGCTGGCGCTGGCGCTGGCGCCGTTGGCTGCGCGCGAACGGATCGGGGCGTTCGCGGCGACGGGAGGCGCGCTGCTGCTCGCGTTCGCGGCGGCGCGCGCCGACTGGCTCGCGCCGGCGCCGTGGGCGGCGCTCGCCGCCGCCGCGCTGTCGGTCGGCTACGTCGCCGCGGAAAACCTCTTCGCCGCCGAGCTCAAGCTGCGCGCCGCGACCGCCGCACTGTTCGGCGTGGTCCACGGGATGGCGCTCGCACCGCTGGCCGACGCGGCGGATCGCGCCGGACGCGACGACCGATTGGCGACCGGCGCGGCGTTCGTCGCCCCGGCCCTGCTCGGCGCGCTGCTGATCGGCAGCGCCGGCCTGCTGGTCGAGCCGACGCCGCGGCAGCGACCGGCGCTGGTGCGGCTGGTCGCGCTGCTGCTGATGGCCGTGAGCCTGGTCGGCGTGGTCCTGGCGGTGAACGACCGGCCGTGACGCGCCGCGGCGGCGCTCTCATTGATAGCCGAGCTTGCGCAGCTGGGCGGCCATCTCGGGGCTCACGACGCCGCCGGTCGGCGCCTCGCGGGTGGCCCGGACCCACTCCTCGAAGGCGGCCTCGAGCGCGCGCACGACGTCCGGGTGGTCGGCGGCGATGTCGGTGGTCTGCCGCGGATCGGCGACGACGTCGTGGAGGGCGCGATCGCGCCCCTCGCGCAGGAGCAGCACGAAGCGGCCCGAGCGGATCGCAGCCGCCTCGCCGTCTTCGCCGCTCTTGCCTTCGAACCGGGTCGGCAGCGACGCGATCGCGTGGCGGGTCCAGTCGACGCCGTCCGGATCGTCGGACGTGATCAGCTCGGCGAGGCTCCTGCCTTCGAGCTCGCCGGGGATCGGCTCGCCGAGGAGCTCGAACACGGTCGGCACCGCGTCCATCGGCTGGGCCAGCTGGTCCTTTACGCGACCCGCCGGCACACCCGGGCCGCGCCAGAGCATCGCCGCGTGCAGCGTCTCCTGGTTCAGCACCGGCGCATGGAAGCCGAGGGTGCGCCCCTCGAGGCTCTCGCCGTGGTCGGTCACCACCAGCAGCAGCGCGTCGTCCCACGCCCGCTCGGCCTCGAACGCAGCGCGGATCTCGCCGACACGCGCATCGGTGAAGGCGATCGCCGCGTCGTAGCGCTGCCGGTAGCGCTCGACGAACTCGGGCGGTGCCACGACCTCGCCGGTGCGCAGCTTCTCCATCGAGAAGAAGTCTTCCTGCAGCGGGCCGTCGTAGCGCGCAGTGACCCGCGCCGCGAACTCGGGCGGCAGGTCGTGCGGCCCGTGCGGGATGAAGAGGTGGAGCCAGGTGAAGCGGCGGCGGCCGCGCGTCGACTGCAGGTAGCGCTTCAGCTCCGGCACCAGCCGCTCGGCGCGGCGCCCTTTGTCGAGGCCGAAGCCGTCGAATCCCTGCACCAGGTTGATCGCCGCGAAGTCGAAAGCGTTGAACAGCGCGCCGGTGGCGAAGCCGAGGCGCGCCAGCCGTTCGGCCAGCGTGTCGAGCGTGTCGGGCGCCGTCAGGAAGTTGCTGGTCACGCCGCACAGCCGCGGCGACAGCCCGGTGAACAGCGCGGCGTGCGCCGGCGCGGTGCAGGGCATCGGCGCCATCGCGTGGGCGAAGCGGGTGCCCTCCGCGGCGATGCGATCGAGGTGCGGCGTCAGGCCGCCGGGATGGCCGTAGCAGCCCATCCGGTCGGCGCGGAAGGTGTCGAGCGTCAGCACGATCACGTCGCGGGGGCGCGCCGCGACGACGGCGGCGCCCTCCGGCGGCGCAGCAGCGGCGCCGCGCCCCGCGGGCGGATCGTCGCACGCGCCGGCCACGCCGAGCCCGAGCAGGAGCGCCGCCGACCGCCTCAAAGCAGTCCGTACCGCTTGAGCCGGTTGTAGAAGGTGCGCCGCGGCAGGCCGAGCAGTCGCGCCGCCTCGACCCGCTTGCCGCGGGCGACCTCGAGCGCCTGGCGGATCGCCTCCTTCTCGAGCTCCTCCAGCGTGCGACCGGCCAGCGAGAGGTGGACCGGCCGCGTCCCCTCGCCGAGGTTGCGCAGGTGGCGCGGCTCGATCGTGCCGTCGGCCAGCGCGACCAGCTTCATCACCTCGTTCTTCAGCTCGCGGACGTTGCCGGGCCAGGCGTACTGGCAGAGCAGCTCGAGCGCGACCGGCGCCAGTGCCGGCGCCGTCCGCCCGCACTGCAGCGCGGCCTCGCGCAGGAAGTGGTCGACCAGCGCCGGGATGTCGCCGCGCCGCTCGCGCAGCGGCGGGACGCGGACGGTCATCACCTTGAGCCGGAAGTAGAGATCCTCGCGGAACGAGCCGTCCTCGAGCTTCTTCGCCAGGTCGGCGTTGGTGGCCGAGAGGATGCGCACGTCGACTTTGATCGAGTCGTGCCCGCCGACCTTGCGGAACTCCCCCTCCTGCAGCACGCGCAGCAGCCCGCGCTGCATCGACTGGTCCATGTCCCCGATCTCGTCGAGGAAGAGCGTGCCGCCGTCCGCCTCCTCGAACAGGCCGCGCTTGTCCCGGTCGGCGCCGGTGAAGGCGCCCTTGACGTAGCCGAACAGCTCGGCCTCGAGCAGGTTCTCGGCGATGGCGGCGCAGTTCTCGGCGATGAATGGCCGGGCCGAGCGCCGGCCGAGGCGGTGGATGGCGCGGGCCACGACCTCCTTGCCGACGCCGCTCTCGCCGAGGATCAGCACCGGGTAGTCGGTCTCGACCACCACGTCGAGCAGCCGCAGCAGTTCGAGCATCGCCGGCGAACGGCCGACGAGCTCGGGGTAGTCATGCTTCGGCGGCGTGGAGTCGGGGCGCAGCGACAACGCGTCGCGCATCGACTGGAGCTCGACCTCCTGCACCACGACCTTCTCGGCCAGCTTGGCGTTGGCCTGCTCGAGTTCCGCCTTGGCCGCCGCCGCCTGCGCCATCAGGCGGGCGTTGTCGACGGCGACCGCGGCCTGGTCGGCGAACAGCTCCATCAGCTGCTGGTGGTCGCCGCTGAAGGTCCCGCGCTGGAAGCGGTTGTCGAGGTAGAGGCAGCCGGCTGCCGCACCGCGGACCTTGAGCGGGACGGCCAGGATCGAGACCAGGCGCATGCCGCTGACCGACTGCGACGGCTGCAGGCTCGGGTCGTCGACCGCGCTCTCGATCCGCTGCGTGACGCCCGACTCGACCACCTTGCGCACGACCGTGTGGCTCACCTTGGAGATCGCCCCGCGGATCTCCTCGCGGTCGACGTTGCGGGCGGCGGCGATGGTCGGCTCCGCGCCGCCCGCGCTCGACAGCACGAGGAAGGCGCGCTCGGCGCCGGTGAGCTCGACCGCGGCGTCGAGGATCTTCGAGTAGAGGCGCCCTGCGTCGAGCTCGGCCACCAGCGCCCGGTTGATCTCGAGCAGCCGGTGCAGCTTCTCGCCGCCGGCCGGAGCGGCGTCGGTCGCACCGAGGCCGAACCAGGCGGCGAGTCCGCGGCGCGACTCTTCGCGACCCTTCATCGGCAGCTTCCTCTCGGTGCGAAGGCCGCCGCTACGGTCGCGCCGCGGGGGGAACCGATCTTCCGGCCAGCCATCGGGGTTGCTCTAATCCCGCTGCCTCGTGAACGAACCCAGCACAGCCCGTCCGCGCGTTGCGGATCGGGCGCGGATGATACGCCGCCCCGTTCGCCTTCCCTGACCGGCCCCCCCAGCGAGCCGCCCGCCTCCCATGCCGCACTTCATCCACGATGCCTGCGTCGGGTGCACGCTGTGCGCCAAGAACTGCCCGACCGGGGCGATCTACGGCGAGAACAAGAAGCTCTTCGTCATCCAGCCCGAACTCTGCATCGACTGCTCGATCTGCGCCAACGTCTGCCCGGTCGCCTGCATCACCGACCAGGTCGGCAACACGCCGCCGAAGCAGAAGGTGCCGGAGAAGCCGAAGGCGATCATCATCGAAGAGGGTTGCACCGGCTGCGAGGCGTGCATGCAGGTGTGCCCGGTCGAGGCGATCTACAAGCCGACCGAGGAAACCGACCCCGACCTGAGCGCGCAGACCAACGGCGGCCTCTTCAGCATCTGCCGCGTCGATCCGGTCAAGTGCATCGGCTGCGAACTCTGCTACAAGGTCTGCCCCTGGGACACCATCGAGATGGCCGCCGGGAAGACCACCTCGGTCTACGCCGAAGGCGGCTACGTCTCGCGCCAGGTCTGCAGCTGAGAGCGAGGTTCACCCGGTGCGGCAGTCGCTCGAGCGGCGCGCGTCGCGACGATGGCGGACGGCAGCCTGATCGGCGTGCGGGCGCCGCTGGCCGACCACGAAGCGCCGATCGTCCGCGCCTACTACGCGGTCGCCGACATCGCGCGCGCCGTCCAGCAGGCGGAGGCGGCAGGGGCGATCGTCGCCTACCCGCCGACGCGGCAAGGCGCGACCGGGGTCTGGGCGATCTGCTTCCTCGGCGAGATCCAGTTCGGCTTCTGGCAGCCCTGACGCGGGCGATCAGGCGATCTCAGCCGTCGAGTTCCGTCGCCAGCAGGTCGTCGATCGTCTCGCGCCGCCGCACGAGTCGCGTGGCCGTCCCCTCGAGCAGCACCTCGGCCGCGCGCGGGCGGGAGTTGTACTGGCTCGACATCGAGGTCCCGTAGGCGCCGGCCATCCCGACCACGACGAGGTCGCCGGCGCGCGGCAGCGGCAGACGCCGCTCCTTGGCGAGGAAGTCGCCGCTCTCGCAGACCGGGCCGACGACGTCGGCCAGCACGACTGGGCGGGCGGCGCGGTCGGGCGCGACGAGTTCGACCGGATGCCACGCGCCGTAGAGAGCCGGCCGCACCAGGTCGTTCATCGCGCCGTCGACGATGACGAAGGCGCGGTCGGGCGTCTGCTTCACGGCGACCACGCGGCAGAGCAGGCGCCCCGCCTCCGCGACCAGCCAGCGCCCCGGCTCGAGCAGGAGCTCGACCTGGAGCGGCGCCAGGTGCGGCCGCACGGCGGCGGCGACGGCGGCGATCGGCGGCGCCGGCTGCTCGTAGGCGACGGCGAAGCCGCCGCCGAAATCGAGCGATGAGACGGCGTAGCCGGCGGCGCGCGTCGCCGCGATGCGCTCGGCGACGATGGCGGCGGCGGCCGCGAACCGCGTCGGATCGGTCACTTGCGAGCCGATGTGGACGTGGAAACCGTGGAAGCGCAGGCCGCGCCGCCCGGCGGTGCGCCGCAGCGCCGCCAGCGCCTCGTCGAACGGCAGGCCGAACTTGTTGCGGCGCGTCCCGGTCGTCACGTACTCATGCGTGCCGGCGTCGACGTCGGGGTTGAGGCGCAGGGCGAAGGGCGCCGCGACGCCGCGCGCCTCCGCCAGCGCGGCCAGCCGATCGAGTTCGTCGGCCGATTCGACGTCGAACGAGCCGATGCCGGCGGCCAGGCCCGCGGCGAGTTCCGCATCGCTCTTGCCGACGCCGGCGAAGACGATCCGGCCCGGGTCGACGCCGACGCGCAGGCAGCGGGCGAGTTCGCCGCCCGACACCACGTCGAAACCGGCGCCGGCCTCCTTCAGCTTCCGCAGCAGCGCGAGGCCGGAGTTGGCCTTCACCGAGTAGCGCACGCCGTGGAGGAGTCCGGCGAAGGCCGCCTCGAGCTCCCGCAGCCGCGCCAGGACGGCGTCGGCGTCGGTGATCCAGAGCGGCGTCCCGTGGCGCTCGGCGAGCGCGGCGAAGGTGGGCGCCCCGGCGCGCGGGGCGGCGCTCACGTGTCGGCAGCCAGCCGTCGATGCAGGCGCAGCAGCAGCTGGCTGTGCAGCTGGCAGACGCGTGATTCGGAGACGCCGAGCCGTCGCCCGATCTTGCGCATGGTGAGGCCGTCGCCGTAGCGCAGCCGCACCAGCTGCCGCTCGGTCGAGGAGAGCGCGCCGTCGATCAGCCGCAGCAGGTCCTCGCGCTGCACCCGTTCGTGCGGCTCGCCGAGCGGATCGACCAGGTCGTCGGCCAGCAGCGACGAGTCGTCCTCGTCGTCGCGCGACATCACGTCGAGCGACAGCACGTTGCGCGTCGCCGCGATCGCGAGGATCCGCTCGATCGCGTTCGGCGCCAGGGCGACCTCCTGCGCCAGCTCGTGGTGGGTCGGTTCGCGACCGAGCTCCTGGCGCAGCCGGCTGCGCGCACCGACGACGTTGCGCGCCCGCTCGCGCGCGTCGCGCGACAGGCGGTCGGCGCTGCGCAGCTCGTCCAGCATCGCGCCGCGCACCCGCACCTTGCAGAAGGTCTCGAACTTGACGTTGCGCGCAGGGTCGTAGGCGTCGATCGACTGCAGCAGCCCGAACACGCCGACCGAGATCAGGTCGTCGGGATCGACCGACCGCGGCACGCGCGCCACGACCTCGTCGGCCAGCATCTCGACCAGCGGCAAGTACGCCTCGGCCAGCTCGTTGCGCCAGCGGGTCCGCCGGCCGCGCAGGAAGCGCCGCCACAGCGACTCGCGCAGCGCGTCGTCGGCGCGGATCATCGTCCGCCTCCCGACTTCGGCTCGCGCGCATCGTGCCGCACGTCGTGCCGCGACTCGGCGGCGAGCAGTTGCCGGATCTCGAGCAGCGTCTTCGTCGCCCGCAGTTCCTTGATCCGTTCGAGCCGCGCGAGCGCCGCGTCGTCGTAGAGCCGATGGCCGCTGGCGGTGCGGCGGACCGGCTCGATCAGTCCGAGCATGGTGTAGTTGTGGAGCGTCTGGCGGCTGATGCCGCTGCGCTCGATCAGCTCGCCGATCTTGTGGAGCGACTTGCGCTCGTGTTCGGCCATGCCGGTACCCAGGAACCCCTCCCCCAGCCGGAGCGCCCTGCGCCCACCACGCCTTGGGGCATCGGTGGACTGTAGCGCCACCCCTAGGTGATTTTGAATTTTATATTTTGCACTTTACGAACGGCTCTGTTCGAGCGCGCCGACGGCGTGGGTCAGTCGGCGCCGTCACGACCGTCAGTTCTCGTCGGTCGTCGCCGCATCGCTCTCACCGGCGCGCGCGTCGGCGACCGGCGGTGCCGACGGTGCCGCGCACCAACCGTCGATGCGCTGATCCGCGACACCCGCGAACGTCCCGTCCGCGCCACCGCGTGCGATCGAATGCGCATCGCCCTGGGTCGACCGCGTCGACACGACCACCTCATGGCCGAGCGCCCGCAACTCCGCCACCGTCGCCGCGTCGAACGCCCGTTCGACCGCCACGCGATCGGGGAACCACGCGTGATGCTGGCGCGGCCGCGCCACCGCCTCCGCCAGCGGCGTCCCGAACTCGAGCACGTCGAGCACGATCTGCGTGACCGTGCTGATGATCGTCCGCCCGCCCGGGCTCCCGGTGACCAGCACCACCTCGCCGTCGCGACGGACGATGCACGGCGTCATCGACGACAGCGGACGCCGCGCGCCGCGCGCCAGGTTCGCTGCGGTGCCGATCTGGCCGTCGCGCGTCGTCCGTCCCGGCTGCGGATTGAAGTCCTGCAGTTCGTTGTTGAGCAGGAAGCCGGTTCCGGGCGCGATCAGCTTGCTTCCGAACCGCTCCTCCAGCGTGTAGGTGTTGGCCACCGCGTTGCCCATGGCATCGACGATGCTGAAGTGGGTGGTCGAGCCGCCCTCCGCGGCCGCCGGCACGACCGGCGGCCCGAACGCATCGCTGCTGCCGGCGCGCGCGGGGTCGATCGAGGCGCGCCGCGCGGCGATGTGCTCTTCCCCCAGCAGTTCCGCCACCGGCACCGCCACTGCGTCGGGATCGCCGAGCCATTGCGCCCGGTCGGCGAAGGCGCGCCGGGACGCTTCGGCGAAGAGGTGGCGCGCACCGGCGTCGAACGCGCCGCGTGCCCCGAGCTCGAACGGCGCCAGCAGCGCCAGCATCTGCGCCAGCGCGACGCCGCCCGACGACGGCGGCGGCATCAGCAGGAGTTCATGGCCGCGATGGCGGACCGCGAGCGGCGCACGCACGACCGCGCGATAGGCGGCGAGGTCCCGCGCGTCGAGCAGGGCCCCGGCCCGCTCCATCTCGGCCGCCAGCAACGCTGCGATCGGCCCGTCGTAGAACGCCGCCGCCCCCCCCTCCTCGATCCATCGCAGCGAATTGGCGAGGTCGGCCTGCACCAGCGTCTCGCCCGGCTCGGGCGGATGACCGTCCTCGCGCAGGAACTGCGCTTTCGTCGCCGGAAACCGCGCGAGGTCGATCGCGTGCTCGGCCAGCCCGCTGGCGAGCGCCGGCTGGACCACGATGCCGTCCGCCGCCAGCGCGCGCGCCGGCGCGACCAGCTCCGCCCATGGCCGCGTCCCGAACCGGCGGTGCGCTTCGGCGAGGCCGGCGACGGTGCCGGGGACGCCGACGCCGTGGTGGCCGAACTCGCGCCGCGGCTGGTCGACCGCCCCGTCCGCGGCGAGGAAGTGGTCGGCCGTCATGCGGCGCGGCGCCACCTCGCGGTAGTCGATCGCCACGCTCGCGCCGTCGGCCAGCGCCACCAGCATGAAGCCGCCGCCACCGAGGTTGCCCGCCTCGGGCCAGGTCACCGCGAGCGCGAAGCCGACCGCCACGGCGGCATCGACCGCGTTGCCGCCGCTTGCCAGCACGGCGGCGCCGATCTCGGCAGCGCGCCGTTCGACGCAGGCGACCATGCCATGGCGCGACTCGAGCGCGCGCGCGCCGATGACCTCGGCAGCCGGTGCCGTCCCGTCCGCCCCGCAGGCGACCCGCGTCGCCGGAAGGAAAGCGAGCACGGCGATCGCCGCGCGAAACCAGCCGCTGACACGTTCGATCGGTGGCGCCATGCCCCGATCGTACGCGCAGCGGCGCTCAGCCGCCGCGCATCCGCTTGAGGCGGGCGGCGGCGGCGAGCAGCGGGTCGGCCGGCAGCGGCGCCGCTTC
>VGYY01000063.1 GCA_016872815.1 Planctomycetota bacterium
CGCGATGCCGGCGGCGGCAGCCGGCGCCGACGCCGCGCCGACCATCGCCGCCACGCTCGACCTCGCCGAGGTCGCGCTGGTGCCGGAGGTCTTCCCGGCGCCGATCACCGGGCTCGCCGGCCGCGTCACCTTCCGCGACGGGGCGCTGGTCCTCGACGGGCTGCACGGCGCGTGCGGCGAGGCGGCGCTGACCATCGAGGGGCGGGTCGACGATCTCGCCGGCGCCGCCGACACGCGCGTCGTCGCCTGTTTCGAGCGCGCGACGCTCGACGACGCGATGCGCGCGGCATGCCGCACCGACTCGATCGGCCGCATGATGTTCGAGGCGTTCGAGCCCGAAGGGCGGTGGAACTGCACTGCGACGGTCGAGGCGGGGCGCGACCGCGAGTTCGGCCTCACGCTCGACATCGGGCTGGTCGACATGGGCGGCTGCTTCAAGGGCTTCGTCGACGAGGCGGGGCGGCGCCACGGTTTCCCGCTGCGTTTCGAGCGCGTGAGCGGCCGCGTGGTCGCCTCGACCGAGCGCTCCTGGTTCCGCGACGTGGTCGGTTTCACCCGCACCGGCGGCAGCGCACGCGCGAGCGGCGAGATCCTCGGCGCGACCGTGACCGGCGAGGTCGTGAGCGACCTGCTGCGCATCGACGACGAACTGCTGGCGGCGGCCGAGAGCGAGCTCGGTCCGGCGCTCCCCGCGCTGGTGCGGGAGCTCGGCCTCTCCGGCACCTTCGCCACCGTCGCGCGCTACGCGCTGGACGCGGAGGAGCGCTTCACGCTGACGCTGGCGCTCACTCCGCGCGCGATCGAGCTGGCGCCCGCGATGTTCCCGGTCGCGGCGGTGCTGGATGCCGGGTACGTGCACGTGGATCAAGCCGGGATCCGGCTCGAGGCGCTGAGCGGGCGCGGCGCCGGCGGCACGTTGCAGATCGACGGCGAGATCGGCTTGGCCGATGACCCGCCGTTCGAGGTGCGCGTGGCCGCACGGGACGTCGCATGGAGCGCGGACGTGCTGGCGGCGTGCAGTGCCGCCGGCGGCGCCGAGCTGGCGCAGCGGCTCGCGGCGCTCGAACTGGCCGGCCGCTTCGACGTCGACCTCGTCAGCGCGCGTGCGGCGGCCGGCGCGCCGCTGGTCACGACCGTCACTGTGCGGCCGCGCGGCGTCGACCTGACCCTCCTCGCGTCGCAGCGCGCGACCGCACTCGAGGGGGCCTTCATGCTCACGCTGAGTGGCGAGGAGCCGCCCCGGTTCGAGCTCCTGCCAGGCGGGCTGCGGGGTCGGCTCGGCGGCGGCGAGGTCGTGCTGCTGCCGGCGGAGCAGCCGGGCGGCCCGTGGCGCGCGGAAGCACGCGCCATCGCCATCGACGAGGCGTTCGGCGCGATGTTCTCACCCGATCTGCCGGAGATCACCGAGTTGCTGCGCGAGCACCGGGTGCACGGCCATCTCCGCGCCGTCGGCGCGATCGATCCGGGCGATCGCGACCGCGCGCCGGCGCTGGCGTGGCTCGATCTGGCACCGGATCGCGCCTTCGACGCACCGAGCTCGCAACCGCCGTCGATCGTCGCCCAGCCGCCATGGCTGCCGCTCCCGCTCGAGTGGGGCAGCGGCGCCATGCACATCGACGTGCCGACCGGCGAGGTGATGTTCGGCCGGCTCGAGGGGCGGCTTGGCGACGCCCGCGCGATCGTCGGCGGCGGCTCGTTCGCGCCGAAGGAGGGCGGGCTCGAGGCGCGGCTCGACGTGCAGCTCGACGGGCTGCCGTTCTCCGAGTTCCTCACGCTGGTGCTGGGGGAGTCCCGGGCGCGTGCGACCAACACCTTCGGCCCGATCGGCAAGGCGCGCGCCGAGATCCAGGAGCTCACCTTCACGCTCGCCGACGGCGGCGACGCGCTGCAGAACCTCTCGGCGCGCGGGCTGCTCGATGCGCACGGCTTCAGCTTCTATGCCGGCGGCGCGCTGCGCGAGGTGACAGGCCGCTTGCAGCTCAAGTCGCTCGCCTTCGAGCGCCGCGCCGACGGCGGCGATTCGCTGCGCGCCGAGGGCGAACTGTCGCGCGTGACGTTCCATCTGGGGGAGCAGCGCTTCACCTCGCTCGACGCCGAGCTCCTGCTGCAGGACGGTCGCCTGTCGGTCCCGTGGCTCGCCGCCGATTTCGCCGGCGGCCGCCTGCCGCGCGAGAAGAACCACTTCGCGCTCGAACTCGCCGGCGCGATGCCGTTCGAGGGGCGGCTCGAGGTGGTGGCGGCCGACGTCAGCCGCGTGCTCGGCGACGATGTCCCGTCGATGAAGCCGCTGGTGGGGCGGGTCGATGCGTCGGTCGGCCTGCGCGGCGGCGCCGGCACGCTGCTCCGCGACGGCGAGGTGACCGACCTCGAAGCGGGCGGTTCGGTGCGGATCGCCGATGCGAAGCTCTGGAGCATCCCGGTGTTCGACCAGCTCTACTCGCTGGCCGTCCTGCCGCTGATCGGGCTCGAGTGGGGCGAGAAGACCGAGCCGCCGCGCTGGACGCGCGGGGCGATCGACTTCGCGCTGCAGGGAATCGTCGTGCAACTCTCCAAGGTGGAGTTCGAGGGCGAACCGCTGATCCTGCGCGGCAGCGGGACGCTCGGTCCGGAGCGGCTCCGGCTCTACTTCTATCCCGAGGTGCG
The DNA here is from genome assembly GCA_016872815.1 of Planctomycetota bacterium. Lineage (GTDB taxonomy): Bacteria > Planctomycetota > B15-G4 > B15-G4 > SIAN01 > SIAN01. The sequence continues at coordinate 2,644 of VGYY01000063.1, forward strand.
CACCGGACTCGGCGTCGTGCGCGACCTGCCGCTGGTGGGGTGGGTGGCCGACTTCCTCTTCTCGCTGCTCGAGCGCCAGGTCGGCGCGTTCGTCTTCGTCGGTCCGTATGCGTCGCCGGAAGTCGTCTGGGACCCGGTGTCGCTGCCGAACGACGAGTTCGACATCGAGTTCGAGCGGCCGCGCACGTCGACGCGCCGCAGCCGGACGCCGGCGGAGCGATTCTGATGGCGATCGCGCCGCGCGGGATCGACTGGGCCGTGGTGCTGGCGGGCGGCTCGGGCACGCGCTTCTGGCCGAAGAGCCGCAGCGCGCGGCCGAAGCAGTTCCTCGCGTTCGGGGGCTCGCTGCCGCTGCTGACCGAGACGCTGGAACGCACCGCGGCGGTGGCGCCGGCGCAGCGGACGCTGGTGATCACCGCGCAGGCGCACCTCGCGCTGGCGCAGGCGCAGTCACCCGGCGTGCCGGCAGACCAGCTGGTGGGCGAGCCGGCGGCGCGCGACACCGCCGCGGCGATCGGTCTCGCGGCGACCCTGGTGGCCGCGCGCGATCCCGAGGCGCGCCTGCTGGTCTGCCCGGCCGACCATCGGATCGCGACCACCGCCCAGTTCGCCACGGCCGCGCGGGCCGCTGCGGCGCTGCTCGACGAGGATCCGGCGCGCATCGTCGTCTTCGGCATCGCGCCGACCGGGCCGGCCACCGGCTACGGCTACATCGAGCGCGGCGCGGCGCTCGGCGCGCGCGAGGGGATCGCCTGCCACGACGTCGCCCGCTTCCACGAGAAGCCGGTGCGCGCCCGCGCCGAGGAGTACCTCGCGAGCGGCCGCTTCAGCTGGAACGCCGGGATCTTCGCCTTCCGTGCGCGCACCGTGCTGGACGAGATCGCGCGGCAGATGCCGGAGCTGGCGCGGGGTCTCGCGGAGATCGGCGCCGCCGCCGGCGGGTCCGGCTTCGCCGCGACGCTCGCGCGCGTCTTTCCGACGCTGCCGCGCCGCGCCTTCGACCACGGCGTCATGGAGGGGGCGCCGCGCCGGGCGCTGGTGATCCCCGCCTATGCGTGGGACGACGTCGGCTCCTTCCCCGCCATCGCCCGCGCCCGCGCGGCCGACGCCGACGGCAACGTCGCGCTCGGCCAGCTGATCGTCGAGGGCGCCCGCGACAACATCGTCGACGCCGGCGACGGCCTGGTCGCGCTGCTCGGCGTCGAGGGGCTGGTGGTGGTGCACACGCCGGACGTGACGCTGGTCTGCCCGAAGGAGCGGGCGGAAGAGGTGAAGGCGCTGCTCGAGAAGCTGAAGCAGCGCGGGTCGGCGGGCGACCGCTTCACCTGAACCCGGCGCTCCGGACGGCGAGTCTTCCCGCCCACGGCGGCCGGGCGGTTCAGCCTCCCGCCGCCCCGAGCGCCTCGCCGAGCGGCAGCTCCGCGGACAGCACCTGATCGAGCTGGTCGAGCAGCAGCGCCGACCAGGTCTCGAAGCGGGCGCGCTCGGTCCGATGGAGCGCCAGCAACTCGGCGCGCGGGACGAAGCGGCCCTCCATCATCTCGGTCTCGCGGATCGCGACGGTGGCGGACCGCGCGTCGGCGACGGCGACCAGTCCGTAGTGCACCGCGCCGACGTCGGTCGAGTCGTCGTTCAGGAAGCCGGCCACCCGCACGTCGAGCGGACCCTGGACGGCGAGCTCCTCGTCGAGCTCGCGGCGCAGCCCTTCGAGCAGCACGTCGCGCGGCGCGGCGCCGTCCTTGCCGCCCGCCGCCGGCCCGCCGTCGATCGGGTTGATGTGGCCGCCGACCCCGATCGAGAGCTTGCCGTGCAGGCGCGCCTCGCCCTGCTTCTTCTTGCGCTCGAGCAGGAGCAGCGCATCGCCCTTCTTCACCACGACGTAGGGGATCACCTGCTTCCAGGCCGACTCCTGTTCGGCCGCGCGCCGCTCGACGAAGAAGCCGTGGGTGCGCATCCGCGCGATCTGCTCGGCCGCCGCCTTGCGATCGGCGGTCGCGGCGACGAAGCCGTGGGGGAACGAGAGATCGAACAGCTTCGTGCGCGCGACGACGTAGACGAATTCCATGGGCGGAGGACGATAGCGGCGGGCGCCGCGCTGCGCAGCCTGCGCGCGCGCGTCAGCGCGCCGGGAAGCGCACCGGTGGCAACACCTCGAGCCGCGCGTCGCCCTCGCGCACGACCACCACGGCATCGAGCGGAACCTCGGTGAAGCGCTGCAGCTTGCGGCCCTTCGGCCAGAACAGCTCGAGCGCGACGATCCGGGTGGCGGCGCCGAGCCCGAGCTCGGCCTGGAGGCTGTTGCCGCCGAAGCTCGACTGGGCGCCGACGAACTCGACGACGTCGCGGGTCGTCCCGCCCTCCTCGATGGTGACGCGGACGCGGGTGCCGACGCCGAAGCGGTTGCTGTCGCTGCCGCGCGGCCGCACCGTGAGCCAGCGCCGTCCGTGGCCCGGATTCTCGAACAGGGCGTCGTTGAAGCGGTCGTCGAGCCAGGCGCCGCCGAGCTGGGCGAAGAGGTCCTGGTCGCCGTCGCCGTCGAGGTCGCCGAAGGCGATGCCGTGGCCCTTCTGGAGGTGGCCGGTGCCGGTCGCCGTCGTCACGTCCTCGAAGCGCTGTCCGCGCTCGTTGCGCAGCAGGACGTTCGGCCAGAGCGAGCCGAACTCGGGGTCGCCGGTGGCGAGGTAGAGGTCCTGGAAGCCGTCCTGGTCGATGTCGCCGTAGCTTGCGCCCATCGGGAAGATCGGGCGGGCGAGGCCGGCCGAGCGCGTGGCGTCGACGAAGCCGCCCTTGCCGTCGTTCCGGTAGAGGCGCCCCGAGTCGAAGCCGGTGGTGCCATTGCGGTACCACGCGAACACCTGCGCGGTCCGGTCGTGCTGCTCGTAGCTGCCGACGAAGAGGTCGAGCCAGCCGTCGTTGTCGCAGTCGAACCACCAGCACGGGAAGCTGTCGAGCGGATCGTGCACCCCGAGCTGGACCGCCACGTCCTCGAAGGTGCCGTCGCCCCGGTTGCGGTAGAGCCGGTTCAGGTCGTGCAGGTTCGAGAGGTAGAGGTCGGGATCGCCGTCGCCGTCGTGGTCGCCGAACGCGGCGCCCTTGCAGAAGCGGAGGTTGGCGACGCCCGCCGCGTCGGTGATGTCGTCGAAGGTGCCGTCGCCGCGATTGCGGAACAGGTGGCAGGGATTGGCCGGCGCCCCGGCCGCGCCGAGGTGCTCGGCGCCGAGGAAGAGGTCGAGGTCGCCGTCGAGGTCGATGTCGGCGGTGCACGCCACCTGGCTCGGCGCCGCCACCTCGACGCCCGCCTCGAGGGTGCGATCAAGGAAGCTGCCGTCGGCTTGCTGGATCAGCAGCGAATTGGGGATGCGGCCGTGTTCGGCCAGCCACGCGCCGCGCTGGACCATGAGGTCGAGCCGGCCGTCGTTGTTGGCATCGAACGCCAGCAACTGCAGCCCGCCGAGCTGCCCGGAGAGCCCGCGCCGCTCCGCCTCGTCGGCGAAGGTGCCGTCGGACTGGCGCACGAAGAATCGCAGCGGATCCCGCGGCGCGATCGAGGAGATCACGACCTCCATCCGGCCGTCGTCGTCGAAGTCGTCCATCACCGCGCCGCCCGACAGCTTGAACGAGTTGAGGCCGAGCCGCGGCGCGATGTCGACCATCCGCGGCAGCGCGCGCTCCGACTTCATCGCCGCCGCCGGGATGCGCCAGACCGGCGGCACCTGGTCGGGCCACGTGCCGACGGTCATGTGGGCGACGTTCAGCAGCCACGCCGAGGACAGGTCGCCGGCGTCGAGGCGCAGCACCGCCTCGAGGAAGAGGATCGCCTGCTTCGCCGCCTTCGGCTCGACATGGATCGCGCCGCCCTGCAGCGGGAAGAGGCAGCTGTCCTCGTTGTGGCGGGCGACGCAGTTCTGGCGCTCGCCGAGCCGGAGCCACGCCACCGCCGCCTTGCGCGCGACTGCCAGCCACGCCTTGGTGTCGTTCGCCGCGGTCGCGAGCTTGAGCGCCGCGTCGTAGTCGGCGATGGCCGCCTCGATCTCGCCGACGGCGAGGCGCGCGTCGGCCAGCGCCAGGGTCGCGTTGAACGCGGTCGCCTGGGCGCCCCGCTGCTGCGCTTCGGCGAGGCGCGCCTGCGCCGCCTTGACGCCGCCACCGCCGATGAACGGCGCCGTGCTCGCCTCGAGCCGCGCGGCATGGTCGCGCAGCAGCGCGGCCTTGCGGGCGTTGCCGTCCTGCGCGGGTGCGGCGACGGCTGGCCCGGCGAGGCCGCCGGCGAGCGCGAAGAGCGTGGGAAACGGCAGCATGGCCCTCCTCTCGGCTGTGGTGCGCTCAGCGCTGCAGCAGCGCCGCGAGCGCCTCGGGCGAGCGGGCGACGCGCAGCGCGGTCAGGCCCGCCGCCTTCGCCACCCACGCCATGTTCCACGGCTCGAGTTCGGTGGTGTTGGCCGGCGTGTCGCCGGTCTCGTGGTAGACGCGCGAATAGTCGATGCGGATGCGCCGTGCGTCGCCTTTCCACCCCGGCGAGCGGAAGCCGGCGGTGGCGGCCGGCTCCTCGGCGCTGCCGAACGCGGCGGAGAAGATCGTGATCGCCGGCAGGTCGTCCTTGCCGCCGCCCTGCTGCCAGCCCGGCGTGAAGACGTAGCTGTCGGTCCCGCCGAGCGCGGCGTTGCTGGTCCACTCGCTCCAGAAGCCGTCCCCGCCGCCGAAGTCGCCGCCCACTTCGAGGCCGGCGCGGATCAGCGGCGAGTTGCGCGCGAGGTTGTCGGGCTCGAAGTAGATGCAGTCGCGTTCGGCGCCGGTGCCGGCCTGGTCGAAGTTGATGATGGCGGCGTGGCGCTTCACGCTGCCGTCGGCCCGGATGCGCTCGAACCAGGCGCGGCTCGAGTGGATCTCGGCGCCCCAGATGGCGAAGCGCAGCGTGACCGGCAGCGCCATGCCCTCGTCGCGCGCCAGCGCGGCGAACGCCGCTGCCAGCTCCAGCACCACCGCGTCGCCCGAGGCGTTGTCGTCGGCGCCCGGGCCGCCTGAATCGGAGTCGCCGTGCGCGCAGAACAGCACGATCGGCGCGTCGGCGGTCGATGTCGGCAGCTCGGCGAAGGCGGTGATCGGCGCGGCCTCGCCGGCGAACACCGCCGCCTCCAGCACGAGGCGCGGCAGCCCGCCCGCCTGCCGCCCGCGCAGCCAGCGCTCCTCGCGCGCGCTGATCGAGAGCGTGGTGCCGGCGAAACCGCGCGGCTGGCGGAGGATCGGCGTCGAGGTCTCGAGGCGCGCGGTGCAGGCGACCAGCAGCACGGCCGGCGGCGGCTCGGGCAGCTTGAGGCCGCGCAGCGCGCGCTGATCGACGCACAGGGCATACGGGCCGGACGGCGGTGCGCTCGCGGCGTCGACGCACACGGGCAGTTCGCTGCGGTCGCGGCCGACGGTGTGCAGCGCCAGCGTCCCGTCGATCAGGGCGAGCGACTCCTCGCCGACCTGCAGTTGCGCCACGCAGCGCAGCGGCTCGAACGCGGCGAGCGGCGGGTCCGCCACCGTGGCCGCGGCCAGCCCGGCGGCGCGGAACCGCTCGACGTGGTATTGCGCCGCCCGCGCGCCCGACGGCGTGCCGCCCATCCGCGGGCCGAGCGCCACCAGCTCGCGGACCGTGCGCAGCAGCCGCTGCGGATCGATCTGCGCGGCGAACGCCTCGTCGAGCGCCGCGTCGCGTCCGGCGCCGATGGCGGCGGTGCGCTCCCCGGCAGCGACGGCGCCGAGGCCCGCCAGGACGAGCGCGATCAGATCCACTTGCACCTCCCGGAGCCGCGAAGCGCGGAGGATACGCCGTGCGCGCCGGCGCACGCGTGCCTTGACTCTCCCGACGGCGCGGCGTAATCCGCCACGCGGTCGCCGCCGGTCGAGCAGGAAAGGCGGTCGCCGGCGAGGAGGCTCGTGCGGCTCTTCGCGGGAGGAAAGTCCGGGCTCCGCAGGGCAGGGTGGCGGGCAACGCCCGCCGGTCGCAAGACCAGGGATAGCGCAACAGAAAGCAGACCGCCGTGCCGCGGCAACGCGGTGCGGTAAGGGTGAAACGGTGAGGTAAGAGCTCACCAGCAGGCGGGGCAACTCGTCTGGCTAGGCAAGCCCCACCCGGAGAAAGACCAAATAGGGGAGGATGACGCGGCCCGCGTCGCCAGAACTCCCGGGTAGGTCGTTCGAGGGCGTCGGCGACGGCGTTCCTGGATGAATGATCGCCACGGACGGGGCTGCGGCGCGAGCCGTGGTCACGGACGGACAGAACCCGGCTTAAAGAACGCTCGACCGGCGGTGGCCACTTGGAGCGCGGAGCGACGCGAGGGCGCGTCGGACCGTGACCGGTCGCAGGCCGCGCATGCGGCAGCGGAGGGTCGATGGGCGCGCTGGCAGCGGTACTGGTCGTGGTCGTGAGCACGGCGGCGGCAGGCGACGAGGCGGTCGCGGCACTGCGCCGCGCGCTCGGTGGCAGCGACCACGACGCGACCGCGGTGCAGTCGGCGGTCGACGCCGCGGTGGCGCGGCCGGCCCCGGCCGCGGTCTCCCTCCTGTGGACGGCGCTCGACCGCTACGGCGAGCTGCTCGGTCAGGGCGAGGTGGAGGCGGCGCGCATCCGCGCGGCGCTGGCGCGGGCTCCCGCGGACGCGCCGCCCGAGGGCGAGGTCGCCGAGCGCGAGAAGCGCAAGGAGACGCTGGAGCGGACGCTCGCCGGAGCGTCGCAACAGCAGCGGGTGCTCGACGTGGTGGTGAGCGCGATCCCGGCGCTGCTCGACGCGCTGGCGGCCAAGCCGGAGTCGCCGGCGGTGCCGTTCCTGTTCGAGGTCTACGAGGAGTCGACGCGGCGCGTCGGCGAGCTCGAGCGTCTGGACGAGAAGCAGAAGGGCGAGCTGGCGCAGCTCTCCTCGCGACTCTTCACCGCCGAGAGCGACGCGAAGAATCGCCCGCCGGACGGGGCGAGCAGCGGCGGCGCGGTCAGCGCGGTCGACCGGCTGGCCGGCGAGAAGGCCGAACTGCAGGCCAAGGTCGAGCGCACCGAACTGCTGCTCCAGCTGCACCAGAGCGCCCGCCAGCGGCTGGTGGGCGCCACCGGCGCCGTATTGCGCGGGGCGAAGGGGAGCGAGGTCGACACCGCCCTGAAGCAGATCGAGCGGCGGGTCGACGGCAAGGCCGCTCCGGCCGAGCGCGCGCTGTGGGTCGACCTCTACGCAAGGCTCGGCCGGGAGGAGATCCCGGCCGAACTGCTCGGCGTCGCCACCGAGATGTCGCGCGCGCTCAAGCGCGGCGAAGGCGAACTCGCCAAGCTGCGCGAGACCTTCGAGAAGAACAAGGAACTCTATTTCAAGGCGACCGAGCAGGGGCAGAAGACCGGCACGATCAGCCGGGCCGTGCTCGATGCGTTCGAGTCGAGCCAGCGCGCGGTGACCGAGGCGGCCGCTGCGGCGGTGGCGCTCGAGCGGTTGCGCAGCGCGTGCGGTCGCGCGGTGGGGCCGGCGGTCGCGTCGCTGCCCGAAGGCGCGAAACGCGACAAGGGCGTCGCCGCGCTGCTCACCGCGGCGCGGGGCGAGCGCGAGCTCGAGGCGCGCGTGGCGGTGCTCGAGGGGTGCGGCGCGGTCGATCGGACCGACCTGCGCGAGGCGCTGCGCAAGGTGCTGGTCGACGATCGGGAGATCAAGGCGCGGCTCGCGGCGCTGGAGGCGCTGGTCGAACTCGCCGACCGGCCGGCGCTCGAGATCGCGCGGGCGCGGCTGCTCGCCCACGAGAACTGGCGGGTGCGCGCGGCGGCGGTCAGCGCGCTGGTGCGGGTGCCGGAGACGGCCTCGGTGCCGGTGCTGATCGCGGCGCTCGACGTCGAGCAGGGGCGGGTCCGCGAGGACATCGCGCAGGCGCTGCAGCAGCTGACCGGCCAGGAATTCGCCATGAGCGCGCCGGTCTGGCAGCAGTGGTGGGAGGGCGCACGGGCGACGTTCGCGGTGACCGATGCCGCCGGTCGCAGGAAGCCGCGGATCGCCGCGTGGGAGCGGCAGGGCGAGGGCAAGGTCAGCTTCTACGGCATCACCTCGGTGTCGAAGCGGGTCTGCTTCGTGCTGGACGTGAGCCTGTCGATGAAGGAGCCGATCAGCCCCGGCAGCCAGCGGACCAAGTTCGACGTGGCGCAGGAGCAGCTGAAGCAGGCGATCGCGGCGCTCTCCGACGGCGACCAGTTCGCGGTGGTGGTGTTCGCCGGTTCGGCGGCGCGCTGGTCGAACAAGATGACCACCGTCTCGACGGCGGTGAAGCAGAAGGTGACCGAGTGGATCGACGCGAAGATCGAGCTCGACCAGGGCACCAACATCCACGCCGGGCTGAAGGAGGCGTTCGGCATCGCCGGGATGGGCGCGCGCGACGCCGCCTACGACTCGGCGATCGACACGCTGTTCTTCCTCTCGGACGGCGACGCCACGGTGGGCGAGATCCGGGATCCGCTCGAGATCCGCCGGCTGGTGCGCGAGTGGAACCGGCTGTCGCGGATCCGCATCCACGCGATCGGCGTCGGCGAGGCGCCGAACGTGGCGCTGCTCTACGGCCTGGCCGAGGACTCGGGCGGGCAGTTCCAGAAGCGGTGACGCAGCGCGGCGCGATCGACGGGAACGGACGTCTCACGCCGGCGGGGCGTGCTTCCGGCGGTCGAGCCAGGTGCGCAGGATCAGCATCGCGGCGGCGCTGTCGAGGCGTGGCTTGCGCTGCGCGTGCGTCGCCCCGGCCGACTTCATCAGCGCGTGGGCGGCCTTGGTGGTCATCCGCTCGTCGACCTCGTCCACGGCGAGTCGGAGCCGCTCGCGCAGCACGGCGCCGAACAGCCTGACCTCCTGCGCGGCGCGCCCTTCGTCGCCGGCCAGCGTCAGCGGCAGGCCGAGCACGATGCCGACGATCTCCTCGGCGGCGACGACGCGCTCGAGCGCGGCCAGGTCGGCGGTCGGCGTGGTGCTCTCGAGGGGCGGCAGGGGCTTGATCGAGAGGCCGAGGCCGTCGCACACGGCGAGGCCGATCCGGCGGCGGCCATAGTCCAGCGCGAGTCGACGGCCCGGCGCGCTCATTCGCGCACCAAGCGGCGATAGAGCCGCGCTTCGTGGCGACGCAGATCGAAGCGGCGCGGCGCCGCCACCGCGACCAGCTCCAGCGACGCCTCGAGATCCGGCGGCAGCGCCACGCCGTCGGCGGGGCGCCCGCGATCGATCAGCAGGATGATCCACTCGTGCCGCCGCGCGGCGGCCGTCCTTGCCGTCGCCGCCGGCCCGATCGCCTCCGCCAGCGGTCGCGCCGGCACGGCCAGCTCGCGCGCGACGAGCTCCGGCAGCGTCGCGAACAGCGGCTCGCCTGGATGGCGCTGATCGGCCAGCGCCAGCGCCAGCGCGGGGAGCGGGAAGCGGCCGCCGTCCTGATGCTCGCCGATGAGACTCGGCAGGCCCGGCAACAACGCGATCGCCACCAGGCCGAGCGTCGCGCGGCCATCGGCGCTGGCGTGCGCCAGCCGGCCGAGCACGAAGGCGGCGGCGACCAGGACGGTCGCGGCGCAGGCGACGGCGAGCGCACCGGACACCAGCGCGCCCGGGCCATCCCGTGAAGCGGCCCACGCGACCGACGCGGCGGCGGTCGTCGCGAGGAGCGCCGCCAGCCTCCCGTTCGGCGGCGGGCCGGTGACCTGCCACGCCAGCAGCGCGAAGCCGAGCACGCCGATGCCGACGTCGCCGACGAGGAGCGGCAGCGCCGCAGACCCGTGCGCCGGCGCGAAGTACGCGGCGGTCCCGAGCAGGGCGGTGATGACGACACCGCGCCGGAGTCGCTTCAGCGCGCCGTCCGGCCAGCCGCCCGCCAGTCCGGCCACCGCCAGCGTCGCGGCGAGGAAGGCCAGCGCCGTCCCGTCGTCGACGCGCGATGAGTGGACGGCGAAGGGCGAGAGCGCCACCAGGAGTCCGGCCGCCAGCCCGACCGCCGCGCCCGCGCGGAGTGCCAGCGCCGCCGCGAGCCACGGCACGACGAGGATCCCGGCGAGCAGCGGGAGCGTGCGCGCGGGAAGGTCGGGGAGCGCTGCCGCCTCGCCGGGCGCCAACGGCAGCGACGCCGCGCCGGGGAGCCGCACGGCGGCCGCCAGCAAGGTCAGTCCGACCAGCGCGAGAGCGGGCAGCCGCGGCAATCGAGGGGCAGTCGTCATCCGGCGCGCGATCGTATCGTGCGCCGGCACATGGACCGGGAGCCGGAGTCGCCACCGCCATCCGCCGCCGCCGTGCCGCCCCTCGCGTGCGCGCCGGCTGCGCCGGCATCGGTGACGCTCGGGGACCGGCTGATCCTCGCGCTCTGGCTGGCGTCGGGCGTGGCGCTGGTGCGCGCCGTGCTCCAGTTGGTGGTCGACGCCTCGGCCGACAACGAACGCGACCTGCCGCTGCTCGAACATTTCGTCGAGCACATCGTCGACGCCACCGGCCGCAGCTGGTGGCTGGTGCCGCTCCTCGCCGTCCTGCCGCGCCCGCGCCGGCTGCTGCCGGCGCTGCTGCGCGGCGTCGCGGTGACGCTGGCGGCGTGCGCCTTCCTGGTCGGCTGGCCCGACGGCGAGCTGCGCTACACGCCGGGCATCGATTCGCTGCGCGGCTTCCAGGGCTGGGCCGCCGCGATCGGCGTTGCGGTGGCGATCGCGGCGTTCGACCGTCTCGCCGGCAACCCGAACTGCGCACTGTTCCGCCTGCGGCCGGCGACCCGCTTCGTCGCCACGGCGGCGGTGCTGCTGCTCGGCGGCGCGTGCCTGGCCGCGGTAGTCGTGTTGCTCGAGCGCCGCAAGGAGCACCTCGAGCTGCAGGTGATCGAGGTCGACCTGTTCGACGCGCTGACCGGAGCGCGCATCGTCGCGGCGGCCGACGGGCGCCGGCCCGTCGCCGGTTCGCTGCTGGCGGCGCGCGGCGAGGTCGGCGTCGGCGGCAACCGGCCGTCGCTGGTGGTCCCGGTCGGCGCCGGCGTCGAATTCGACCTCGACCTCCCGCGCCACTCCCACCTGCTGTTCAGCATCGGCGTCGACGGCGGTTCGATCCGCGAGCAGTCGCCCCCGGCGCAGCGACTCGATTTCGTGCTCACGCTGGACGGCCGCGAATCGGTCGTCGCCTCGCTGCGGCCGCAGGAACGCGAGGAGGATCGGCGCTGGCTCGATCACGACGTCGCGCTCACGGCTGCGGTCGAGCAGCGTGTGCGGATCGGGCTGTCATTGCGCGGCGACGGGGCCGGTCTCGATCGCGTCCGCGCCGGCTTCGGTCGCCCGCGCATCGTCCGTCAGGAGTGGCGCCGCCGCGTGACCGCCTCGCCCGAGCGGATGAACGTCGTGGTGATCGCGGTCGACGCGCTGCGTCCCGATCACCTCGGCTGCCACGGCTACGGCGCGCCGACCACGCCGACGCTCGACGCGATGGCGCGCGACGGGGTGCTGTACGAGCAGGCGCGCTCGCCGGCGACGTGGGCCTGGCCGGCGGTGGCGACGCTGCTGACCGGGCTCTACCCGCCGACGCACGGCGTCGACGACCTCGATCGCTGCTTCCTCTCCGATTCGCTGGAGACGCTGCCCGAACTGCTCGCGAGCCGCGGCTGCACCACGCTGTGCGCCACCGCCAATCCGCTGATCTCGCGCTCGAAGAACTTCGATCAGGGCTTCGCCGACTGGCGCGAGTATCCGCTGCAGCCCGCCGACCGCGTGGTCGACCAGTTCGCCGACTGGATCCAGCGCTACGGCAGCTGGCAGTTCTTCGCGTTCCTCCATCTGCACGATCCGCACCGGCCGTTCCACGCGCCCGAGGTGATCGCCACCCGCTTCGCCCCGCGCGAGCACGTCGCCGCCATGCGCACCGCGGTCAAAGAACTGCGCAGGCAGCGCTCGCGCTCGCGCGATCCGGCGCGTGCCTACGGGCCGGTGGAGGCGGAGGCCGACGTGCTGCCGCAGCTGCCCGAGTCCTCGTGGATCGGCCTCTACGACGCCGAGGTCCGCTTCGTCGACGAGCAGATCGCGCGGGTGCTGACGCAGCTGCGCAAGGCGTCGTTGCTCGACAGCACCGTGGTGGTGGTGGTCGGCACGCACGGCGAGACGCTCGCGCTGGGGCCGGCGCCGGCCGCCGGCAGCTCGCTGGCGAAGGAACTGCGCCACGTTCCGCTGTTGATCCGCGATCCGCGCCGGCCGCCGCAACGGGTCCGCGAGCTGGTCGATGTGACGCTGCTGCCGGCGACACTCGCGGCGCTGGCGGGGGCGGTGGAGGCGGGCACGGAGGACGCGACGGGCGCCGGTAGCACGCTGCCCGTGGCGTTGCCGCCGTGGGGGGCGTCCGCGCCGCGATTCGTCTACTTCCAGACGGCGCGCGCGGAGCTCGCGGGCGAGGACGATGCCGTCGAGCTGATCGGGATCGAGGGCGGTGGCGCGACGCTGATCACCCGCGGCGACGGGCGGGTGGTCGAGTTCATCGCGCCGCCCGACCGGCCGAGCCGTGATGGCGAGGAGCGCCTGAAGAGTCTCACTTCGCGCCTGCTGCGTTGGCACGAACTCGCCCGGCGTGATGCCGTGGCGCGACCGTTCGATCGCCTCGACGCGGCGACTCGCTATGCGCTGGATGAGCTGGCCGAATCGGTCGAGCCGGTCGGCAGCCGGTAGCGGGACGCGTCGTCGCGCCGGGGATCCGCGCGACCGACACCTCGCCCCGCCCGCACGCGTTCAGCTGAGCGGCTCGCCCATGGGGCCGAATTCGGGGACCGCGGGCGACGGAGAGCCCGGGCTGGCGACCGGGCCACTGGCCGGTGCCGCCGCCGTCATGCCGCTGCCCGCAGCGGAGCGTTCGCCGCCGCCGTTGGCGGGCGATCCGCCGCCCCCGCCGGCGCCGAGATCGAACACCTCGTAGGCGCCGCTGCGCGGATCGCGCTTCAGGTCGACCAGGCCGGCGCGCTTCATCGAGTCGAGCACGTCGGAGAAATTGCGGAAGCCGAAGTAAGCCTCGGTGAACTGCGGCTTCTTGCGCTTGATCTGCTGCTTGATCATCGAGCCCCAGACATGGTCGTAGTTCTCGCGCTGGAGCGCGGCGAATGCGTCCATGACCAGTTCGACCAGCTCTTCCTGCCGGCCGCCCTCGCCCTGGGGTGCGCTGACCGGCGGGGCGCCGCCGCCACCGCCGCCCGCGCTGCTCGCCGCGGGTTGGGCGAACGGGACGGGGACCGGACGGGGCTGGTGCTGGCGCAGGCGCGTCTTCTCGCGGACCAGGTCCTCGTAGAAGATGAATTCGTCGCAGACCGAGACCAGGAGCTCGGAGGTCGAGTTCTTGACCCCGATGCCGATGATGTACTTGTTGTACTCGTTCAGCTTGTTGACCAGCGGCGAGAAGTCGGAGTCGCCGGTGATCAGCGCGAACGCGGTGATGTGGTCGCGCTGGTAGCAGAGGTCGAGCGCGTCGACCACCATGCGGATGTCGGCCGAGTTCTTGCCGCTGATGCGCTTGGTCGGGATGTCGATCAGCTCGACCGAGGCCTCGTGGAAGTCGTTCTTGTGTTCCTTGAAGCGGCCCCAGTCGCAGTAGGCGCGCTTGTAGATGATCTTGCCCTTCTCGACCAGGCGGTCGAGGATCAGCTCGAGCCGGAACTTGTCGTAGTGGGCGTCGCGGACGCCCTGGATGATGTTCTCGAAGTCGAAGAAGGCGGCGATGCGGTGTTCGTTCAGTTGCGCTTCGGTTGCCATGGATGGGGGACGTTAGGCGGTGGGCCGGGGGATTGAAAGCGGCGGGGGGCCGGCCCGGGCGCCCGCCCCCGAACGGAACGGCTCGAGCCACCTTAGGTGCCGCGCGAGCGAAGGCGGCAGGAGTTCGTGATGGAACCCGGTTTCAGACTTTCGTCCCACCAGTTCGACGAGGCGCTCGTCTTCTGTTTCCTCGCGCTGTTGGTGGTGCTGGTGCCGCTGCCCGCCATCCTGTTCAAGTTCGTCCGCACCTGGGCGCGTGAGCAGCCGCAGCTCGGCTCCGCCGCGCTGGCCGGCGCGATCCTGATCATCGTGGTCGCGGTGCTGGCGGTCGCCACCGTGGCGCTGGCCTTGATGGGCTGGCTCCCCCCGCCGAACCAGTGGGGAAGCCCCCTCCCGGTCGAGCGCTGACCCGCCCCGCGCGACCGCCTGCCCGCGTCGCGCGCGCAGTCGCCTTCGCCGCCGCCCTCTCGGCGCTTGCAACCGCGCTCCGCCCTCCGTACTGTCCCCGACCCTTCGGTCCTGACCGAAGGACGCCAGTCGGAGCCCCTCGGGGCCCCGATCCCAGCAGTACCTCACGGACGCGGGGTGGAGCAGCTGGCAGCTCGTCGGGCTCATAACCCGGAGGTCGCAGGTTCGAATCCTGCCCCCGCTACCACGTTGGGTCGCCCTCGCTGACGCGAGGGCTCCGGTCACTTTGGTCACCTTCGCGGCGTCCAGCGCCCTCATCGAGAGGTGGCGCACCGTCACCCGCCGCAGCGAGCTTCGCCAGCCGCGCTCGGCTTTCAGGTCGACCTCTGACCCTGTGTCGCTTTTCAGCCCAGCGATTCTGAGACATCCCGGGTCTGGTCTTCGGTCTTCTCTTCCCCTGCTCCGGGGGGCATGCCCCCGCGCGCGCAGCGCGGGTTGCAAACTCCT
>VGYY01000064.1 GCA_016872815.1 Planctomycetota bacterium
GCCGCGGTCGAGCGGGTGGAGTGCGAGCGACGGCAGGGCGCCGGTGGCGCGCCGACCCAGGAGTTCGTCGTCACCTCGGCGCGCGGCGCGTGGCGGGCGCCGCGGCTGGTGCTGGCGCTCGGCGGGCGGAGCTATCCGAAGATCGGCACGGTCGGCGACGGCTACGCGCTGGCGCGCGCGCTCGGCCACACGGTCACGCCGACGACGCCCGCGCTGGTGCCGCTGGTCGCGCCGGCGGCGTGGGTGCGCGAGCTGTCGGGCGTGACGCTCGAGGACGTCGCGATCGCCATCGCCGAGCGCGGCGCGGAGCGGGTGCGGGGCGCGCTGCTGTTCACCCATTTCGGCCTGTCGGGACCCGCGCCGATGAACCTCGGCGGCGAGGTCGCGCGCCGCCTCGCCGGCGAACCGGGCGGCGCGGTCGAGCGCGTCGACAGCGCGACGCGCGTGATCGTCACCATCGACTTCCTGCCGGGCGAGCAGCGCGCCGCGCTCGACGCGCGCTTCGCGGCGGCAGCCCAGGCAGCGCAGGCCGAGGGTGACCCGCGCCTGGTGCGCACCGCGCTGGCGGAACTGCTGCCGCGACGCCTCGCCGAGATGCTGTGCGACCAGGCGAACCTGGCGCCGATGCTGGCGGTGCGCCAGTTCGGCGCCGCTGCGCGCGCCCGCCTGCTCGACGTGCTCTTCGCCACCCGCCTCGCCGTCGTCGGCACCCGCGGCTACGACTTCGCCGAAGTCACCCGCGGCGGCGTCGCGCTCGCCGAGGTCGATCCCGCGACGCTCGCGTCGCGCCTCGTGCCGGGCCTCTTCCTCGCCGGCGAGCTGCTCGACCTCGATGGCCCGATCGGCGGCTACAACTTCACCGCCGCGTTCGCGACGGGCGCGCTGGCGGGGCGCTCTGCAGCGGGGTGATCCAGGTGCGCTGCCCATGAGGATGCATCGACTCGCGAAGTTCGCATTCCGGGTGTCGCCGGCGTGCCTCGCCATGGCTCCGGCGCCGCCGTCACGCGCTTCACGACCCGGGACGGACGGTGCAACGACCACGTCCGCGGGATCCAGCAGCACGTGCCGTCGGGCGACCTGCTGATCAGCACGCTGGCCGGCGTCAGCAAGTTGGACGGACGCCGTTTCGAGATGCTGCCGGTCGGAGCTCGCGTTCCCGGCGATGATGCCGCGCCTCGGTGCATGCGGGGAGGGATCCAGATGCACGGCTCGATCGCCCGCGCTCTTGCCCTCGCGTTGGCTCTGGCGGCGGGTGGTTGCCGGAATCCGGATTTGGTGTCGACGTCGGCGCCGCTCGCCGCGGGCGTACCGCAGTGCGTCGAGTCGCCGGACGGCGTGCCGATCCGCTACCGGCTGCAGGGCGCCGGCGAGCCGCTGCTGCTGCTGATCCACGGCTGGTCCTGCGATTCGGACTATTGGCGCGAGCAGTTGCCGGCCCTGACGCCGCACCACGCGGTGCTGACCGTCGACCTCGCTGGGCATGGCGCATCGGGCGCTGATCGCGGCGAGTGGACCATGGAGAGGTTCGGCGCCGACGTCGTCGCGGCCGTGCGCGCCGTGCACGCGGCCGACCTCGAGCGCTTCGTCGCCGGCTTCGAAGGCGACTTCGCCGGCACGACGCGCGAGTGGGTCCGCGGCTCGATGTTCCAGCCGACGGCGGACCCGCGGTTCGCCGACCGGATCGCGGACGACATGGCGGCGGCGCCACCGGCCGTCGCGATCGACGCGATGCGTGGCCTGCTCTCCCACCTTGCCACCCACGACTACCGCGACATCGCGGTGCCGATCGTCGCGATCAACGCCGACCTCGAGGGCGTCACCGACGATGCGCGCGCCCGCACCGTCGCACCGACGTTCCGCCTGGTGACCCTGCCCGGGCGGGGCCATTTCCTGATGCTGGAAGACCCAGCCGGATTCAATCCCGCCCTGCTGCGCGAGGTGGCGCGACTTGCACGCTGACGCGATGAGTGACCGTGATCGGCGAGCTTCCGGCGCGCCGTTCGGCCGATTGGCTCGCCCCCTTTCTCCTCTCTTGCGGAGTCTTCCTTCATGTCGCTCCATCGCCGTGAGTTCCTCGCTCGCACCTCAGTCGGACTGGCGAGCGGCGCCCTGTTGGCGAGCGGTGCGACGCTCGGTTGCGCGAGCAGCGGTGCAGCGAGCGGCGGCGCGGGCGGGCCGCTGATCGTCTCGACCTGGCCGTTCGGCAAGGCGGCGAACGACGTCGCGCTGGCGGTGCTGCAGCGCGGCGGCTCGCTGCTCGATGCGGTGGAGCAGGGGATCGGCCACACCGAGGCGTCGGGCAACGAGTCGGTCGGCCTGACCGGGTTGCCGAACGCGGCCGGTGTCGCCCAGCTCGACGCCTGCATCATGGAGGGAGTCGGTCATCGCGCCGGCAGCGTCGCCGCGCTCGAAGGGATCCGCCATCCGATCAGCGCCGCGCGCCGCGTGATGGAGAAGACGCCGCACGTGATGCTGGTCGGCGAAGGGGCGCGCCGCTTCGCGCTCGAGGAGGGGCTCGAGTCGCTCGATGCCGCGGCGCTCGCCGAGGCGGCGGCGAAGAACGCGGCGTGGTGGCAGGCGCGGCCGGCGGGCGGTGGCGGATCGAGCCGCAGCCCCGCGGACGGCGCGCCGCGGATCGATGCCGCCAACCACGACACGATCGCGCTGCTGGTGCTTGGCGCCGATGGCCACGTCGCGGGCGGCTGCTCGACCAGCGGGCTGTCGGGCAAGCGACCGGGCCGTGTCGGCGATTCGCCGATCCTCGGCGCCGGCCTCTACGTCGACGACGAAGTGGGGGCGGCGGGTGCCACCGGCCTCGGCGAGAACGTGATGCGCTGGTGCGGCAGTTTCCTCGTCGTCGAGCTGATGCGGCAGGGCGCGTCGCCCGAGGAGGCGTGCCTCGAGGCGATCCGCCGCATCGCCCGGAAGGACCCGCGCGGCGCCGACCTGAGCATCAGCTTCGTCGCGCTCGACAAGGCGGGCCGCTACGGCGCCGCCGGCTCGGCGAGCGGCTTCGAGTACTCGGTGACGACCGCCAGCGCGAGCCGCGTGCTGACCGGCGCCGCGCTCTCCGCCGCCGCGATCGGCCCGATCGGCGGCAACCGCAAGTAGCTGCGGTGTCGGGCAGCGCCCCGACATGGAACAAGTTCAGGTCGGTGGTCGCGGCGCGAAGCGATGGTCCACTCGGCGAGCCACGGTGGGACCAGCCGGGTCGCGCGCCGGTGGTCCGCTTCACCCTCGAGCCGCCGCCCGGCTGCATGCTCACCGCGAACGTCGCGCGTCGCGCCAACCTCGTGGTGAGCCCGGCCGGCGACCGGATCGTCTTCGCCGCCGAAAAGGAGGCGCAGACCGTCCTCTGCCTGCGCGAGATCGGTCGCCACGAGGCGCGCGTGCTGCCGGGCACCGAAGACGGTTCGACCCCCTGTTTCTCGCCCGACGGTCGCTGGATCGCGTTCCTCTCCGGGCCGACGCTGCTCAAGATGCCGGCGGACGGCGGCCCGACGCAGACGCTGTGCGACGCGGCGGCCGAGGGGATCGCTTGGACCGAGGACGGTTCGATCGTCTGGTGCGACGGGCCGGGCGGAGCGTGGCGAGTGAGCGCCAGCGGCGGAACTCCGACGCTCTTCGCGCAAGCCGATCCCGGCGTGAAGACCGTCGATGGGGAGACGACCGTGCTCGGGCTGCTCTCCCCGACGGCGGTTCCTGGCGCGAGCTACTTCCTCGCCTGCGCCTGGGATGGATTCACGACGGAGAGCTATCACCTCGTGTCGATCTCGCTCGCCGACGGGGCGCTGCGCACCGTGCTCCGGCACGCGACGGAGCCGCGCCTGCTCGCTCCCGACCGGCTGCTCTTCACACGCGGCTCGACGGTGATGACGGTGGGTTTCGATCGGGAGAGGGGCGTCACGGTGGGCGAAGCGACCGTCGCGCTCGAACCGGTGCGCACCGATCTCTGGTGCGACAGCGCCGCCATCGCGGCGTCGACGAGCGGCACGTTCGCCTGGATCCCCGGCGGGCGACTCGGCAGCGGGCGGCGGCTGATCCGCGTGGACGAGTCGGGCAAGAGTTCGCCGCTGCTCGACGGCGCGGACAACTACTACAGCGATCCGGTCGTCGCTCCCGACGGGCGACGAGCGGTGTTGACCACCCTGCGCAAGAAGGTCGAGGTCTGGATGCTCGACCTCGAGCGGCGCTCGCTTTCGTCACTGACCTCGCGCGGAGAGAACTATGCGCCGGTGTGGTCGACGGACGGAAGGTCGGTCGTCACGGCGTACACCGACGCGACGGGGGTGACGAGCCTCGCGCGCTGGCCCGCTGAAGGCGGCGAGCCGGAGATCGTGGCGCCAAACGTCGGCTCGGCCTGCCTCCCGTTGCAGGAGCTTTCCGACGGGTCGGGGTTGCTGGTGCGCAAGGTCGGCTCCGACGCGGCCGGCGGAAGCGATCTCGTGATCTATCACTACGGCGATCGCACCTGGACGCCCGTGCGCAGCCGTCCCGCCGAGGAGGGGATGGGGAGCATCTCTCCCGACGGGCGGTGGCTCGTCTACTGCTCGGATGAATCGGGGCGTCGCCAGGTCCACGTCGGGCCGTTGCGCGGCGACGGCGCGAACCTGCAGGTCTCGACCGGCGGTGGCACGCAGCCGCGCCTCTCCCACGACGGGAAGCGCGTCTTCTTCCTCGATCCCCAAGACTCGATGTGGAGTGCGGAGCTCTCGACCGAGGGGACGGAACTGCGCGTCGCCCCGCCGGTGAAACTCTTCGACGCTCTCCGCGCGGGGGCGGCCGCGTCGATCCTCGAGTTCGCAGGCTACGGCGTGCTGCCCGACGGGAGTTTCGCGCTGATCGCACGGGCGGCGTGGGAGGACGAGCCGCTCCAGATCCACGTGGTGCTGAACTGGGCCGCCGAGCTCGCCGCGAAGGACGCGCGCTGACGGCGCGTCGTCGGCGGGCTACGTCAGCCGCCCGACCAGCGCCGGCAGCGCCTGCTCCACCCGCAGCAGCCGCGGGCCGAGCGCGACCGGCGCGAAGCCGTGGTGCTCGAAGAGCGCGACTTCGTCGGCGATGAACCCGCCCTCCGGGCCGAGCGCGAGGGTGATCGGCTCGGCGCGGTGGCGCGGGCAGGGGGTCGGCGCGGCCGGATGGGCGAGCAGCCGCGTCGTTCCGGCCGCCAGCACGTCGAGGCGCTCCTTGGCGAATGGCACCAGCAGCCGCTCGACGTCGACTTGCGGCGGCATGGTGTCGCCGCCCTGCTCGAGGCCGAGGCGGAGCTGCTCGGCGATCGCGGCTGGCTCGAGCTGCGGGCTCTTCCAGTAGCTCTTGTCGACGCGCCACGAGTTCATCAGCACGACGCGCTGGATGCCCATCGTCGCGGCGGTCTGCAGCATGCGGCGCAGCGTCTTCGGCCGCGGCAGCGCGAGCAGCAGCGTGAGCGGGAGCTTCGGCGGCGACGGCGTGTCGAGCACGACGCGCAGCGTGGCCGCGGTCGCGTCGATCGCCTCGACGGTGGCGCGGCCCTGCCGCCCGCCGAGCAGGCCGACGCGCAGCTCGCGGCCCGGCGCGGCGCGGTGGACGCGGCGCAGATGGTCGAGCCGGCGGTCGTGCAGCACGGCGCGCGCGCAGGGGCCGTCGCGCTCGATCAGGTCCTCGGGCAGGAGGAGGACGAGGTTCATCGGGCGCCGACGTGGAGCCGCAGCGCGCGCAGCAGGGTCGGCGCCGCGCCGGCGGATGCGTCGGCGGCGGGCGGCGCCAGGACCAGCTCGATCAACCGGCCGTACTCGTCGTCGGGGAACTGCTCGCCGCTGTTGCCCTGCGTGGTGCCGGCGAGCACGGTGTCGATCGCCGCGCGGGTCGCGGCGAGGTCGTGGGTGCCGCCGCCGTTCGCGAGCGCGCGCGCCAGCGCCGGGATCGTGTTGCTGTGCCCCGCGACCACCGCCACCGCTCCGGCCGGCAGCGCGCGCAATCGCGCGAGCAGCTCGTCCGGCTTCGCGGCGCCGACCACCGCGACCTCCTTGCCGAGCTGCTGCGCCAGCGGCGCGACGGTCGCCTGCGTCCGCGCGAACTCGCTGGCGAACAGGTGGGTGACGCCGGTGTCGGCGAGCAGGTCGCGCAATGCATCGGCGCGCGCGGCGCCGGCGGCGGTGAGCGGCGGATCCTTCGGTGGCGCGGGCGCCTTCTCGGCGTGACGCACCAGGAAGACGACCACGGGTGGCGGCGCGCTGCCGGTCGTCGGCACCAGCGGGCGGGAGACCGTGGCCAGCGCAATTCCGGCGACGGCCAGCACGAGCAGAAGAGAGTGCAGAATCGGGTTCAGCCATTTCATGGCGGCCAGGCTCCGGACCCATCGCGTCGCTGTGGCCGTCACGGAACGGCGCGGGGGGCGAGCGCAGGGGTCGCAAGCATTGCCGCTTTCCCGGGGCAGGGCTAGAACGCCTCGCCACCCCCGTCCCTTCCGCGACCGCCGGCCCCGCCGCGCGTCGTCGCGCCTCCCATCCGAGGACGTCCCTGATGCTCGCCTCGCCCGGTCTCCTCGTCGCGGCGTTCGCCGCGGCCGCGTCGCCGCAGGGCGGACCTGCAGCGACGATCTCGCTGGTCGGCAAGCGTGGCGAGGTGATCACGACCCACGAAGTGGGCGACACCCTCGCGGTCAAGGTGGACGGCATGTCGCCGCGCACGCCGTACGACCTGCTGCTGGTCGACGACCTCGGCACGGTGCTGGCGGCGGCCTGCGCCACCGCCGACGGCGCCGGTTCGATCGAGCCCGAAGTGCTCTGGTGGGAATCCGGCGTGACCGGCACCAACCCCGACGGCCGCGGCAACGGCGGCTGGGGCTTCGTCGATTTCGCGGCGGCCGAGGCCTGGCTCGTCGGGCGCTCGCTCACGCTGGAGGTGCGTCAGGCGAATCCGCGGCAGCTCGGTGCCGGTCGGCTGCTCCTGTCGCAGTCGGTGCCGCTGCAGCCGACGCGGCAGTCGCCGAACTTCTGGTTCAGCGATCGACTCGGGCGCTACCGCACCAGCTTCGAGGCCGGCCGCGAGGACCTGTTCGTCGCCGCCGACCATCTGCCAGCGGGTGCCGTCGTCGACCTCTTCGTCGTGGTCGATCGCACCGAGTGGCGCGACGGCGATCCGCTGACCGACGTGACCGGCGCGCAGGGAACCGCGCAGAAGGACCGCATCACGCTGCCGCCCGGCGCGACCAGCTTCAGCGCGCGCGTCTGGCCGGCCGGCCTGCAGCGCAGCGGCACCTTCGACCTGGTCGCGCGCATCAATGATCCGCGCACCGGCCAGTCGACGACGCTGCGCGCGACCGACTCGCTCTTCCACGGCTTCGAGACCGGCGTGGTGCTGGAGAAGCCGGCGACGGCCGGGGCGCGCGCGAGCGGCGACCTCGAGGCGACGCTCACCGGACGGCGGACGACCAACAACCGCTTCCCCGGCTTCCGCCGCCAGGCGGTCTTCCTCCGCCACAGCTCGGTCTACGTGAACCTCGATCCGACCGAGGTGCCGGCCGACCACGGCAAGGTGAAGCAGGCCGCGATCTGGGTCGTTCCCGATCGCGACGCCGCCACGTGGGGCGCGCAGACGCGGCTCGCCGACGTGACGGAGGCGGTCGAGATCAAGAACGTGAAGCCCGGCACCGTGCTGAGCGGCGTCCACCTGGCCTGGAGCGATCCCGATCCGGGGACCGACGGCGACCGCTTCGACGTCGTCCTCGACTTCCGCGCGAACCTGCGGCTCGATCCGCCCGGTGCCGGCGGGGCCGCGCCGGGATCGCCGGCACCGCCGCCGGCACCGCCGACGTTTCCGCTGCTCGACGGCGAATACGACGCGGGACGCGACATCATCGACGCGCTCGACGGCACCGCCTTCACGGTGATCCATGACCCCGCCGAGCCGGGGCCCTACCCGGTCGGTCGCACGGCGTACGACTTCGTCGATGCCTACGACATCCCGTATGGCCAGTACCAGGATCAGGACGTCGATGTCCGCGCGGTCGTCGCTTATCCCGGGCAGGTGGCGGGAACCGACGTGGCGGTGTGGGGCACCACCAAGCGCTTCCCGGTGATCCTGATCCTGCACGGCAACCACAACGTCTGCCTCAACTTCGCGTGCACTTGCGGCAGCGGCAACCGCATCCCCAACCACTGGGGCTACGACTACCTGCTCGATCTCTGGGCGAGCCACGGCTTCATCGCCATCTCGATCGACGCCTACGACATCACCGGCTGCCCGACCGATCGCTTCATCGAGCGCGGCGCGCTGATGCTGGAGCACCAGCGCTACTGGACCGATTGGGACAACCCGGCGGTGCCCGACGCCACCTACAACGGCCGGTTCTGGAATCGCCTCGCCCTGGATCGCGTCGGCTACGCCGGCCATTCGCGCGGCGGCGAGGGCGTGGCCGCGGCGATCCAGATCAACCAGGACCTGGCGCTCGGCTACGACATCTCGGCAGCGATCCTGATTGCGCCGACCGACTACAACTGGAGCACGCCGCCGGGCGGCGGGCCGATCGAGTTCCTGATCAAGGACACGCCGGTCTTCCACATCGTCGGCTCGAGCGACGGCGACGTGTCGGACAACCAGGGCATCCAGCTCTACGACCGCGCCTCCCCGGACGGGCACCGCGCGACGAAGTCGCAGGCCTACATCTACGGCGCCGACCACAACAGCTGGAACACGGTCTGGATCGACCCGGGCTGGAACGGCGGTTCCGAGGGCGTCGGCGGCGGCCGCATCAGCGCGCAGCAGCAGCAGGACACCGGCCGCGTCTTCATGACGTCGTGGTGGATGGCGTGGCTGCAGGGGCGCGACGAGATGCTGGCGATCCACCGTGACGTGGTGCAGTCGCCGCTGCTGGCCGGGGTCGAGACGCACTGGAGCTTCGAAGCCGCGGACCGCCTCGTGGTCGACGACTTCGAGCAGTTGCCCGCCGACAAGTTCCTCAACACGCTCGGCGGCGCCAATGCCGCCAATCCGACCCCCCTGACCTTCGACGAGTACGGCCTCGGCCCGAACGTTCGATACAACAACAGCTTCTTCCACCACACGCGCGGCCTGGTCCTCGGCTGGAACCAGGTGACGACGTACGAGACGCTCCTCCCGGTCGCCTGGCAGGACATCTCCGATTACACGTTCGTCGAGTTCCGCTGCTGCCAGATCTGGGACAACAAGGTGCTGAACCCCGGCGGCACGCAGAACGTGCTGGTGGAGCTCGAGGACGCCAACGGCACCCGGCAGCGCCTCGCCGCCGAGGCGCGCGCGTTCACGACGATCCCGGTCGGCTACAACCACCCGTACACCGGTCGCAAGTCGATCCTGAAGTCGATCAAGATCCCGCTGCGGGCCTTCACGCAGGAGAACTCGGCGGTCGACCTCACGAAGATCACCCGGATCGAGCTCGACCTGAAGTCGACCGGACTGGTGGCCTTCGACAACATCCAGTTCTCGAAGTGACGACGAGGAACCCTGCGATGAACACCGACCTCCGTTCGCTCGCCGTCGTCGCCGCGCTGCTGGTCGCGCCCGTCGCGATCGTCGCTGCGCCGCTCCTGCCGGCGCAGGACGCCCCGCCGCCGCCGACCATCGAGTACGGCCGCCTGACCATCACCGGGACCGAGCTGCACGAGGCGCGCTTCACGCCGCCGTTCCGGACGTGGACCGACGGGAAGGAGACGCTGCACAAGGGCGGCTGGCATGTCGTCCTGCACGGCGGCCCGTTCCCGGTGCGAGCGCTCGACCCGATCCTCTGGCTCGGCGACACGCCGATCCGCAACTACCAGCGCGAGATCCACGGCGAGTCCGAGGCGCTGCTGTTCTGCGTCACCGATCCGGCGCTGCTCCGCTCCGAGCGGACGATGACGCTGATCTACGGCGAGGACGAGCGCACGCGGACGCAGCTGCTCGAGCGGCTCGATCCCGAGACGCTGGTGCGGTTGCCCGAGGCTGACCGGCGCGAGCTCGCGCTGTCCGAGCTCGAGGGCTTCACGCTGAAGTCGGTCCGCGCCGATGGCCGGATCGGCGGCAGCGGCCGGCTCGCCGATGGCCTCGTCCTGCTGGCCGCCCGCTTCGAGGATGGCCGGTTGCAGTCGCTGGCCGAGGCGTCGGCGCTGGACGGGGAGGGGCGCCTGGCGAAGGAAGTCGGCGCCCTGCCGGAGCGGGCAACCCATGTCGTCGCCCTGCGCTTGACCCCGGGAGCCACGGAACTGCCGCCCGGGACGCAACTCACCCGCTTGCCGAAGGGCGTCGAGCTCCTCGACAGCAAGGCGATCAGCCGCCGGTAAGGTCCGCCGCCCGGCCCGGCGAACTGCTTCAGCGCCCCTTGCGCAGCCGATGTAGCGGTCGGATCGCACTGACGAAGACGGAGGACGGCATGAGCGCGACGGGCGGAGCGGGCAGCTTCCACGGACTGCCTGGCCTCATCACGATCCAGCAGCACATCATCGCCAACCAGCGGCGCCACTCCGAGGCGACCGGTGAGTTCTCGTTTCTGCTGTCGGGCATCACCATCGCCACCAAGGTGCTGGCGTCGAAGGTGCGCAAGGCCGGCCTGGTCGACATCTTCGGCGCCACGGGCGAGCAGAACGTCCAGGGCGAGACGGTGCAGAAGCTCGACCGCATCGCCAACGACCTGCTGATGCACTGCATCGGCTATCGCCGCAGCGTCGGCGCGCTCGCCAGCGAGGAGAACGAGACGGTCGTCGACCTGACCGAGACCGGCCGCGCCGGCAAGTACCTCGTGCTGTTCGACCCGCTCGACGGATCTTCCAACATCGACGTCAACATCCCGACCGGGACGATCTTCTCCATCCTGGTGCGTCCCGACCGCAGCGAGTGGAGCGAGGCGGGGGATGTGCAGGCGGAGATCCTGCAGGCCGGCGTCCGGCAGGTCGGCGCCGGCTACGTCCTCTACAGCGGCGCGACGACGCTGGTCTACACCACCGGCAACGGCGTGCACCAGTTCGTGCTCGATCCCGAGATCGGCGCGTTCGTGCTGGTGAAGGAGCGAATCACCGTCCCGGCGCGCAAGAAGGTCTATTCGGTCAACGAGGCCAACTCCGGCTCGTTCCCGGCCGAGGTCCGGCGCTACCTCGACTGGACCAAGACCGAGGCGGCGGGCTACAGCTCGCGCTACGTCGGCAGCTTCGTCGCCGACTTCCACCGCATCCTGATGCAGGGCGGCATCTTCCTCTATCCGCCCACCGCCAAGGCGCCGTCCGGCAAGCTGCGCCTCATGTACGAGGCCAATCCGATGAGCCTGCTGATCGAGCAGGCGGGCGGCTCCGCCATCGACGGGAACGGCCGCATCCTGGAGAAGACGCCGAAGAAGCTGCACGAACGCACGCCGCTCTACATCGGCAGCAAGGACGAGGTCGCCGTCGTCGAGGGCTTCCTTCGCGGCAAGGGCGCGCCGGCCGCATGAGCGACAGCCGTTGATGCGCCTCGCGTCCCGGATCCGGCGGTGGCACCACTGGACCACCCCGTTCGTCGCGCTGCCCTTGCTGGTGATCGTGACGAGCGGGCTCCTGCTGCAGCTGAAGAAGCACTGGGAGTGGGTGCAGCCGGCGGAGCGAACGGCATCGGCGACCGCGCCGGTCGCGGGCTTCCCCGAGCTGCTCGCGGCGCTCGCCGCGCGGCCGGAGCTCGCCGTGGACGACTGGACGGACGTGCGCCGCCTCGACGTCCGGCCTGGGAGGGGGCTGGCGAAAGCGTGGCTCGTGAACGGGCTCGAGGTGCAGCTCGACCTCGCCGACGGGTCGATCCTGCACGTCGCGCCGCGCCGCTCCGACCTGATCGAGTCGCTCCACGATGGCTCGTGGTTCGCCGGGGACTGGAGCAAGCTGCTCCTGTTCCTTCCCACCGGCGCCGCGCTGCTGTTCCTGTGGGCCAGCGGCGTATGGATGTTCTGCCAGCCGTTCCTGCAACGATGGCGGCGGCGGCGCGGCGCCGGTGACTGACGCTGCACGCTCCGTCGCCGCGCCATCCGCCGCCGGTTCCAACCCCGTCGCCCCGGGGCGGCTCCCGGCGACCTTCCGCCGGAGATCCCCGATGCCCCGTCTCCCGCACGGTCGCGCGCGCCCCGCCCTTGCGGCACTGGCGCTCCTCGCCGTCACCTCCTGCCAGATCCGCCGTCACGCCAACCTCGGGCCGCGCGTCGATGCGCAGCACGTCGTCGCGCCGCTCGACGCCGACGCGGCCGCGGTCGAGCTGACCTTCTACGCCGGCGAGTTCCGCGTCACCGGCGGCGGCGATGCGGTGCTGGACCTGCGCGCGACCGACAACATCGAGGAGTTCGTCCCGCGCGTCGAGTTCGAGCGCGAGGGGCGCCAGCTCGACGTGCGCGCATGGGTCGACGCCGACTCGCGGGTCGATGTCTGGGAGGGCGAAGACGAGTACGTCAACCGCTGGGACGCGCGGCTCGGCGCCACCGTTCCGCTGTCGCTGGCGCTCGAGCTCGCGGCGTGCGAGGCGAAGGTCGACCTCGGCGGGGCGGCGGTGCGGCGCCTGCGGGCGGGCGGCGCTGCCGGCAGCTTCGAGTTCGACTGGTCCGTCCGCAACGCGATCGAGCTTGCCGAACTCGACTTCGACCTCGGCGCCGGCCACTTCAAGGTGATGCGCCTCGGCAACGCGTGCGCCACGTCGAGCCGCTTCTCGCTGCAGGCGGGCGACTACCTGCTGGACCTCGCCGGCGAGTGGCCGCGTCCCGGGCTGGTGCGGATCGAGGCGCAACTCTGCGACGTCGAGGTGCGCGTGCCGGCGGGGTTGCGGGTGCGCGTCGAGGGGCGCGATTGCGACTTCGGCGAAGTCGAGGTCAGCGGGATCGCCGCACGCGGCGATGGGCGGTGGGAGGACGCTGCGCCGGGCGACGCGCCGGCGCAGGTCACGATCGAGCTCGCGGTCAAGTTCGGCAACGTCTCGATCGTGCGCGAGTGACGGCGGGCGCGACGGCGTCTCACTCCGCGCCGGAGTAGAGGGCCGGCAGCTCGCGCGGATGGGCGACCAGGAAGCGGGCGCCGGCGCGTTCGAGCTCGGCGCGATCGCGGAAGCCCCAGAGGACGCCGACGGACGCGAAGCCGGCGCGGCGCGCGGTCTCCATGTCGGTCGCAGTGTCGCCGACGTAGAGCAGCCGCGCCGGCGTCGCCCCGAGCGCGGCCGCGAGTTCGAGCGCCGCGGTCGGATCGGGCTTCGGCGGCACCCCTTCCTGCTGGCCGCGGATCGCGCGGAAGCGGTCGGCGATCCCGAGCCCCGCGACCGTGGCCAGCGTCAGCGCGTGCGGCTTGTTGGACAGCACGCCGAGCCGCGCGCCGCGTTCCTGCAACGCGGTCAGCGCCGCAGGGATGCCGTCGTAGAGACTGGCGTCGGCGAGGAAGTGGGTCTGGTAGCGCGTGCGCATGACGCGGAGCAACTGCTCGAGCAGCGCCGGTTCGGCGGCGAGGCGGTCGGGCGGCAGCGTGCGCCGCGCCAGCTCGGTGATGCCGTCGCCGACGAAGCGGTTGAACGCCGCCAGCGGATGGGTCGGCAGGCCGAGCTCGGCCAGCGCGTGGTTGGCGACGCCCGCGATCGTGCGCAGCGTGTCGGCCAGCGTGCCGTCGAGGTCGAACAGCACCGCGTCGAACGGTCGCCCGCTCACCCACCGCGCTCCGCGGTGACCGTACGCGGCGCGAACGCCGGATGGGTCTCGACCCGCAGCGTGGCGCGGACCGGCGCCTCGGCGGGCGCGCCCTCAGCCGGCGGCGGCAGTTCGAGCGTGACCAGGTAGTCGCCGGCGCCGAGGCGGCGATCGCGCAGCGCCGGCACGCCCGGCTGCTGCAGGTCGATCGTGAGGTTCCAGCGGACCGCGTGGAGTCCGGGGCGCGCCGGCCCCTGCAGCGTGGCGATGGTGCGGCCGGCGATGTCGCGCACGACCAGCGGCACGGTGGTCTCGGCGGCGGCATCGGCCACGCCGTCGCGCAGCCAGTACCAGAGCTCGACGCCGTCGAAGGGGTTCTCGCCCTGGAATCGCGGCGCGGCGTAGCTGCTCGAACCGGGGAGGCGCGGCGGCGGTGCCACCGTGCGCGGCTCGAGCAGCGCGGCCGGGCGCGCGAGCACGTCGTGCGACAGCTCCTCGACCGCGGCGATGTCGGCGATCCAGATGCCGCGACCATGGGTCGCCGCGACCAGCTCCGGATCGCGCGGGTGGACCACCAGCTCGAACACCGGCACGGTCGGCAGGTTCGCGTCCAGCGGCGCGAACCGGTCGCCGTCGTCGAGCGAGACGCTGACGCCGCGCGAACTGGCGGCGAAGAGCAGCCCGCGGCGGCGCGGCGACTCGGCCACGCCGTGGAGGTTGTCGGCGGGCAGCCCGTCGACGAGGCGGGTGAAGGTGGCGCCGAGGTCGCGGCTGCGGAACAGCCACGGCTCCATGTCGTTGCCGCGCCGGCCATCCAGCACCACGAACAGCGTCTCGGTCTCGTGCACGGAGAAATGGACGTCGGCGACGTAGCGCGGGCCGGGGACGCCCGGAAGCCGCTCGACCAGGCTCTCCCACGTCCGCCCGCCGTCGCGCGAGAGCCACAGCGCGCCATCGTCGCTGCCGCACGCCACCAGTTCGGGCTGGCGCGGCGACTCGTCGATCGCGGAGAGCGACCCGCGGTCGGTGCGCGCCAGGACCGGGCTGGCGGTGGTCCAGTGGTCGCCGCGGTCGATCGAGCGGAACAGCGCCTCGCCGCCGCACCAGAGCGTCTGCGGGTTGTGCGGCGAGAGCAGGAACGGCGTGTCCCAGCAGAAGCGCTGGCCGGGCGGACGGATCCCCTGGTTCGAGCCGATCGCGAGGTCGAGGCGCGCGAGGCCGCCGTTCTGGGTCGCGGCATAGACCAGGTCGGGTCGGTCGGGGTCGATCGCGCAGCGGAAGCCGTCGCCGCCGAGGATGTACTGCCACGCGTCGATCGGGATGCCGCTGCGGCGCAGTGACGCGCTCGGCCCGACCCAGCTGCCGTTGTCCTGCAGGCCGCCGGCCACCGAGTAGGGGCGGTCCATGCCGACGGCGACGCCGTAGAACTGGCCGATCGGCAGGCGATCGAGCATCTCCCAGTTCTCGCCGCGATCGAAGCTGGCGAACAGGCCGCCGTCGTTGCCGAGCAGCAGGTGCTCGGGATCGCGCGGATCGATCCAGAGGTCGTGGTGGTCTGGATGGCAGACGCGCGCGCCGTTCCCGTCGAACGTCGCGCCGCCGTCGCTCGACCGATGCAGCGAGATGCCGAGCACCCAGACGCGTTGCGGGTCCTGCGGGTCGATGCGCAGGCGCGAGTAGTAGAACGGCCGCGGGTTCAGGCTGTTGACGCGGCGCCACGTCGCGCCGCGGTCGTCGCTGCGGAAGATGCCGCCGGTCTCGAAGCCGCGCTCGCCCTGGCGTGCCTGCGCGTTGGCGTTCTGGCCACCCTGTTCGCCGCCGAAGTCGCCGGCCGGTCCGGGCCGTCGGCCGAACTTGACGCGGAGCGTGACCTCGGCCTCGGCGCGCCGCACGACGACGTCAGCCTCGCCGCCCGCCTGGTGCTGGTCGAGCGCGAGGCGCAGCTGCTCGAAGTCGGCCACCGATGTCCCGGCGACGCTCATCAGCAGGTCGCCGGCGGCGATCCCGGCGGCCGCCGCCGGTCCGCCGGCGAGCGCTTCGCTCAGCAAGTAGCCCCCTTCCGCCGCCTCGCCGCGCACGCCGAGCCACGCCGGCCCGCCCTCCTCATCCGACTGGCCGGGCGCCTTCTTCCCGGTCAGCTCGGTCTGGATCACGGCGTAGAGGATGCGTGGGTCGCCGGCGAAGGCGTCGAGACCGATGCGCCCGAGCGGCACGGTCGGCAGTCCGGCGCTGCTGCGCGCGAACGTCTCGCCGCCGTCGGTCGAACGCCACAGCCCCGAGCCCGGGCCGGTCTGCACCGCGGGATCGCCGCCGTCGAATTCGTCGCGCCGCCGCTGCCAGGTGGCGGCGTGGACGATGGTCGGCTCCTGCGGGTCGATCAGCACGTCGATGCAGCCGCTGTCGGCGTCGACGTGGAGCACCAGCCGCCACGTCGCGCCGCCGTCGTCGCTGCGGTAGAGGCCGCGCTCCGGATTGGCGCCCCAGGTGTGGCCGGCGGCGGCGACGAACACGGTGTCGGGCCGCGTCGGGTGGATGGCGATGCGACCGACGACGCGCGTCGCCGCGAGCCCCATCGGCTGGAAGTTGCGTCCGCCGTCGGTCGACTTGAACACGCCGGCGCCGGGGATCACCGAGTTGCGCGGGTTGGCCTCGCCGGTGCCGATCCAGACGATCGCCGAGTCGGACGGGGCGATGGCGACGGCGCCGATCGAGGCGGTCGGGCCGGAATCGAAGACCGGCGCGAACGACACGCCATGGTTGTCGGTGCGCCAGAGGCCGCCGCTGGCGGCGCCGACGAAGACGGTGCTCGGCCGGCGCGGGTCGACCGCCAGCGCCGCCACGCGGCCGCCCATGTTGACCGGGCCGATCGCGCGCCAGCGCAGTGCATCGAAGAGGCCGGGTGACCAGCCGGCGGCGGGAACTGCGGGAGGCGCTGCGGCCGGCGCTTCGGCGGGAGTTGCGGGAGGCGTCGCGGCCGGCGCGTCCTGCAGCGGCGAAGCGGACAGCAGCAGCGGCGAAAGGAGCGTCAGCAGCATCGCGATCTCCTGCGGAGACGGCCGTGCGATCGGGTCGGCGCACCATACGCGGCCGGTATCGTCGCGCCCATGCGGCGAATCGTGGTCGGGATCGCGGTGGTGGCGGTGGCGGCGGAACTGGCGGCGCGGATCACGCTGCCGGCGGCGGTCGTCGCGCCGGAATCGTGGGACGCGCCCGCGCGCGACGGCTGGTGCGGCAGCGTGCGCTGGCAGACCGATGCGGACGGGCAGCGCGCCGACGCGACGGCGCGCGTCGCGGCCGCGCACGCGAATCCGCTGGTCATCGTCGGCGGCGAGTTCACCGCGGCACCCGGGCTGCGGCTCGAAGAGCGCTATCCGGAGCAGCTGGCGGCGCGGGCGCGGGCGGGCGGCATCGATGCGGTGGTGGCGCTGGCGTCGCGCCAGCCGCTGGCGCTGCTCGATGAGGTGCTGACGCGGGCGCCGGGCGCCGCCGGCGGTCCGCGGGTCATCGTCGTCGAGCTCGATCCGGCGGCCAGCCGCGGCGACGCCGCGCGATTCTCGGTGGCGGATCAGCTGCCGCCGTTGCCTGACCCGCCGGCCGGCTGGTCGCGGG
>VGYY01000065.1 GCA_016872815.1 Planctomycetota bacterium
GCGCGACGCCTCCTGCAACGCCGCGGCGCCCGGGAAGAGCGACGCCGTGTGGCCGTCGGGACCCATCCCGAGCAGCAGCAGGTCGAGCGCCGGCGGAAGCTCGCGCTCGTACTCGAGCGCGGCCGCCGCCGGATCGGGCGCATCCGCGCGCAGGCGGTGGACGTTGGCCGGCGGCAGCGCCACGCGGTCGATCAGCGCGGCGCGCGCCGCGCCGAAATTGCTGTCCGGATGGTCGGGCGGCACGCACCGTTCGTCACCCCAGTAGAGGTGCACCTGCGACCAGGGCAGCGACGCCCCATCCGGCGCGCGGCGTGCCGCCAGCAGTTCGTAGGCGCGGCGCGGCGTATTGCCGCCGGCGAGGGCGACGTCGGCGCGACCGCGCGCCGCGACCGCCGCCACGATCGCCGCGGCGATCCGCTCGGCCGCCACCCCAGCCAGGGCCGCCGCATCGGCAACGATGGTGATGCGCGCTGCGCTCGTCATCGACCGCGTCCCCCCTGCCGACCGGGCATGGTATCGCCGGCCGAGCTACCATCCGCCGACCGACCTGCCGCCGACCCGCGCCAGCTTCATTGACAGGATCCGGCTTGGCGCAGGAGGATGCGCCGACCGAAGATGGGCTCGATGAGCGCCGCCGATCCTGCGCATGCCCGCGACGCGACGCCGCCGTCCCCGGCGGGCGGTGGCGCCGGGTCGCGGCCGCGACCGCTCGGCTGGCTGGCCGCCCTGCTGCTCCTGCTGGTCGGCAGCGCGCTGCGCCTGAACGACCTCGGCAGCCTCTCGGTCAACGGCGACGAGATCTACACCATCTGGGAGACGCGTTCGGCGCGGACGGCCGCGGCCGAGGTCGACCTCGCGACGGCGTGGCGCCAGCGCCTCGCGCTGATCACGCAGAACGACCCGGCACCGCCGCCCGGCTTGCCGCGCGAGGAGCTCTGGCGCCTGCGCTGGGGCTACCGCACGAACCCTCTGCACCTGCTGCTGAACGAGGCGAGCTTCGCGCTGTGCGGCGACACACCGCTCGCGGCGCGCCTGTCGTCGCTGTGCTTCGGCCTGCTCTCCCTGCTCGTGCTCCCGCTGCTGGCGCGCGGGCCGTTCGGCGACCGCTTCGCGCTCCTGCTGCTGGCCGCGTTGGCGCTGGCTCCCAACGCGATCGAGCACGCCCGCTTCGCCCGTTACTACTCGGCGGCGTTCTTCTTCGGCGCGCTGGCGGCGCTGGCCGCCGCCCGCTTCACGCTCCATCGCCGGCGCCGCGACGAATGGCTGTTCGTCGGCGCCGCGGCGGCGCTGGTGCTGGTCCACGCCACCGGGATCCTGATCGCCCTGCTGCTGCTGCTCTGGCTGGCCTTCTTCGCGCGCAGCGGGCTCTCCCAGCTGGCGCTTGCGGGCGGCCTGCTGCTGGTCGCGGCCGCGTGGTGGTTCGGACCGCTGCCGAAGATCGTCGACACCATCGGCGACGGCATCCGGCCGACCAGCGTCTACCGCTCGTGGCGGATGGCGGCCGGGCTGTTCTACAACGTCGGTCCGGGGCTGGTGGCGCTCGGCGCGGTGGCGCTCGCCTGGTGGCCGCCGCGCGGTCGCCGCATGCCGCTGGTGCCGGTCGCCGGCACCGTGCTCGTCTCCTGCTGGACGCTGTTCTCCCTCAACTACCGCCACGACATCGGGCCGCGCTACTTCGCCGCGATCGAGGGCGTCGGCATGCTGATCGCGGCGGCCGGACTCGAGCGGCTTTGGGTCGCATCGACGCGAACCGCGCTGGCGCGCACGGTGGCGGTGGCGGCGCTGCTGGCGCAGGGGCCGCTGCTCGCCTCGAACGGGATCGACGGCCAGCGCTTCCCGATCGCGGCCGCGACACGGACGCTGGCGCCGCTGGTCCGCCCGGGCGATCGCGTGCTGGCCAACTGGGCCGGCATCTACGAGTACTACCTCGATCGCGACGACAGCCCGTGGCGCGACGTGATCGAACTGCCGAACTCGATGCCGGCGCTCGACAGCCACCTGACCGAAGACGACCGCGCGCGCGCCTGGCTGGTCCTCGAGCGGCAGCGCGGCCGGCTGTCCTGGTCGGGGCCGACGCAGCGCCTCGAGGAGTGGCTGGTCCGGCACGCCCGGCCCGTCGCCACGCTCGGCGAGTCGCGGCTCGACTCCGCGCTCGAGCGCTTCGGCGCCGGCTACCGCTACGAACTCGACATCTACGCGGTCGACCTGGCCGCCTTGCGCGCGACGCGCGACCAATAACCCGTTCGGCCGCCCGGTCGGACGCCGCGATCGCGCGGCCGCTCAGTCGTTCGCGGCCTTCCGCGCACGCTGATCGGCGAGCACGTCGGCGATGATCTGCTGCAGCGGCGTGCGCGGCCGGAAGCCGGTGAACGCTTCGAGCTTGCGCACGTCCGGCACGCGCCGCGCCATGTCCTCGAATCCCTCGGCGTACGCCTCGCTGTAGGGGATCCGGCGGATCTCGCTCGAGCTGCCCGCCGCCGCCTTCACCCGATGCGCCAGCTGCTCGATGGTCACTTCCTCGTCGTTGCCGATGTTGAACACCTGGCCCCACGCCTTGTCGGTGCCGATCAGGCGGACCACCGCCTCGACCGCGTCCTTCACGTGGCCGAAGCAGCGCGATTGCTGGCCGTTGCCATAGACCGTGATCGGCTCGCCGGCCAGCGCCTGGCGCGCGAAGTTGGGCAGGACCATCCCGTAGCGACCGGTCTGCCGCGGCCCCACCGTGTTGAAGAAACGGCCGAGGATCACCGGCACCTTCTTCTCGCGGAAGTAGGCGAAGCCGAGCCACTCGTCGAGCGCCTTGCTGCAGGCGTAGGCCCAGCGCGAGTTCACGGTCGCGCCGAGCGTGAGATCGTCGTCCTCGGCGAACGGGATCTTCAGCCCCTTGCCATAGACCTCGGAGGTCGAGGCGATGAAGACCGGCTTCTGCTTCTTGGCAGCCGCCCCGAGCACCACCTCGGTCGCCTTGACGTTGGTCTCGATGGTGTGCACCGGATGCTCGACGATCAGGCGCACGCCGACGGCGGCGGCGAGGTGCACGGTCACGTCGCAGCGGTCGAGGCACTCGGTGACCAGCGGCGCGTCGAGCGCGGAGCCGATGCGATAGTCGAAGCCCTTCCGCCCGAGGAACGGCTCGAGGTTCTCCATCGAACCGGTCGAAAGATCGTCGAGCGCCAGCACCTGCTGGCCCCGCTCGAGCAACCGCTCGATCAGGTGGGAGCCGATGAACCCTGCGCCGCCGGTGATGAAGACCTTCATCGTTTCGCCCGATCCGATGGAACTGCGCTGCCGGCGCCGCCCGGTCGCGCGATCGCGGACCGGCATCCTGCACCTGCCGCCTCGTCGGACGACGACGCGGGACGGCTGAAGCTACCATCCCGCGCCGCATGCCCTCCCGCGTCGCTTTCCTCGCGCTCTCGGCCGCCGCCGCTCTCGCGTTCGGCGCGCTCGAACTCTGCACCGTCGCGACCCTGCGACCGTGGCGGCCGCCGCTGTTCCTGCGCACCGCGTTCGAGTTGCTGGCACTCTGGACCGCCGCCGGCCTCGGCGTCGGCCTGCTCCGGCTCGCGCTCGACCGCCTCGCCCGGCGCGAGACGGAACGCGGCGCCGGCTTCACCAGCGGCTTGATCGCGTGGGCCGTCGCCGCGCTGGTGGTCCGCATCGATCCCAGCGCGAAGCAGAACAGCGTGCCGCTGCTGCTTGCGGGCGGGGCGCTGTTCGCGCTGCTGCTCGCGCTGCAACGCCGGGTCATGGCGCGACTCGCCGCCGTGCCACTGGTCGGCCGGCTGCCGACCTGGCTCCTGCTGGCGGCGGTGCTGCTTGGCGGCGCGGAGGTGCGCCGCCGCGGCCGGCTGCCGCCGCCCCCCGCCGCCGCACCGACCGCCACGCCGACCGCCGCGACGCCGAGCGTCGTCTGGATCTCGCTCGACACGCTGCGCGCGGATCGACTGGGCTGCTACGGCCACCCGGGCGGACTCACGCCGAACCTCGACGCGCTGGCGCGCGAGGGCGTCGTGTTCGAGATGCTCACCTCGCCGATGCCGCTCACCGCACCGTCGCACACGGCAATGCTGTCGGGCCTCGCCCCGCACGAGAGCGGCGTGACCCAGAACGGCGTGCCGATGCGGCCGGACGTGCCGATGCTGCCGCGGCTGCTGGCGCAGGAGGGCTACGCGACTGCCGGCTTCGTCAGCGGTTTCCCGCTGTTCCATCGCTCGAGCCACTGGGGCGAGCAGTTCCACTGGTACGACGACGAGTTCGACCCGTCGGTGCCGTGGGCCGAGGGGACGCGCGCCACGCCGCTCGGCGGCGTCGCGCTCCGGACGTGGCGCCACTTCCGCCGCTGGCGCGACCCGGTCGAGCGACCGGGCGACCGCACCGTCGACCGCACGCTCGAATGGCTCGACGACAAGACGCCGGCGACCGCGCCCTTCTTCCTCTTCGTCCATCTCTACGACGTCCACGGCGAGTACGTCCCGCACGAGCCGGGCGTCGCGCGCTCGCGCTTCTTCCAGGCGCACTCGGACCTCGAGCGCATCGCGCTGGTGGCCGATCCGGCCGAGCGCGCCCACCTCGAGCGGCTCTACGACGGCGAGGTCCGCTTCGTCGATGCGCAGGTGGCGCGACTGGTCGCCGCGCTGAAGGCGGCGGGACGCTACGACGACACGTTGATCGTCGTGACCGCCGACCACGGCGAGAGCCTCGGCGAGCACGGGATCTGGTACGAGCACGTGGCGCCGTGGCACGCCGAGATCCACGTCCCGGCGCTGCTCAAGCTGCCGGGCGGCGCCGCGGCGGGCAGCCGCGTGACCGGACCGGCGCAGCTCGCCGACCTCGCGGCGACCGCAGCGCAGCTGATCGGCGCCGCCGCCGAGCTGCCGGGGGCGAGCCTGGTCGGCGCCATCGAGCGCGGCGCGATCCCGCCGCGGCGCCTCTACTGCCAGAGCGCCTTCGATTCGGGCTACGTCTACCACCTGATCAGCGTCAGCGACGGCCGCCACAAGCTGGTGCACCGCGCTGCCGACTGGGATGGCAGCGCCAACCGCGTGATCCCGCCGCAGGACGAGCTCTACGACCTCGTCGCCGATCCGGGCGAGACGCGCGACCTGCTCGCCGCCGGCGCGGTGCCGGAAGGACTCGATCTCGAGGAGTGGCGACGCGACCTGGACGCGTACTACCAGCGCTGCCTCGCCGCCGGCGCCAATGCCGAGGTGGCCGCCGACATCGCCGAGCAGCTGCGGCAGCTCGGCTACGGCAACTGACGCGGCGATCGGACCGGGCGCCGGCTCACCGCAGCCGCGCGGCGGCGTCGGCGCCGAGTCGTGCAGCGACCTGCGCGTGCGCCGCCGCGTTCCAGTGGCCGTCATCGGCGAAATGGAGCAGCGGTCCGCTCGCGGCGCTCCGCCGCAGCGGCTCGGTCAGATCGATCCCCGGCACCCCGAGCCGCCCGAGCAGCGCGCCCCACCGCTCCGGCAGGTCGGACAGCGTCCAGCTCGCGGCGGCGCTGCCCGCGTCGAAGCGGCAGAGGTCGCGATAGACGCGGAACTTCTCCGGGATGAAGACCGCCACCAGCTCGGCGCCCGCGGCCCGGCACTGCTCGCGTGCCGCGGCCAGCGTCTCCTCGATCCGCTCCAGTCCCGCGCGCGCCGTCTCGCCGAGCGGGCCGGCGGGATAGGGGAAGTAGAGGCGCGTCCCGGCGGCCGGGCCGCTGGCCACGACGCCTGAATGGTCGAGCGCGCGCCGAGCGTCGCCAGCCGGCCGCGGCCGCAGCGCCCCGCGCAGCGCGGCCAGCGCGTTGGCGCCGAAGCTGCGGATCAGGAAGCCCGACTGCTTCGCGTGGCTCTGCGCCAGCTGGGCGCGCCGCTCCTCGTAGCGCGCGGCATCGAGCAGGTCGTTGCCCTCGAACAGGCACCAATAGACCAGCCGCGGCGCGAGCGGCAGTCCATGCCGGCGCAGCACCTCGAGCTCCTGCTGCGGCCCGTAGCCGCCGACGCCGAGATTGGCGACGTCGCGCCCGAGCGACCGTCCCATGCGCTCGGTGAGGAGGTCGTCCGTGGCGACCAGCGCCGCCTCGATGAACGAGTCGCCGATCACGACGATGTCGGCCTTGGCGAGCTCGCGCGCGTTGCGGTAGCCACGCGTGTCGTAGCGGACGTCGTAGGGGTACGCCTCGCCCGGGGGTGCGCCAAGCCAGCTGACGCAGTCGCCGAAGGTGGTGCCGGTCACCCGCCCCGACGGCGGCCGGGTGTGGAGCAGCACCGGATCGCCGTCGCGCGTGAGGTCGGCGGCGCGGCGCAGGCGGACGAAGACATCATCGCCGGCGGGCGGCAGGACGCGCCGCCAGTCGTGGCCCGCGAACAGCACCGGCAGTTCGAGCAGCAGGAGCGTCACACCCACCGGAGCGAGCATCGCGCCGGCGCGACCGACCACGCGCCGCCGACCGCCGCCGACCGCCGCCGCGAACGCCAGCGAGAACACGATCGCGCCGCCCCACAACCCGGCGAGCCGCCAGCCGTCGCGCGCCGTCCCCCGCTCCGGCGGCTCCTCGCCGACCACGACCAGCGCCGCCATCGCCAGCAGTGCTGCCGCCGCGGCGAGCCACGGCACGAACCGGGATCGGCGCGACCCGGCGACGACCATGGACCTCCGGCCAGCGGTCGTCGGACGGTCGTTCATCGCGATTCCAGGGAAGCCGGGAGCCGGCGGATCGTACCGCCGCCTCCCGGCCGGAATGCCCCGTCACGCCGCAGCCGCCGGGCTCGCGCGGACCGCGTTGCCGTCACTCGCACCGCGCTCAGAGTTGGTACCCGATCACGAGCTCGAGTCCGGCGGTGGCCGAGATGCCGCCGACCGCGGTCGGCTCGAGCAGCAGCACCTGGACGAACCAATCGCTGAACGGCAGCGCCGGATCGTCGGGGATGGTGGCGTCGACCGCGAGGCCCTCCGCCGGCACCGCGATCCATTCGACTGCGCTCGGCGCCACCAGCAGTCGCGCCGCGCGCCCGAACGGCTGGTCGAGCGGCTCCTCGCCGATCACCAGCACGCCGACGCGCGAGGATGCCGAGCGAGCCCGGCGCCTCGGGCGCGGCGATCAGCAGGTCGTCCGCGCCGTCGCCATCGACGTCGCCCACCGTCGCGAGCCCCGCGCCGTGGCGACCGTCGAGCTTGACGCCAGCCTTCTCGTGATGGAGGAGCTGCGCCGCCGTCCCGTCCGCCGCCGCGCCGGTCAGCCAGAGCACCGCCGCCGCGATCCGTCCGTGGTTCGCCATGACCTGCCTCCTCGCGCGCGGTCGCGCCCCCGCAAGACCGCGCCAGCCAACCGCTCGCGCCCGTCGCGGCCGTTCGCCGCGGCGAGAGCGCGTCGGAGGTGCCTTCGTCTGGATCAGCGCGCGGCGCGCGGCGCCGTCACTTCGCGCGGCAACGATCGGCGTCCCCGGCGGGCGATGCCCGGCAGTGTCGCCGCTCGCCGCGCCGGTTCCCGCGCTCGGCGACTGCGCGTTTGGCGCCGACGGCGCCCCGTGAATCCGACACCTCCGGGCTAGTTTCTGCCGAAGGGACCCGGGACTGGCGGGAGAGCACGCGAACGATGGAGCACCGGCGACAGGCGGTAGCGGCGCGGCGAGGTGCCTTGAGCGACGCGGCATGGTCGGGCGTGCGGGTCGGCGCTGCCGTCGGCGCCGCGGCGACGATCGGGTACGCGTTGCTGGGTGCGCGCCGCGACGGCTACTTCGCGGACGGGCTGCTCGACCTGGCGTGGCACGCGCTCGCGCGCCGCCTGGCGACACCCCGCCTGCATGCCGCCAGCGCGGCGCTGGCGCTGCTCGGCGCGCTGGTCCATCTCGCGAGCGCCCCGCTGCTGCGGGGATGGCAGCGGGCGGTGCTGCGGGTCGCGCCGCTGGCGGCGGGCGGTCTCCTCGCACTGACCGGAGCGCTGATCGCGCCGGACGAGGTGACCCCCGCTCTCGAAGGGCGCAGCGCGCTGCTGGTCTACGGGGCGCTCGGCGCCGGACTGTTCGTCGCCACCGCGATCCTGCACGGGCTGCTCGCGCCGGGAGGGGCGCTGCGCGGCGCGCTGGCGACGGTCGCGTGGCTGGTGGCCACCGCGATCGGGCTCACCGACCTGGAGCTGCAGCCGGCGCGCGCCGGCGCGGCGCGGCCGATCGCCCTGATCTCGATCGACACGCTGCGGGCCGATCGGCTCGGTTGCTACGGCTACGCGCGCGAGACGACGCCGGCGCTCGACGCCTTCGCCGCCGGCGCGGTTCGCTTCGCCGACGTCAGCGCTCCGTTCCCGTTCACGCTCACGTCCCACGGCACGCTGCTGACCGGTCTCGATCCCGCGGCGCACGGCGCGACGCTGCTCGGCCAGCGGGTCGACCAGCGCCTTCCGCTCTTCGCCGACGTGCCGCGGGTGGCGGAGGCGTTCCGCGCCGCCGGCTGGGTGACGATCGGCGTCGTCGACACCTGCCTCTGGATGCAGCCGGGCTACGGCCTCGAGCGCGGCTTCATGCTGTGGCGCAACGTCCCGGGGGACGCCACCCGCAAGCATGCGGAGCTGGCGACGATCCTGCGCGACCTGCGCGGCCGGCCGGCCTTCGTCTTCTTCCACGTGTTCGACGCCCATTCCGACAACAAGCGCCTCCCGTACGACCGTGCGCCGGAAGATGCCGGTCTCTGGACCGGCGGCTATTCCGGTTCGTTCGACGGCTGCGATCCGAACGATCCCGCCACCTGCGCGTCGAAGCTGCTGCGCCGCTTCAACGACGACGCGGTCGCGCTCCCCGACGAACTGGTCCGGCACATCTCCGACCTCTACGACGAAGGGATCCGGTCGGTCGACCGGCGGATCGGCGCGACGCTCGAGCTGCTGCGCGCCGCCGGCTTCCACGACCACGGCGCAGTCGCGATCACCTCCGACCACGGCGAGGAGTTCCGCGAGCACGGCCGCTTCATGCACGACACGCAGCTCCACGTCGAGAGCGTGCACGTGCCGCTGCTGCTGCGCCTCCCGGGCGGCAGCTCGGGCGGCCGCGTGGTGCCGTCTCCGGCCGGCCTGATCGACGTCGCGCCGACGCTGGCGGAGATCGCCGGCGTCACGCTGCCGCCGGTGCAGGGGCGCTCGCTGCTGGTCGCGCTCGACGCGCCGGACGACGAGCCGCCGCCGCTCTTCTTCGGCGGCGAACCCGACGAGGAGGCGGTCCGCTTCGGCCGCTACAAGCTCATCCGGCAGGGCGAGGCCGTGCAGCTCTTCGACCTCGCCGAGGATCCGGGCGAACGGACCAACGTCGCCGCCCTGCAGCCCGCCATCGTCGAGGCGCTCTCCCGCCGGCTCGACGAGCGGCGCGCCGAGAACGCCGACCTCGCGGCGCCGCGCCGCCGCGACGGAGCGGTGACGCCGAGTTCCGCCGAGATCCGCGCGATGGGCGCCATCGGCTACCAGTGACCTGCCGCCGTCCCGACCCGGGACGCCGACTTGGCGGGCGAAGCGCTCCGCGCGCGCGTCGCGCCGCTCACCCGCCGCCGGCGTAGCCGATGCCGGCGAGTTCGGGTCGGGCGGAGAAGTCGCTCTCGTCCAGCGTTGCTGGATGCGGCAACTGCTCCTCGAGCAGGCGCCTCAGTTCTGCATCGAGCGTCGCGACGACGTCCGGCATCGCCTCGGCCAGATCGCGCTCCTCACGCGGATCGGCGATCCAGTCGTAGAGCTCATGGCCGCGCGTCGCGTGGTGGAGGTAGTGCCAGCGGCCGCGGACCAGCGAGCGCATCGCGCCGTCGTGGCACGGACGGCGGCGGTACTCCGGCCAAGGGTGGCGCGCCAGTTCGGCCAGCACCGCCGCCTCGGCCAGCGCCGCCGTCGCCGCGTCGACCGCCCCGCCTGTGTCCTCGCTCGCGAGCGCGCGCAGCAGCGGGCCGAGCGACGGTCCCGGGAAGGAGGCTCCCGCGACGCCCGCCAGCTCGACCAGCGTCGCCGCGAGCGCCTGCAGCGACACCGGCGTCGCCACCGTGTAGCCGCGCGCCGCACCGCCCGGCGCGCGCACGATCAGCGGGACGTGCAGCTGATCCCGATGCAGCGAGCCGCGGTGCAGCCGCGCGCCGCGTTCGCCGAACGACTCGCCATGGTCGCTGGTGATCACGAGCCAGGTGCGATCGAGGCGGCCGCGCCGCTCCAGTTCGTCGCACAGCCGCCCCACCTGCTGGTCGATCGCCAACAGGCATTCGTCGTAGCGGCGCAGCTCGTCGGCCAGCGTGGCGTCGCTCCACGGCCGCGACTCGCCGGCCGCCGGTGACGGCATCGGCGCGGGCGCGATGCCGTCGCCGACGAAGCGGCCGGCCGTCGCCGCCGGCGGCTGGTACGGATCGTGCGCGTCGAAGAAGTTCAGCACGGCGAACGCCGGCCGTTCCGGTGCCGCGTCGATCCAGGCGAGATGGCGGTCGACCACCGCCGCCGCGGGCTTGCGCAGGAACGACGCGCTCGAATCGGCGTCGAGCCGGGTGAGCACTTCGCGGCCGGCGAGCGTGCCGGCGAAACGGGACGGCCACGACCAGCCGAAGTCGTCGAAGCGATCGAACCCGCGGCCGAAGCCGAAGCCGGTGTGGAAGAAGCAGAGGTTGGCCGAGACCGCACCGGTGCGCCAACCCGCGGCGCGGAACGCCTCGGGCAGCACCGGCCAGCAGTCGTCGAGCGGCGCGAGGTGGGCGCCGTGCTCCCACGGGAAGCGGCCGGTCAGCAGCGACGCGTGCGCTGGCAGCGTCCAGGACGAGGTCGAGAAGCACGCGGTGAACCGCAGCCCCTCCGCGGCCAGCGCGTCGATGCGCGGCGTGGTCGGGCGCTCCGCGCCGTAGCAGGAGAGGCGGTCGGCGCGCACCGTGTCGAGGATCACCACCAGGACGTCGGGCGCCCCGCTCGGCGCCGCGACCGCCGGCGCCGGCTCGCGCCGGCGCCATCCGTCGAGACCGGCAGCGACCAGCGCGAGCAGCAGCAGGACCGGCAGCGATCGCCGCGCCGCGG
Source organism: Planctomycetota bacterium (assembly GCA_016872815.1). GTDB lineage: Bacteria > Planctomycetota > B15-G4 > B15-G4 > SIAN01 > SIAN01. Next base: position 11,006 of record VGYY01000065.1, read on the forward strand.
TCGCCACCGTCGCCGCGCGCCGCCACGCCACCGCCAGCAGCAGGAGACCGGCGGCGCCGGCGAGCGCCGCCGCGAGCGACCGCCCCATTGCGCCGGAGAGTCGCGCCCAGTCGAAGGCCAGCAGCAGCCCTGCGCCCGCCGCGACGAAGCGCGTCGGCGCAGCAATCCGTACCAGCCGGCAGAGCAGGAACCCGAGCAGCGCGAGCGCCGCGAACAGCAGCAGGTCGAGCAGCGGCGCGACCCACAGCACCTCGCTGCCGCAGGAGAAGGTGATCGGCCACTGCGACCGCCGCGCCGACTGGATCGCGAGCAGCCCGGCGCCTTCGCCGAGGCCGGCGAGCAGCCCGAACGCCGCGCCGACGGCGAGCGCATCGACGGCGCGCTCACCGCGCGCCGGAGTCGGCTGCAGCGGCGGTTGCCGGTCAGCGGCCATTGGCGTAGCCCAGTCCGGACAGCCCCTCGGCGTCGAACGCGGGGGCATCCGCATCCTCGGGTGGCGCGAACGGCGGCCCCGAGTAGGCCGGCAAAGCCTGAAGCTCGACATCGAGCCGCGCGGAGAGGCGCGCCCGCTCCGCCGGCTCGCTCGCCGAAAGGTCCTGCGTCTCGGCGGCGTCGCCGGCGTCGCCGAGGCGGAAGAACTGCTCGCGCACGACGCCATGCTGCAGCCGCCGCAGCAGCTTGAAGCGACCGTCGCTGATCGAGCGGAGCACCGCGGCGAGGTCGACCACGTCGCGGTTCAGTCCGCGCGCCGCGGTCACGCGCTCGAGGTGGCCGAGGTAGGGATCGCCGAAGCCGAGCACCACCTCACGCGGCGCGAATCCCTCCGGCAGCAGGCTCCGCCCCGCGCACTCCTCGCCGAGCGCCATCGCATCGATCTTCGCCGCAGCCAGCAGCGTCGGCGCGACGTCGACCAGCTGGCACAGGCCGGGCTCGGTCCCGCCCGCACGGATCCCCTGCGGCCAGCGGATCGCCAGCGGCACGTGCAACAACACGTCGTTCAGGGCGAAGACATGGTCGAAACGGCCGCCGTCGCCGAGGTTCTCGCCATGGTCGGCGGTGATCGCCACCAGCGTCCGCTCGCGGCCGAGGCGCGCGTCGACCTGGTCGAGCAGCTGCCCGAGCGCGCGGTCCTGGTACTGCACGGCCGCGGCGTAGAGCGCGCGGATCGATGCCACCGTCGCCGGCGGCGCAGCTCCACGCGCCATCAGCGTCGGTCCGTAGTAGCGGCTCGACGCCAGCGTGGCCGGGACGACGCCGGGCGCCGCGCCGCCGGTCTGCGCGAGGCGCTCGCGCAGTGCCGGCAGGAAGCGCCAGTGCGCCTCCATCAGGTTGACGAACAGGAACAGCGGGCGGTCGCCGTCGCGTTCGCGCTCGAGGAAACGGCCGATCGCGGTGACCGCTTCGGCGGCGCCATGGTCGGCGCGTCGCGCCGGCCAGCCGAGCAGCTCGAACAGCGGCTGCAGCGCGAGGCGGCGCCCGGCATCGCCGAGCGGCCGCACCACGTCGAAGCCCTGCAGCAGTTGGGTCTCCTCGAGGTAGTCGTTGGCGACGAAAGCCGCGGTCTGGTAGCCGCCCTGATCGCGCAGCGCCTCGGCCAGCGTGGTGAAGCGCGCATCGAGCCAGCGATGGTGCTCGAAGCTGGCGCCGTGACTCTTCGGGAAATGGCCGGTGAAGAGCGAGGCATGCGCCGGCACCGTCCACGGCGCCGGGGAGTGGCAACGCGCATAGAGCCGCCCCGCCGCCGCGAAGGCGTCGAATGCCGGCGAGAGGCCGCCCGCATGGCCATAGGCCCCGAGGAAGTCGGCGCGCTGCGTGTCGAGCACGATCAGCACGAGGTCGGGCCGTCCGGCGTCGCGCGGCGGCAGCGCGGCGGCGGCGACGTGGTCGGCTCGCTCGAGCAGCGGCGGCGCGGCGGCGAGACCGATCGCCAGCACGAGCGTCGCGCCCCAGCGCAGCCGCCAGGGCGCAGTCGTGGCGAACCGGTCCGCCTGCCAGGCGCGCAGCGTGAGCGCGCTGGCGCCGGCGATCAGCACCGCCGCGTGCACGATGGTGAAACGGCCGAGTTCCGGCAGGAGCAGCGCCGTCGCGACCGCCCCCGACCAGGCCACGGCGAGCACCGGCCGCCCGGGTCGGACGCGGACGGGCGGCAGCGCGAGGAGCAGCAGCAGCAGCGGCGTCGCCGCCAGCACGCCGACTGCCGCGAACAGGGCGTAGATCCCGACGGCCGCCGTCGCCTCCGCCGGCGACAGGTCGCGCGCATGGAGCAGGACGTCGGCGACGCCGATCGTGGCGCCGAGCCAGATCGCCACCAGCAGCAGGCGACCGAGCAGGGCGCGGCGTCCGCAGCCCGCGGCGCCGGCGGGGACCTTCGGGGCGGCAGCGGCGGACGCCTCGCTCACGGACGGTCACTCCAGGCGTGGACGCGGATCGAACCGGCGGCGAACCGGGCCGGCCCATGGCGTTCGGCCAGCGCCGCGGCGCGGGCAACGTCGACGTCGTCGGCCACCAGCAGCAGCGGGCGCGAGAGTGCCGCAAGATAGCCCGCATCGGCGGGCGCGAGCGGCGCCGCAGCGAGGAGTTCGCGCGTGAGGCGAGCCCGCAACGGCGCATCGCGCTCGACCGCGACCAGGTAGTGGTCGGCGTAGTCGGTGAAGAGCGGCCGACCGGTCAGCGCCGGCAGCTCGGAGGTGTTCCCGGTGCTGGTGCGGCCGCGCGGACCCGGATCGCGGACGACGATCGCGTCGACCGGCGCCTCCGCACGCAGCCAGCGCAGCAGCGACGCCTCGGCCGAATCGGCGGGCGTGCGCACCAGCGCGCCGTCGGCGTCGAGCGCCAGCGTCACCGCCGGCCGGCCGAGATAGCTCGCCAGCACGATCAACGCCGTCGGCAGCACCGCGAGATGCAGCAGCAGCGTGCGCCGACGGACCTGCGTCGGCACCCGCCGCGCATCCATCACCCCGCTCGGCCGCGGCAGCACCGCGCCGCAGGCGGGGACCGACAGCAGCACCAGCGCCGCATGGAAGAAGTTGTCCTCGTTGCCGACCGGGAGCGCCACCAGCATCGTGGCGCCGAGGAGCGGCAGCGCCGCCACCAGGCACGCCAGCGCGAGCGTGCGCGGCAGGCCGCCGAAACGCGCCAGTCCGCACCATGCCAGCGCCGCCATCAACCAGCCGGCGGCGACGACGCCGACGGCGCGCGTCGGCTGCAGCCCGAAGCGCGGACCGGCGTCGCCGCGCCCGAGCAGGTGGTGCCACCACGGCAGCGAGGCGACGATGCCGGCCGCGATGGCGAGCGCGAGCTCCAGCGCCTGGCGCGGCGGAAGACGCGGCTCGGCGGCGCGGCGCTGCAGCCATGCCGCTGCGACCAGTCCCCCCGCCAGCGCCAGCCCGCCGGCGAGCCCGGTGATCGGGCTGAACAGCGTGCACAGCGCCGCGCCGGCCGCCACGCTGAGCAGCGCGAGGCGCGACGGTCGCAGCACCGCCAGCGCCGCCATCAGCACCAGCACCAGCAGCGCTGCGAGCGCCAGCGGCCGCGCGGTGAGGTTGACGAAGTAGCTCGCCAGCGGCCCGAGCGTCGCGTAGGGGTCGCCGATGCGCAGCGCGCCGAGCGCCGGGTGGCAGAGGCCCCAGAGGTAGTCGCCGTCGGCGGCGAAGCCCGCGCGGGTGAAGAGCCGTTCGCCGTGCTTGAGCCAGCGCGCGAGCAGGACCAGCGGCCCCTGCGGATGGGCGCCGCAGAAGAGCAGGGTGGCGAGCGTCGCGCCGGCCGCGCGACTGCGCAGCAGCAGCAGGCCGAGCGCGCAGCCCGTGCCGGCGGCGGCGGCGGCGGCCGCGAGGTCGAGCCACTCGAGCGCCTGCAGCGGGGAGAGTCCGGTCACGGCGGCCACGTCGGCCGCGAGCTCGTGGAAGAACCAGTAGTACGGCAGCGGCGTGCCCGCGAACAGCGGGTTCTCGGGCGGACGCGGCGGCAGCGGCGCGACGTCGGCGCGTGCCGAGCACTGCTCGACGATGGCGACGTGGAGCAGCCCGTGCGCCGAGATCCGCGTACGCAGGCTGTCGCGCCGCACCAGCGCGAACAGCGCGGTCCACAGCGCCGCGATCATCAGCGTGAAGAGCAGCAGGCGCCTCACCGGATCGCCTCCGCGCCGGCCGCCGCGACGCGCGCCGCCAGCTCGCTCCGGCCGGTGGCGAGCGCCGCGCGCCGGATGACGTCGAGGTACTTCGGCACCACCGCCGCCTCGCTCCAGTGGTCGACGTAGGCGCGCCAGCCGTTGGCGCCGAGCTCGGCGCGGCGCGCCGGATCGCGCAGCCGCGCGAGGCCGGCCACCAGTTCGTCCGCGGTGGTGAACAGTTCGCCGGCGCGCGCCTTCTCGACGATCTCGGGGAAGGGGCCGAGGCGCCGCGCCAGCACCGGCGTCCCTTGCTGGAACGCCTCGATCAGGATGATCCCGAAGGTCTCGAAGCAGACGCTCGGCACGACCAGCGCCTGCGCGTGGCGGTACCACGAGGCGAGCTGCTCGAGCGGGACGCGACCGAGGAAGCGCACCCGCTCGCAGCCGGCGGAGAGCTGCTTCAGCGGCGCGGCGTAGTCGCCGTCGCCCGCGATGACGAGGTCGCAGTCGGTGATCCGCTCGCGGAAGAGCGGGATCACGTCGTCGAGCCCCTTGATCTTCTCGAGGCGGCCGACGAACAGGACATAGGGGCGCGGATGCGGCGGCGCGCCTTCGGGCGTCGGGGGAGCCGACTGCCCGGACGGCGGGTCGGGGAGGAAGTAGTTCACCACCTCCATGTCGCGCGGGAAGCCGAACTCGCGGTGCTTGGCGCGGCTGAACTCGCTCATCGCGATGAAGGCGTCGACGTGGCGGAGTTCACGCTCGAGGTAGCCGGTGGCGCGCCACAGCTGCGGCGGGCGCTTGTAGGAGAGCACGCACTTCAGGCACTCCCGACCGGTGCAGAGCTCCTTGTTGTGGCGCCACAAGACGTGCGACGGACAGACCAGCCAGTGCTCGTGCGCCATGTGGAGCTTGAGCGCGTCGCCGTGCTTCAGGATCCCCGGCCCGCCGACCAGCGAGACGTTGTGGAAGTTGATCACGTCGAAGCGGCCGTCGCGCAGCAACTGCGCGATGCGCCGCCCGTGCACCACCGGCCGGCCGATCTGCTGGGTGAGCAGGTTCGACAGCAGCCCGTGGCGGGAGCGCAGGCGCACCACCTCGAGGCCGGGCGGGTGCGCCTTCGGCGGCGGCTCGCGGCCGGGCGCGAGGTTGCGCCAGGCGTCCTCGTCGTGGATCACGGTCACGTGGTGGCCGCGGCGCAGGAGCGCGTGGCAGAAGCGCTCGATGCCGATGCCGTCGCCGCCGAAGTTGAACGGCGGATAGAAGGTCGTGACCATCGCGAAGCGCAGGCTCATCGCGCCGCCTCCGCCGCGGCCGCCGCGCGCGCGCCGGCACGCCACAGCAGCAGCGACACGATCGCCGCCAGCGCCAGCACCAGCGTGGCCGCGAAGCCGGCCCACCACGGCCCGCCGCCCTGCGACTGCCGCCACGAGGTGAGCCACGGCAGCTGGATCCCGCGCTCGAGGAACGCTCCCCACGAGCGCGCGATCGTCGACTCGGCGAACGACGCCGGCCGGAACGGCGAAGTGAAGCGGAACATGGCCAGGACCAGTGCGTGCAGCGCGAACGGGGCGCACAGCAGCAGCAGGCCGCGACCGGAGAGCCGCGCGAGCGGACCGGCGGCGAGCACCATCAGGAGCGGCGCCACCGGCGCGAGGCAGCGGAAGCCGGTGTTCCACTGCAGGTCGGTGAAGCGGTTCATGGCGCAGAACAGCGCGAAGGCGGCGCTGAACAGCAGGATGAAGCGCCGTTCGCCGGGAGCCACCCGCACGACGTCGTCGCGCCGCGGCGGGACGAGCGCGAGCAGGAGCAGCGGCGCGAAGGCGAACAGACCGAAGCTCGGGTCGAACAGGTTGCGCACGAGCAGGCCCGGATCGGGCCAGTCGATGCCGCGATAGCCGGCGACGCTCCAGTGGGCGTCGGGCATCCAGTGCTGGGACGGACGCAGCGCAGCGCCGAACTGCCACCACTGCGTGAACAGCAGCAGCGCGACCGGCGGCAGGGCGCCGAGCAGCAGCAGCGCCCCGCGTCGCGCCGCCTCGCGCGCGCCGCCGCCCCGC
>VGYY01000066.1 GCA_016872815.1 Planctomycetota bacterium
CGGCCGCTACACTCCGCGCCCCTCTCGCCGCGTGGCGGCTGCGCGCATGGCAGCGCAGCGCCGCGGCGCGGGCGCAGCGACGAGGCTCCCGATGCTCGATGTCAAGTTCGTGCGCGACCATGCCGCCCTGGTCAAGACGGCGGCGACCAAGAAGCGGATGACGGTCGACGTCGACCGCGTGCTGGAGCTCGACGCGCAGCGCCGCGAGCTGATGGTGAAGCTCGACAACGATCGCGCCGAGCAGAATCGCCTGTCGAAGTCGATCGGCGCCCTCCCGGCCGACCAGCGCGCCAAGGCGGCCGAGGAGGTGAAGTCGCTCAAGGCGCGGCTCAAGGTGCTCGAGGACGAGGAGCGCACCCTCGACGGGCAGCTGCGTGCGGCGCTGCTGACGCTGCCGAGCGTGCCCGCCCCCGAGGTGCCGGAGGGGCTGTCGGACGCCGACAACGTCGAGATCAAGCGGGTGGGGGTGCCGCGGAAGTTCGACTTCCCGCCGCTCGACCACGGCGAACTGCTGACCCGGCTGGGACTGCTCGACCAGGAACGGGCGGCGCGCATCTCCGGCGCCAGGCAGTACATGCTGTTCGGCGACGGCTGCCTGCTGGAGCACGGCATCCTGCGCATGGCGCTCGACCACATGATCGAGGCCGGATTCACGCCGGTGCAGCCGCCGCTGATGGTGCGCTACGAGGCGATGGAGGGGACCGCCTACTTCCCGGGAGGGGAAGAGCAGGCCTACAAGATGGCGAAGGACGACCTCTTCCTGATCGGCACCGCGGAGGTTCCGGTCACGTCGATCCACGCCGGCGAGATCCTCGACGAGGCGGAGCTGCCGAAGCGGTACGTGGGCATGTCTCCCTGCTTCCGCCGCGAAGCGGGGGCCTATGGCCGGGATACCAAGGGGCTCTACCGCATCCACCAGTTCTGGAAGGTGGAGCAGGTCGTCATCGATCGCGCCGACGAGGAGCAGTCGAAGCTCCACCACCGCGCGATCCTCGAGAACGCCGAGCGGCTGCTGCAGAAGCTCGACCTGCCCTACCGCGTCGTCAACGTCTGCGGCGGTGACCTCGGCCAGGGCCAGGTGCAGAAGTTCGACGTCGAGACGTGGATGCCGTCACGCGGGAACTACGGCGAGACCCACAGCGCGTCGCGCTTCCACGACTTCCAGTCGCGGCGCCTCGAACTGCGCTATCGCGGCAAGGACGGCAAGGTCCGCCACTGCCATACGCTCAACAACACCGTGATCGCGTCGCCGCGGATCCTGATCCCGCTGGTGGAGAACCACCAGCAGGCCGATGGGACGGTGGTGCTGCCGCCGGCGCTGCGTCCCTACGTCGCCGGCCGCGAGCGGCTCGTCGCGCGCGGGAAGTGAGGGCCGGGCCGCCGCTCAGCCGTTCGGGTTCTTGCCGCTGCCCCCGGTCCCGCCGCCGCCGGAGCCGCCGCCGCCGGAGCCGCCGCCGCCCCGGCCTCCGGTGCCGCCGCGGCCACCGGTGCCGCCCGACGGCTTGTACCGGTTGCTGAAGTCGGAGAGGTACTCCTCGAGCCGCGCCTCGTCCGAGGGCGAGAGCTGTCCATCCCCGCCGAGGTTGATCTGCAGCCCGTCCCTCGAGTTGAAGTCGATGTCGAATGCCGGGCCGCCCGGCAGGTTGCCGTCCTGCATCATGTCGATCAGCGAGCTGCCGCCGCGATCGCGCATCTCGTTCTCGGTATCCGGGGTTCCCATGTCGCCGGCGCCGCCCTTGCCGCCCTTGCCGTCCTTGCCGCCGCCCCTGGCGCCGGCGTTGTCGTTGCGGCCGGTGATGGTCACCGGGAGGTACGGCCGCACCGAGAGCGCGAGCGTCTGCTCCTCGCCGAAGGCGATCACGCGCTTGTAGCGGTAGAGCTTCTGCTCCTCGACGGCGAGCTCGGTGTAGCCGCCGACCAGCTCTGGCGACGCCTGCAGTTCGAGATCGATGCGCACGCCGCCCGGGAGCTTCTTCTTCTCCGTCATGTCCCAGTCGGTCTCTTCGTCGGCCTTGGCGCCGAGATGGGTGAGGTAGGTCACCTCGAACCGGGTGACGCGGTCGTGGATCTTCTCGAACGTCCCGCCGTCGAACGGCTCGTCGTCGACGAACAGGTCCTCCCGCCGCCACAGCTCGAGGAAGTCGTTCGACAGCGCGCTCGGGCGCAACGCATAGCCGACCTCGTTCAGGTCGGCGGCGACGTCGCCGCCCGACTCCACCTCGTCCGCGCCATCCCCCAGCCGGCGCGAGGCGTCGTTGGTGCAGATGAAGTCGATCCGGTCCCCGCGCAGGCCGCCCGGCGACTGGCGCTTGCCCCGCAGCACCGCGCCCTTCTCCAGGTTGTAGACGTGGATGGCGCGCAGGTCGCGCTCGATCATGTCGAGGATCCGCGGTCCGTCGCGGACGCTCGCGATCTCGATCTCGGCCTCGTCGCGCGCGGTGATGGTGCCCTGGACCGTGCCGAGCAGCGCGGTCATGACCAGCGCCATGATCGCGACGGCGACCATCAACTCGACCAGCGTGAAGGCGGCGATCCTGCGGGGGAGCTGCATCGGAACCTCTTGGTGCGTGGGCATGCGCCTCACGACTTGTTGTTGCCCTTGTTCGGCGGAACGACCTCGCGCCCGTTCTCCATCTTGAGCTGCTCCTGGGTCGGCATCGGCGGGACGTAGGTCTCGACGACGAGCTCGCGATCCTCGCCATCCTCGAGCTTGTAGAAGCAGGTGACCTTCAGATAGCGCACGCGGAAACGGGCGTCGATCGCCTCGTCGGCGTCGCGCTCGTCCTCGGCCTCCGCCTTCTTCTCCTCGCGGCTCCGGCGTTCGCGCGCCTCGTCCTCGGTCTCGTCGGCCTTCGGGGCGACGTCGGTGGCGAGGTCCATCGACTGGCAGACCCATTCGTAGCGGATGTCGGCGAAGTCGAACCGCTCGTCGAACCCCTCCTCTTCGGTCATGGAGCTGAAGTCGCCGGCCCCGCTGGTGCCCGGCTTCGCCTCGCGGCGCAGCTCCGCGAGGAGGCTCTTCACCCGGCCGGCGCAGAGCGTGGCGAACTTGGCGTCGTAGGTGTTGCGCTCGGCCTGCTCGACGACGAGCAGCAGGGGGAAGACGGTGAGCGCGACGATCGCCAGCGCGGCCAGCACCTCGACCAGGGTGAAGCCGGCGGCGGGGGCGCGGCGGGAGCGGTTCATTGGAACGAGTCCTCCCGCAGGAACTCGGGCTCGACGTAGCGGTTGAACACGCGCGCTTCGCCGAGCAGGCCGGCGACCTGCACCGCCGACCAGCCGGCCAGGCGCTGCAGTTCGGGGTCGAGTTCGGGGGCCCACAGCCGCACCAGGAAGCTCGGCATCGTCCCGTCGGGCCGGATCGGCAGCGAGACGAGACCCGACGTGTACGGCTCCTGCTCGCCGATGACGACCGCGTCGAAGCGCACCGAGTCGGGGAGCGCCTGCCAGTCGGAGACGGTCAGCAGGAACTGGTCCTCGTCGACCTCGTCCTCGCGACCCGGGAGCGCCTCGCGGATCGAGCGGAAGTACTGCTTCGTGCCGGCCGTCTCGCCGAGCGAGAACTCGAACAGGACGATGCGCCCGCAGACGATGGCGTCGGCGCGCGCGTCGGCGATCGAGGTGGCGATCCGGTCGGTGGTCGCGGCCAACTCGCTCTCCGGCCCCAGCATCTCGTTGACCTGGATGCCGACCACGACCATCACTGCGAAGATCATCACGACGATCAGCAGCTCGATCAGGCTGAAGCCGGATCGGCGGTTCCGCGCGCGACGGCGCGGGGCTCCGGGGACGGCGACGCGGCGGGCGCTCATCGCCGGCTCAGGGGCGGCCCTCTTCCTCGTCCAGCGGGCGATTGCTGGAGATGTCGCGCTCGTACCCGAGCGTGAGGTCGAAGCCGTTCTCGATGCCGTCGGCGCCGAAGGAGATGATCTCGAACTCGCCGGGGCGATCGCCCTTCTTGATGATCATCTGGTTGCCCCAGGTGTCGCGGATCTCGTCCGACTGCAGCCACGGCCGGTTGCCGTGCCGCGGATCCTCCTCGGTCAGCACCGAGAGATCGCCGGGCAGATCGTTGTGGATGCGGCGGTACTGCATCACCATCGTCTTGATCGAGTCGACCTTGGTCTTGGCGCCGATCTGCTTGGCGTCGTCGACGTTGTCCCAGAGGCTCGAGACGACGACCATGCCGAGGATGCCGAGGATCGCGATGGCGACCAGGAGCTCGATCAGGGTGAAGCCGCCGCGGCGGCGGGGGGCACGGACGACTGGAGCCATGGCAGCACCTTCCGACCTTCAGGGAGCGTGTTTCGACCGATCGCGCGGAGGAGGCCGGCAACCGCCAGCGCCGCTGCCGGGGCTCCCGTACGCGCTGAGACAGCCTACCTCCGTCCCTGCTTCCCGCTTCCCCGGGGGCGCCGGGGCCGGCAGCGCCGCCGGGAAGACGGCCGCGGGGGCCGCGCGCTTTCCGGACCCCGGGAACAGTCCGGCCACGGGCGACCACGGGTCGCGCCGCGGTCGTCCCCCGGCTCAGCCGCCCTTCAGCGTCTTGCCCACCTGCAGCATCGGCAGGATCACGGCCAGGACGATGAAGGCGACGATCACGGCGATGGAGACGATCAGGATCGGCTCGAGCACCGCGGTCATCCGCTGGGTGGCGACGTCGACCTCCTCGTCGTAGGACTCGGCCAGCTGCGACAGGATCTCGTCGAGCTGCCCCGACTGCTCGCCGATGGCGATCATGTGGCCGACGACGGCCGGGAACATCTTGCTCTTCTTCAGCGGCGAGGCGATGTCGGTGCCCTCCACGATGCGGTCGTGGATGACGCCGACGATCTCGGCCATGATCGTGTTGTCGACGACGTTCTTGACGATCTTCAGGCCGTCGAGGACCGGCAGGCCGCTCTTCATCAGGGTGGAGAGGGTGACCGCGAAGCGCGAAATCGCCTGCTTGCGGAACAGGTCGCCCATCACGGGCATCGACAGCTTCGCCTGGTCGAGGATGCGGCGTCCCTTCGGATGCCGGCGCATCGACATCAGCAGGACCCAGCCGCCGAGGATGGCGAGCACCAGCAGCAGCCAGTAGTCGGCGAAGAACTCCGAGACCGCCCGCAGCACCACGGTCGGCAGCGGCAGCTTCTGCTGCTTGGCCGTGACCAGCGCGAGGATCTTCGGCACCACCCACTTCATCAGCACGATCACGACGGCGGTGCCGACCGTGACCATGATGAGCGGGTAGGTCAGCGCCGCCTGCACCTTGTTCTTCAGGCGCGCCTGGCGCTGCAGGAAGACGCCGATCCGCTTCAGCACGACGTCGAGCTGGCCCGACGCCTCGCCGGCGCGGACCATGTTGACGTAGAGCTCGTTGAAGACGGTCGGGTGGTTCGCCAGCGCGTCCGCCAGCGCATCGCCGCCGGTGACCCGCTCGCGCACGTCGCGCAGGACCGCCTCGAACCGCCGCCCACCCGACTGCTCGATCAGCACCTGCAGGCATTCGGCCAGCGGCGTGCCGGCGTGGAGCAGCGTCGAGAACTGCCGCGTGAAGTTCGACAGGTCCGCAGTGGAGATGCGCGCGCCGCGCTGCAGCCACTTCGGCAGCCGGATCTCGCGCGACAGCCCCTTGCCGGTCGGGGCCGCCGCCTCGCCGCCGGCCAGTTCGTTGGCCACGCGGATCGAGGTGACGTGGATCTTGTCCTTGCGCAGCTTGTCGCGCGCGGCGCGGGCGGTGTCGGCGTCGAGGATGCCGGTCTTGGTCTGGCCGGTCTCGCTGAGGGCGGTGTACTCGTAGATCGGCATCGGGCGGCGCCGCTCAGTCCTGCTGCGTCACACGCAGCACTTCGTCGATGGTCGTGACGCCCTTCAGCACCTTCTGGATGCCGTCCATGCGCAGCGTCCGCAACTTGCCGCGCTCGATGGCGGAGCGCTTGATGGCGGTGGCATTGGCCCGGTCCATCACCTGCTCCTTCACCACGTCGTCGATCTCGAGCATCTCGTAGATCGCGATGCGCTCGACGAAGCCCGAGCCGAAGCAGAAGTCGCAGCCGGTGCCGACCATCACCTTCCCGTCGGGGAACACCGCCGGGACCAGGCCGCACGCCTTGAGCTTCTTCTCCATCGCCTTGTCGGGCACCACCGCCGTCCGGCAGCGCGGGCAGATGCGCCGCAGGAGGCGCTGCGCGATCACCAGCAGCAGCGAGGAGGAGACGAGGTAGGGCTCGATGCCGATGTCGAGCAGACGGGTCACGGTCGATGCCGAGTCGTTGGTGTGGACGGTCGAGAAGACGAGGTGGCCGGTGAGAGCGGCGCGGATGGCGATGTCGGCGGTGTCGCGGTCGCGCACCTCGCCGACCATCATCACGTCCGGGTCCTGGCGCAGGAACGAGCGCAGGCCGGTGGCGAAGGTGAGCCCCTTCTTCTCGTTCACCTGCACCTGCGAGATGCCCTCGATGTTGTACTCGATCGGGTCCTCGATGGTCAGGATGTTGAGCTTCTTCGAGTCCATGCGCGCCAGCGCGCCATAGAGCGTCGTCGTCTTGCCCGAGCCGGTCGGACCGGTGAGGAAGATCATCCCGTGCGTGTACTGCAGGTACTTCGAGATGGTCGTGAGGTGGTCCTCGTCGAGCCCGATCTCCTCGAGCTTGAGCACGCGCATGGTCTTGTCGAGGAGGCGCATCACGATGCGCTCGCCGTAGCTGGTCGGCACGGTCGAGATGCGGACGTCGACGTCGCCCTGGCCGACGCGCAGCGTCGCGCGGCCGTCCTGCGGCAGGCGCCGCTCGGCGATGTCCATCTTCCCCATGACCTTGACGCGGCTGACGATCGCGTCGTGCACCTTCTTCGGCGCCGCCTCCATGTCGTAGAGGATGCCGTCGACGCGGTAGCGGACCTGGACGCGGTCGGCGTAGGGGTGGATGTGGATGTCCGAGGCGCGCATCTTCAGCGCCTGGAACAGCACCATGTTGACCAGCTTGATGATCGGCGCCTTGTGCGCGACATCGAGCAGGTCCTCGCCTTCCTCGATCTCGGCCGAGAGCGAGACGATGTCCTCGTCCTCGAGGTGATCGAGTGCCTCGTCGACCAGGTCGGCCTGGTGCTTGTACGAGCGGTTGATGAGCGTCGTGATCTCGGCGCGCGGCGCCAGGACCGGTTCGACCTCCTCGCCGACCATGGCGGCCAGGTCGTCCATCGGGTGGACGTCCATCGGCGCGCAGGTGGCCACCTGCAGCACGCCGTCCAGCCGGCCGACCGCGCAGAGGTTGTAGCTGCGCGCGAACTGCACCGGGACCTTCTTCATGAAGTCGGCCGGCACGACCTCGACGCGCAGCTCCGGCCGGAACTCGTAGCCGAGGTAGGCGCCGAACAGCTTCAGCACCGCCGCCTCGTCCATCCAGCCCTTCTGCAGCAGGATCTTGTCGAGCCCCTGCCCGGTGTCGCGCTGCAACCGCAGGCAGTCGTCGACGCGCTCCTGGTCGAGGCCTCCGACCTTCTTCAGCAGCTCCGGCAGGGTCGCGGACATCGGCTCATCGCTCCGCGCCGGGCGACGCGACGTCCGGCACCGCGCTCGCCCGGTCGGCGACGCTGGCGTAGGCCGGCATCTCGAAGTACTTCTCGAGCAGCGCGTCGCTGACCTTCTGCATCTCGGCGTCGTTGCTGGTGAAGAAGCGGTTCAGCTTCTCGACCTTGCCGCCGAGCTTCTGCGCCTCGAGCTTGTGCTTCGCCGTCAGATCGTCGAGCGCGGCGAAGTCGTCGGCGATGATGTGCGGCGTCACGAAGAAGTAGAGGTTGGTCTTCTTCGACTGGTCGTTGCTGTTGCGGAACAGGAAGCCGATCAGCGGCAGGTCGCCGAGGATCGGCAGCTTGTCCTCCTGGCGGCGCTGGTCGTCGGTCATGACGCCGCCGAAGATCATCGTGTGGCCGTCGGGGATCGTCACGCTGGTGACGATCTGGCGCTTCAACGACGGCGGCGGGATGGTCGGATCCTCCGACGTGCCGGAGAACGCCGAGACCTGCAGGTCGATGTTGAGCCGCAGGTAGCCGCCGGCGCTGATGGTCGGGCTGATCTTGAGGATGATCCCGGCGTCCTTGTCGCCGGCGTAGCCCGACGTGTCGGAGTTCTGGGTCTGGTTGACCTCGGTGTACGGAATCGAGTCCTGCGCCTCGACCGTCGCCTCCTCGTTGTCGTTGGTGAGGATCGAGGGCAGCGAGAGGATGTTCGAGTTGCTGCTGGTCGCGACCGCCTGCAGCACGAACGGCAGGGCGAAGTCGTCGGGGTCGAAGATGCCGCCGGTGATGCCCTTGCTCAGCTCATCGTTCAGCGAGCGCGAGTCGGGGAAGCCGTCGCCGTCGGTGTCGACCAGCGAGGTGAGGCCGAAGCTGGTGATGCCGAAGCCGGTGCTGCTCGAGGCGTTGGCGTCGACCGCCGCCAGTTCGACGCCGAGGATCTCGTTCAAGGAGTCGGTGATCTCGATCAACGCCGCCTGGATCAGCACCTGATGCTGGCGCACGTCGAGCTTCTTCATGATCTCGAGCAGTTGCGCGTAGCGGGTCTTGCTGGCGGTGATGACCAGCGAGTTGGTGTCGACGTCGGGAACGATCACCACCGGCTGCTCGCCGGTCCCGGTACCGCCCGAGGCGCCCGGCACGCCGCCGCCCTGTGGCCCGCCGCCCGCCGGGCCGCCGCCGCGGCGGCTGCTGCTGCCGCTGGTACGCGAGCCGTCGACGACGCTCTGGAGCACGTTGGCGAGGTCCTCCGCCTTGGCGTTGCGCAGGCGGTAGACGTGCGTGTCGCCGCGCGGGTCGACCTCGACGTCGAGCTGGTCGATCCACGCCAGCACCTTCTCCATCGTCTTGGTGCCGGCGGTGATGAAGAGCGTGTTGGAACGCTGGTCGGCGATGACGTTGGGCTCGGGCTCGGAGCCGACGCTGGCCGGGTTGCGCTGCTGGCGACCGCCCTGGCCGCCGGCTCCGGCACGTGACGTGTTGCCGATGTAGGCGTCGATCAGCTCCTTCAGCACCGGCTGGATCTCGTCCGCCACCGCGTGATCGAGCTTGCGCTTGGCCAGCCGGGGATAGAAGTCGTCGGGCTGCCGGTCGATCTCGCCGAGCAGGCGCACGATCCCCTGCAGGTTGTTGGCGAAACCGGTCATCAGGATGGTGTCGGTGCCCTCGATGTTGCGGATGCTCTCGGTCGCGGTGTCGGAGAAGTAGAGGTTGAGCGTGGTCACGGCCTCGCGCGCCGGCAGGTACTTCGTCGTGATCGACGTCGTCACCAGGAGGCCCGGGTTGTCGGCGAGGCGGGACAGCTCGCTCGGCAGCACGATCTGCGCCTGCGTCTTCAGCGCCTGCTGACCGCGCGCCTGCTGGCCGAGCTTGCGCAGCGCGAGGAAGCCGGCGTCCTCCGGCCCGAACTGCACGATCAGGTATTCGAGGTTGCGCAGCACGGCGCCGAAGTAGACGTCGAGCCGGTCCTTCGGCACGCGCTTGCTGCCGAGCTGGAAGATCTTGGTGTCCTTGATGTCCTTCTCTTCGTAGTGGATCACCTTGCCGGTGATGCGCTGGTACGAAGCGATGAACTCCGAGAGATCCGTGCCGGTGATCTCGTCGAACGTGATCACGTAGTCGTCGCCCTGCGGCTGGACCGCCTGGGCGGCCGCGTCAGGCGCGACGCCGACGGCAAGCGCAAGCCAGGCAATGCCGGCGGCGACCGCGCGCACGGCACCGCGCCCGGCACCGCGGGATGGCCGCTGCAGTCGGTTCGCCGGCGCACGACCCGCGGCCGGCAGGTCGATCCGAGAGCTCGCTGCGGTAAGCACTCCGCCCCTCCTTCGTAGTCCGCTCGAAGCCCGATCCCTGCACCGGATCGGCGCTTCCCACTTTCGCCGCGTGACGCAGCGCCCGGCGCCATTGCCCGGTGGCCGCGCTTCCTCCGCCGAAACTTCTGCCGCCGTCCGGCGACTGGCGTCGGACCGCGGTCACTTCGCCCTAAACCTCGCAAAATCAAGGTGTTAAGCGGCGAAGTCGGCGGATTGTATCGCGGGCGCAGTGGCTTTCCATGCGCGCGTGTCGAAGGCGCTTCGACCCGGACGTGCCGAGCGTATTCCCCCGCGGAATCGCCGGCGCCGTCGCCGCTCGCGCTTGCTTGCGCCTCTCACCGGGGCGCCGTATCGTCCCGCCCCCTCGCGGCCGTTCGCCCCCTTTCCCTCGAACCACGCGTCATCCATCCCTCATGCGTCTCTCTGCCGTCCTCCCCGAGTCCGCGATCGTCGTCGGGCTGGATGGCATGGACAAATGGGGGGTGATCGAGCGGTTGACCGACCTGCTGGTGGCATCGAAGCAGGCGCAGCCGGCTTGGCGCGACCCGATCCTGAAGGGGCTCACGGAGCGCGAGAAGCAGTCGAGCACCGGGATGCAGGACGGCTTCGCCATCCCGCACTCCCGGATGGACGAGCCGATCCAGTCGACGCTGGTCAGCCTCGCCATCCTCGCCCGCGGCATGGACTTCGACGCCATCGATGGCCAGCCGACCCGGACGCTCGTCTGCCTGGTGACGCCCCGGAAGCAGAGCCGCGAGCACCTCCGGGTGCTGGCGGGGATCGCCCAGCTGTTCGCGCGCGCCGAGTTCCGTTCGGCGCTGCTCGAGGCGAAGACGCCGGCCGAGGTGCTGGCGGTGATTCGTGCCGAAGAGGAGCAGATCCCGGCGTGAGCCGGAAACTGGAGTTCGCGCCCGCCATCGTCCGAAAGCCCGGTCTTGGGCCCGCCGTGCGGCAGCGCCGCGAAGGGGTCCGATCCCAGCAGCGTGCCGTTCCGGCAGTGCCGTTTTTCAGACCTGGAGCCCCATGATCCGAGTGCAACCGAAGGAAGGCGAGCCGCTGGAGAAGACGCTCCGCCGCCTCCGCAAGATCTGCAACAACGAAGGCGTCACCAAGGCGATCAAGCGCCACGCCTACTACGAGAAGCCGAGCGTCCGGGAGCGCCGTCGCGTGCGCGAGCGGCTGAAGACGATCCGGCTCGCTTCCAAGTTGCAGACGGGTTCCGTCGCCTGAGAACTCCGGCACGGTGAGCGCGCTCGCGCGCCGCCGGCCGGCTCAACCGAGCAGGTCGGTGAAGCGCCGCTCGAGCGCGCGCTCGATCTGACCGAGGCACTGACGGTAGGCGCGCATCCCCGCGCCGATCGGGTCGGCGATGTCGTTGCCATCGGGGTCGAGCAGGACGCAGCGCGCCGCGAGCTCCGGTGCGCGCTGGCGCAATTGACCGAGGTGACCGGCCGTCATCGCCAGCACCTCATCGGCGGCTCGCAGCAGATCGAGGCTGACCGGCCGCGCCCGATGCGAAGTCAGGTCGATCTGGCGCGCCGCGAGCAGTTCCACCGCCTCCTCGCTCGCCCGCTCTCCGGCGCGGGCTCCGGTCCCGGCGCTGCCGACCGCGCCCCCGTGGGCGAGCAGGTCGCCGGGTGCGAGGCCGAGCCGAGCGGCCCAGCGCGCACGGAGCAGCGCCTCCGCCATCGGGCTGCGGCAGGTGTTGCCAGAGCAGACGAACAGCACCTGCCGTGCGGCGGTGCGCAGCACCATCGAGCGATCGATCAACCCTTCGCGCTGGATCAGCGGCCGCTCCGCCGCGAACGACACGACGGTGCTCGCCTGGCCGAGCGCCGCGCGTCCGCCATCGACGATCAGCGCGATCGCGCCATCGAGCGCCGCCGCGACCCCGGCGGCATCGACCGCATCAGGCGCGCCCGAGCGGTTGGCGCTGGTCAGCAGCAGCGGCGTGCCGAGCTCGCGCAGCAGCGCCGTGCAGAACGGGTGGCCGGGCACGCGCACCCCCAGCGTCCCGTCGCCATCGCGGCGCCGGGCCACCAGCGTCAGCGGGCCCGGCCAGAAGCGCTCCGCGAGCTTGCGCGGACCGCGGGCGGAGAGGTCGACCAGGGTCGCCGCGGCGGCGCGATCGGCGAAGGCCCAGGCGAACGGCTTGCCCTCGTCCCGCCCCTTGGCCGCGACCAGCTTCGCCGCGTGTCCGGGCAGCGCCGCCAGCCCGTAGACGGTCTCGGTCGGCACCGCCACGACTTCGCCGCGACGCAGGGCGGCGGCCGCAGCGACGACGGCGGCGCGGATCGACTCCGCGTCGTGGGCGGGCAGGATCGGCGTCTTCATCGCGGCCCTCGCACGGGCACAATGCAACGCATGGCCGGCGGCGAAAACAAGAGCAGGCAGTCGCGACTCGCCTTCCTCGGCACCCTGGCGAGCGGGCTCGCGCACGAGATCAAGAACCCGCTGTCGGCGATGTCGGTCAACCTGCAGATGCTGCGCGAGGAGCTCGACGCGCAGGGCAGCCCGCGCGAGCAGCGCATGCTGAAGCGGGTCGGCGTGCTCGAGCGCGAGGTGGCGCGTCTCGAGGAGATCCTCGACGGGTTCCTGCGCTTCGCGCGCGGCTACAAGCTCGAACCGGTGCGCCAGTCGGCCAACGCCCTGCTGCGCGAAGTGGTCGAATTCTGGGCCGCCAAGGCGCACGCGGCCGGCGTCGACGTGCAGCTGGTGCTCGAGCCCGACCTGCCCGACGTGCTGATCGACGCGAACTACGTGAAGCAGGCGCTGCTCAACCTGCTGAACAACGCGTTCGATGCGCTGACGCAGCGACCGGCCGCCGAGAAGAGCGGGCGCGAGCAAGTGCTGGTCTGCAGCCGGCGGGCGAAGGACGGCGTCGAGGTGCTGGTGATCGACAACGGCCCGGGCATTCCGGTCGATGCCCGGCCGCAGATCTTCGATCCCTACTTCTCGACCAAGGCCGGCGGCAGCGGGCTCGGCCTGCCGACGGCGCGGCGGATCCTCGAGGAGCTCGGCGGCGCGCTCTCCTTCGACAGCGAGCTGGGTCGCGGCACCTCGTTCCGCCTGCTGCTGCGCACCGCGCCGCCGCCCGCGCCGCCGCCCGGCGACGTTCCGCCTCCTCCGGGTTGAGCGACACTTTGTCGCGGTCGCGCCAGCTCGCCGGGGCGGTGCGCCATCCTGTCGGCCCTCCCCGGGGCGACCCCGGGGGGAGATGGGCACGCGATTTGGTCTAGCGCCGTGTCACCAGACAGGCGGACGCGCCTCGTCGCCCGCTGCAACCTGCCACGGAGATTCGGACATGTCGGGTAGCTCGAAGGTCATCGGCATCGACCTCGGCACCACCAACTCGGTCGTCGCGATCATGGAAGCCGGTCAGCCGGTCGTGATCGCCAACGCCGAAGGGGCGCGCCTCACGCCGTCCGTCGTCGGCTTCCAGGACAACGGCGAGCGCATCGTCGGCCACGCCGCGCGGCGCCAGGCGGTGACGAACGCGAAGAACACCGTCTACTCGATCAAGCGCTTCATGGGGCGCCGCCACAGCGAGGTCGGGACCGAGGAGAAGATGGTCCCGTACAAGGTCGTGGGCGGGGCCGAGGAACTGGTCAAGGTCGACGTGCGCGGCAAGCAGTACACGCCGCCCGAGATCAGCGCGATGATCCTCACCGCGCTCAAGGAAGCGGCCGAGACCTACCTCGGCTCGAAGGTCACGCGCGCGGTCATCACCGTGCCGGCCTACTTCAACGACTCGCAGCGCCAGGCGACCAAGGATGCCGGCGCCATCGCCGGCCTCACCGTCGAGCGCATCCTGAACGAGCCGACCGCGGCGGCGCTCGCCTACGGCCTCGACAAGAAGAAGCAGGGCCGCGTCGCCGTGTTCGACCTCGGCGGCGGCACCTTCGACGTCTCGATCCTCGACATCGGCGACGGCGTCTTCGAGGTGCTCTCCACCAACGGCGACACCCACCTCGGCGGCGACGACTTCGACCAGGCGCTCATCAACTGGGTCGCCGACGAGTTCAAGCGCGAGAACAAGATCGACCTGCGCCAGGACGTGATGGCGCTGCAGCGCCTGCGCGACGCCTGCGAGCGGGCCAAGTGCGACCTCTCGCAGTCGATGCAGGCGCAGATCAACCTGCCCTTCATCACCGCCGACTCGAGCGGTCCGAAGCACCTGCAGATGAACGTCACCCGCGCCAAGTTCGAGCAGCTGATCGACTCGCTGCTCGACCGGTGCAAGGGCCCGTGCCAGTCGGCGTTGCGCGACGCGAAGCTCAAGCCCGCCGACGTCGACGAGGTGATCCTCGTCGGCGGTTCGACCCGCGTCCCGGCGGTGCAGGCGCTGGTGAAGGAGTTGTTCGGCAAGGAGCCGAACCGCACGGTCAACCCCGACGAGGTGGTGGGAGTCGGCGCGGCGATCCAGGCCGCGGTGCTCACCGGCGAGGCGGCCGACCTCGTGCTGCTCGACGTCACGCCGCTGTCGCTCGGCATCGAGACCAAGGGCGGCGTCATGACCCGCCTGATCGAGCGCAACACCACCATCCCGACCGAGAAGAAGGAGACCTTCTCGACCGCGTCGCACAACCAGACGCAGGTCGAGATCCACGTGCTTCAGGGCGAGCGCGAGTTCGCCGCCGACAACCGCACGCTCGGCCGCTTCAAGCTCGACGGCATCCCGGCGGCGCCGATGGGGATGCCGCAGATCGAGGTGACGTTCAAGATCGACGCCAACGGCATCCTCAACGTGCACGCCCGCGACCTCGGCACCAAGCGCGAGCAGTCGATCAAGATCGAGTCGTCTTCGGGCCTGTCGAAGGACGAGGTCGAGCGCATGCGGCGCGACGCCGAGAAGTTCGCCGGCGAGGACAAGAAGCGCCGCGAACTGGTCGAGCTGCAGAACAAGGCCGAAGCGGCGGTGATCGAGGCCGACCGCGCGTTGAAGGAGCACGGCGAGAAGATCCCGGCCGACGTGAAGAAGACGATCCAGGACAAGCGCGACGCGCTCGACGGCGTGACCAAGTCGGCCGACCCGGACGCGATCAAGTCGGCGCTCGAGGCGCTGCAGCAGGCGCTCTACAAGATCTCCGAGCAGCTCTACGCGCAGGCGAACGCCGGCGGCGGGGCGGGCGGACCGGGCGCCGCCCCGGGCGGCGAGGCGCCGCCGACCGGAGGCAAGGCGACCAAGAGCGGCAAGGACGACGAGAACGTTGTCGACGCCGAATTCGAAGTGAAGTAGGCGGGCTGCGACAGGGCATCTACTTCGAAGTACCCTCGTTGGCTCCTTTCGGAGCCAGACTTCGGGTGACTTCTCCTCGTATCTGCCTTGTCTCGCTCCGCCTACGCGCGGGCGGCGGGCGGCGAGGGACTGAGTCGCGGCGGGTTGGGCGGCGGCGCTCCGGAACCGGCCGGCGGTCGCGCTGGGGCGGCGGCGGAACGCGATTCGCGCTCGGGCCGGGCGAGCGCGGCGGCAACGCTGTCGCGTGGCGTCCGGACCAGGCCCCGACTGCACTGGCAAGTGGTTGCGCTGACTTGACTTGCAGCGAAGGGCCCGGATCATGCCGGGCCCCTTCGTTTCCCCCGCAAGCGCACACGAAACCTTGATCTCCGTTCAGAACCTCACCAAGCGCTACGGCGACGTGCTCGCCGTCTCGGACGTCAGCTTCGACGTCGCCGAGGGCGAGGTCATGGGCTTCCTCGGCCCCAACGGCGCCGGCAAGTCGACGACGATCCGCATCCTCACCGGCTACTCGCCGGCCACCGCCGGCACCGTCCGCGTCGCCGGCCTCGACGTCCTCGCCGAATCGCTGCAGATCCGGCAACTGCTCGGCTACCTGCCCGAGAACGTCCCGCTCTATCCCGAGCTGCGGGTCGAGGAGTACCTCCACTTCCGCGGGCGGCTGAAGGGCGTCGCCGCGCGCGACGCGAAGTCCGCGGTCGAGCGCGCGATGGGGCAGTGCGGGCTGCTGCACATGCGGCGACGCATCGTCGGCCAGCTGTCGAAGGGCTACCGGCAGCGCGTCGGGCTCGCCGACGCGCTGATCTCGCGTCCGCGCCTGCTGATCCTCGACGAGCCGACCGGCGGCCTCGACCCGCATCAGCGCAAGGAGGTCCTCGAGCTGATCAAGGGCCTCGCGCACGAGCACACGGTGCTGCTCTCGTCGCACGTCCTGGCCGAGATCGAGAGCATCTCGACCCGCGTGATGATCATCCAGAAGGGGCGGCTGCTGGCGAACGGCCGGGTCGGCGAGCTGGCCGAGCGCCTGCAGGAGGCGCCGCGGGTGCAGGTCGAGGTGAAGGCGGCCCGCGACGCGGCGCTGCAGGTCCTCGCGCCGATCCTGCGCCAGTGCGCCAAGGCGAGCCGCGCCGAAGAGCTCGCCGACGGCTGGGTCCGGGTGACGCTCGAGCCCGACCGCGCCGATCCGCGCGAGGCGATCGCCGCCGCGTTGCGCCAGGCCGGCCTGCCGCTGCGCGAGCTGCATCGCCAGCAGCGCACGCTGGAGGAGCTCTTCCTCCACATCACCGCGCAGGCGGCGCAGCGCACCGGCGCCGAGGAGGCCGCGGCGGCGGCGACCGCGCTCGGAGTGACCGGCGCTGCCGGCGGGGAGACCGCCAAATGAGGATGGTGCGCCAGCTCGCGATCCTGCTCGCGCGCGAGGTCGAGTCGTTGTACCTCACGCCGATCCACTACCTCGTCCTGACCGTGGCGCTGATCTTCAACGGCTTCTCGTTCTACTTCGCGCTGCAGCTGTCGCAGGGCAACGTCGAGGACACCGTCCGCCTCTTCTTCGGCGAGTCGCCGCTGGTCTGGCTGGTGCTGGTGCTGGTGCCGCCGCTGCTGACCATGCGCCAGTTCGCCGAGGAGCGGCGCTCCGGCACGCTCGAGATGCTGCTGACCGCGCCGGTGGCCGAGGTCGAGGTGGTGCTGGCGAAGTTCCTCGCCGGGCTGGCCTTCTACGCCTCGATCTGGGTGCCCTCGCTGCTCTACCTGGCCATCGCCAAGTCCTACGGCGCGATCCCGGACGCCGGGCCGCTCGCCACGAGCTATCTCGGCATCCTGCTGCTCGGCGCGCTGTTCACCGCGGCGGGCTTGTTCGCCTCGAGCCTGACCCAGTCGCAGATCCTCGCCGCGCTGCTGGCGACGGTGTTCAACCTGCTGCTCCTGCTGGTGCCGTTCCTCGCCTTCTTCATCGGCGTCGAGTCGATCGAGCGCTTCCTGGTCGAGACGTCGATCGCGCGCCACTTCGCCGACTCGTTCTCGAAGGGGCTGATCGACCTCGGGCACGTCTCGTT
>VGYY01000067.1 GCA_016872815.1 Planctomycetota bacterium
CGCCGACTCCACCCGCCGCCCGCGCGGCGAACGCGACGGCGATGGCGAGGCAGGGCGCCGCGAACGCGGCGAACGCGTTCGAGTTGCCGAAGGTCGCCACGGCGACGCCGGTCGTGCCGAGGCCGTCGCAGGGCGCGAGCCCCGCCGCCTGCAGCAGCGCCAGCAGCGCGAGGCTCCCCCCGAGCAGCATGACGCCGCGCAACACCGTTCCGGCCCGCTCCCAGGCCACCTCACGCGCCAGCAGCCCGATCGCGGCGAACAGCAGCAGTTCGAGCAGCGCCTGCAGCGCGACGCAGGCGGCCGGCAGCGCGGCCGCCTGTTCCTGGCCGAATTCGCGGCCGAGGACGGTGAGCGGCAGCGCGAGTGCGACGGCGATCCCGACGAGGCGCAGCGGACCGCACAGCGGTCGCGTCAGCGCCGCACCGAGCTCCCGCGTGAACAGGAGCGGCAGCGTCGCCAGCAGCAGCGCCGACCGCTTGAGCGCCAGCAGGTCGAAGGCGAGCGGCTGCATCGCCAATGCGACCAGCCACAGCGCCGCGACCAGCAGGCATGCGGTCACGGGGCGCCGTCCCCCTGCTCCGCCGTGCCGCCATCCTCCAGCAACGCGTCGAGGAAGCGTTCGGGGTCGAACGGCTCAAAGTCGTCCGGCTTCTCGCCGACGCCGGCGAAGCGGACCGGGATGCCGAGCCGCTCGCGGATCGAGACCACCGCGCCGCCCTTCGCCGTGCCGTCGAGCTTGGCGAGGATGACGCCGGTGAGCGGCACCACCTGGGTGAAGACCTCGGCCTGGCGGATGGCGTTCTGGCCGGTGGTGGCGTCGAGCACCAGCAGCGTCTCGTGCGGCGCGCCCGGGATCTTCTTGTCGAGCACCCGGCGCACCTTGCCGAGCTCCTGCATCAGGTCGTCGCGCGTGTGCAGCCGGCCGGCAGTGTCGACGATCAGCACGTCGATGCCCTGGAGCAGCGCCGCCTCGGCGCCGTCGAACGCGACCGCCGCCGGATCGGCGCCCGCCTCCTTGCGCACGATCGGCACGTCGAGACGCTCTGCCCAGGTCGCCAACTGCTCGACCGCCGCGGCCCGGAACGTGTCGCACGCCACCACCATCACCGTGCGGCCGGAGCGCTGGCAGTGCTTCGCCAGCTTGGCCACCGACGTGGTCTTGCCCGAGCCGTTGACGCCGACCACCAGCACCACGGTCGGGCCGCTCGCTGCGCGCCGCAGGTCCGGCACGGTGGCGCCGAGCCGCGCCCGCAGCAACGCGCGCAACCGTGCGCGCACGTCGTCGCTGCTCTTCAGCTTCCGTTCGCGGTACTCGGCCCGCAGCTGCTCGATGGTGGCGCGGCCGGCCGGCCCGAGGTCGCCGGCGAACAGCACCGCCTCGAGCTCGGCGAGGAACGCGTCGTCGAGCTCGCGCTTCAGCCCGAACAGGCGCGACAGGCCGCCGGCCAGCTTCTCGCGGGTGTTGCGCAGGCTCTCGCGCAGCCGGGCGAAGATCATCGGGCGTCCTCGGTCTCGGGCGGCAGCACCTCTTCCTCGTCGCGCGCGTCGGGAGCGTCCTTCGGCTCGGCGGGCAGCGTGCGGCGCGCCTTCAGCTTGTCGAGGATTGCGTTGATGAACGAGCCGCTCTGCGCGGTCGAGTAGCGCTTGCCGAGCTCGATCGCCTCGTTCAGCGCGACCTTCACCGGCACGTCGGCCGAGTGGAGCAGCTCGAAGGCGCCGAGCCGCAGGATGGCGCGGTCGACCGGCGGCATCCTCGACAGCGACCAGTTGGCGGCGGTGGCGCCGATGGCGGCGTCGAGGGCGGACTGCTCGCGCCGCACGCCGTCGACGAGGTGCGTGGCGAACGACCGCGCGATGCGCGAGGCACCGGAGTCGACCAGGAAGTTGTCGAGTTCGCCGCGGGCATCGCCGCCGCGGACCTCGAGCGTGTAGAGGAACTGCAGCGCGAGCTCGCGGGCGCGGGTGCGGCGGCGCATCGGTCAGCTCCGTCCGTGGGCGCGGGTCGCGCGCGCGAGCAGCGCCAGTTCGAGCGCGGTGCGCGCGGCGTCGGTTCCCTTGTTGCCCGCGGCGCCTCCGGCGCGCGCCAGCGCCTGCGCTTCGTCGTCGCAGGTGAGCACGCCGAACGCGACCGGCACCTGGCGGTCGAGCGCGACGCGCGCGATCGCGTCGCCGGCGATGCGGCAGACGTGCTCGTAGTGATCGGTGTCGCCGCGGATCACCGCGCCGACGCAGGCGACGGCGTCGACGCCGAGGTCGCGGATGGCGAGGTCGGCCGCGAACGCCAGCTCGATGGCGCCCGCCACCTCGAGCTCGAAGATCTGCGCCGCCGGGATCCCGGCCGCGCGGAACGCCGCCACCGCGCCGCTGGCGAGCCGTGCCGTGACCTCCTCGTTGAAGCGCGAGCGCACGACGGCGACGCGGAGGTCGGCATGGGTTGGCGGGGCGGGCGGGATGCGTACCATTCGCGGCGTTTCCAAGGAGCGACGGGCCGGGGGGCCTGCGAGCCGGGAGATTCTTCAGACCGTGACCGGGCTTGCCAAGGGTGCGTGGTGGGCGACATGCGGCGCGGCGCTCGCCGGCTGCATGCTGGCGGCGGCGCAGCCGGCGCGTGCGCCGGACGACGGCGGGGCGGCCGGCGCTGCCGGCGCGGCGCTGCCTGCGGTCGCGCCGCGCAATGTCCTGCTGATCGTGATCGACACGCTGCGCCAGGACCATCTGGGCTGTTACGGCTACGGTCGGCCGACGTCGCCGCACCTCGACGCCTTCGCCGCCGCGGGCGCGCGGTTCCAGCATTGCCTCGCCGCCAGCAGCTGGACCGAGCCCAGCACCGCGTCGCTCCTCTCCGGGCTGCACGCCGCGCGGCATGGCGCCCACGAGTACTCGGTGCTTCCCGACGAGCTCGAGCTGATCTCGGAACGCCTCGCGGCCGCCGGCTGGCGCACGCTCGCCGTGTCGGGCAATCCGAACGCCTCGCCGCAGTTCCGCTTCGACCAGGGGTTCGACCAGTTCTGGTTCGACGACAGCGACAAGGCGCGCGAATATCCCGACGTGAGCGAGCTGGTGGCCCACGCCGAGGCGCTCCTGGCGCAGGACGACGGCCGACCGACCTTCTGCTGGCTGCACGTGATGAACGTGCACGGCCCCTACGTCGCCCCGGAGGCGTTCCGCGACCGCTTCCGCCGCCCGGGTTCACGCGACTTCCCGTTCCAGAGCGAGGTCTGGAAGGAGGTCATGCGCAAGGGGGAGGTCGCGCGGCGGGCCGACGTGACGCCGGCCGACGTGCAGGACCTCGAGGATCGCTACGACGCCGCGATCGCCTGGACCGACGATGTGCTCGGCCGCTTCCTCGCCCGCCGCCGCGCCACCACCGCCGGCCAGAACGAGCTGGTGGTGATCACCGCCGACCATGGCGAGGAGCTGTTCGACCATGGCGGCTTCGGCCACGGCTTCACGCTGCACCGCGAGGTGGTCGACGTGCCGCTGCTGCTCTGCGGACCGGGCATCGCGCCGGCGCGGGTGGCGGCGCCGGTCGGCCTGGTCGACGTCGCTGCCACGCTGCTCGAACTGGCGGGCCAGCTGCCGAGCGTGGGTGGCGCCGGCGGCCGTTTCGGCGACGGCCAGTCGCTGGTGCCGCTGCTGACCGGCGGCGAGTTCGAGCGCGACCTGCCGCTGGTGGCGCAGCTCGAGCGCGAGCGGCAGGGGCAGGCATTCCTGCTGCAGAGCTGGCCGTCCCGCCTGATCGAGACGCGCGTCGACTACGCCGGCCGGCGCGACGTGGCCGAGTTGTTCGACCGCGTCGCCGACCCGGCCGAGCGGCGCGACCTCCTGCTGGCGGAGCCCGAACGCTCCACGCGGCTGCGCGCACTGCTCGCGGCGCGGCGTGCGGCGCTCGAGGCGCAGGGGATGGCGGCGCAGCGCGCGGCGCTCGACCCGGAGCAGCAGCGGCAGATGGAAGCGCTCGGCTACGGCGGGCCGTGAGCCGCCCGCCGCTTGACTCGCGCCGCCGCCCCGGCAGCATGGCGCCCCGCTTCGCCGCCCGCGGGCGGGTGAAGCGATGCGTCCGTAGCTCAGCTGGATAGAGCGTTGGCCTCCGAAGCCGAAGGTCAGAGGTTCGAATCCTCTCGGACGCACCATTCCTCCCGTCCCGTCCACCGCCCCGAGGCCGCCGCCTCGAATCGCCTGACTCGATTCGGCTGACTCGATTCACCCGCCCCGCTCGCGCCGGTGTGCGTGGACGGGAGAGTGCTTGGACGGGAGATCGTGCCGGTCGGAAGCGACGCGACGGTTCGCCCACTGCGACCCAGGTGAGGAGTCAGAGCCATGGCGCATCGGTGCGTTCGCGTCAGGGTGATGGCAGGTGCGCTGACCCTCGTCGGCGCGCTCCTGACGGCGGCGGCACCCTGCGCGTCGGCCCAGGCCGGGAGCGCCGCCGACGAACCGCTCGGCCCGGTGATGGGGGACCGTGATGCCGCGTTGCGCGCCCGGATGCGGGCGCACGTGAATCGCGCCGCGCAGAAACGCACCCCGGCGCCGCCCGATGGCCCCGACGTGCCGCTCGACGACGGTCGCGGCAACCTCCAGTGCGAGTCGTCGATCGCCATCGATCCGAACGACGAGGACCACGTCGTCGGCGTCGCCATCGACTTCGCTGCCGGGTTCGCCCAGACGGTCTGGTACACCACCTTCGACGGCGGCGCGACCTGGACGTCCGGCATCTTCCCCAACGAGCCGGGCTTCGCGCTGAACGGCGATCCCACGGTGGTGATCACGCCGAGCGGCGTTCCGGTCATCTCGATCCTGCAGTACTGGGGGGCGGGCGGCAGCGGCGTCTATTCCTACCGCTCGCAGGACGGCGGTCTCTCCTGGCTGGCGCCGGTGCTGGTCGACCTCCACTCGGCGAACGACAAGGTGCAGTCGGCTTGCGACCTGTCGGGCGGGCCGTGGCACGGCCAGGTGGCGCTGGCGTGGGATCGCTTCTTCACCAGCCAGGGCGACACGGTGTTCACCGCGGTCTCCGACGACGAGGGCGCCAGCTGGCGTGACGTGCAGCGGATCGACGATGTGAACGGCAAGCAGGCGATCTCGCCGGACGTCGCCTACGGCCCCGGCAGCGAACTCTGGGTGATGTGGGCCGACCGCGGCGACCTCGAGATTCGCGTCGACGTCTCGCGCGACGGCGGCACCACGTTCGCCGCCGACATCACCGCCGGGAGCTACCTGCAGGTCCCGTTCGTCCTGCCCAACAACTTCTTCCGCATCTTCGACATCTTCAGCATCGCGGTGGACAGTTCGGGCGGGCCCTACGACGGTCGCATCTACATCGCCTACCACCGCTGGGGCGGCACGCCGAAGAACGCCGACGTCTGGGTGATCCGCTCGGCGGACGACGGCGCCACCTGGAACAAGAGCAACGTCAACGTCGGCGACACCACCGGCGCGCACCAGCTCTTCCCGTGGATCGACGTCGACCCGCACGGAAACGTGAACCTCACCTTCTACGACTGCCGGCTCGACCCCGCGAACTACCTGCTCTGGAACTGGGTGGCGCGCAGCTCGAACGGCGGCGGCAAGTGGAGCGAGCACGTCGTCTCCGACGCCGGCTTCGACTTCGGCGCCACCGGCGCGGGGTACCTCGGCGACTACATCGGGCTCGCGTCGTCCGCGCATCACGTCCGGCCGTTCTTCCCGGCGGATGACGGCTCGTTCCTCGGCATGGTCACCGACGACGTCCACCTCGATTGCCACAGCGACATCGACCAGGTGTCGGCGGCGACCGGCGGAGTGGTGAACTTCACGGTGAACATCGGGCCGAACCACGGCGGCGAGAGCTACTGGCTGCTCGGCAGCATGTCGACGACGACGGGTTTCGACGTCGGACCGGTCCACCTGCCGCTCGACTACGACTCGCTGTTCGAGCTCACTTTCTCGCAGGCGAACGGCGCGTTCTTCCAGAACACCCTCGGCGTGCTCGATGCGACCGGCAGCGCGCTGGCGACGATCGACACCGGCGGCCCGCTCGATCCGGCGCTGGCCGGGGTCGACACGCATTGGGCCGCCTACGTCTGGGGCAACCGGCCGGTCTACGGCAGCAACGCCACCCGGGTGTCGATCATTCCGTGACGCCGGCGGCGACGATCTCGCGCGGCGCGCCACGCGCGCGCGGAACTGCGCGCCGGGCGGCACCGCCCTGCGCCGTCGTGGCGATGGCCGACGGCACCTTGATCGAACTGCCGGGCGTCGCGCCGGCGCGCCGCTGCGGGCGCGAGATGCTGCCGATCGATCCGGCCGAGCTGGTGCCGCTGCCGAGAGGCGCCTCGCTCTACGCGCTGCCCGGCCGCACGGCGATCGGCTTCACCGCCGCCGGTCGCTCGCCGCTGCCGGGCCATGGTGCCGCCGCCGCGTTCCTGCCGCCCGGCTGGTCGGTGTTCGGGCTCGCGGCGTTCGAGCGCGAGGCGGGCGCGCCGCTCCTGCCGCTGTTCAGCTATGCGGCGCTGTGCTGGTGGAAGGGGAGCTTCCACGTCCCCGCCGCGCGGGTCGAGCGCGACGTCAAGCACGACCCCGACCCGCGCGCCGATGCGCGGCTCCGCCAGCGCGTGGCGCACCTGCGCAAGCGCTGGCCGGCGAACCGGCTGATCGAGCATCTCGGTCGCAACTGCGCGCTCGAGTGGGGCTGCGCCAACGCGAAGAACCTGTTCCACCAGCGCTGGGAGTGCCCGGTGCCGCTGGCGCCGGCGTGCAACGCCGCCTGCGTCGGCTGCATCTCGGCGCAGCCCGATGCGCCGATCCCGTCGCCGCAGGATCGACTCGCCTTCGTGCCGGAAGTCGACGAGGTGCTCCAGTTCGTCTTGCCGCACCTCGAGACGGCGCCGCGGGCGATGGTCTCCTTCGGCCAGGGATGCGAAGGCGAGCCGCTGTTGCAGGCGGAGCGGATCGAGGCGATCTGTCACGCGATCCGCGCGCGGACGCGGCGCGGCACGCTGCACCTCAACACGAACGGCAGCCGGCCCGAGGCGGTGGCGCGCCTTTTCGCCGCCGGGCTCGACTCGATTCGGGTCAGCCTGAACAGCGCGCAACCGCATGCCTACGCGGCGTACTACCGGCCGCTGACCTACGGCTTCGAGGCGGTCGCGCGCTCGATCGAGGCGGCGAAACGGGCGAACGGCCTGGCGTCGATCAACTACCTCGCGTTCCCGGGATTCACCGACAGCGTGGCGGAGGTCGCGGCGCTCGAGGCGCTGATCGAGCGCACCGGGCTCGACCTCATCCAGTGGCGCAACCTGAACATCGACCCCGATGCCTATTGCGACGTGATCGGGCTCGCGCCCGGCACGCCGGCGCTCGGGATGCGCCGCTTGCTCGGCCACCTGCGCGCGCGCTATCCCGGAGTGCGCCACGGCTACGTGAATCCGCCGCGCGAGACCTTTGCGCGCTGGCGGAAGGCGGCGGAGGGGCGCGACGATGAGTCTCCTGGTCGAGCTGGCGTGGGCGATGGCGATGGCGGGCCACGCGGCGGCGGTCGCCGATCCGTCCGCGGTCGTGCCGCCGCAGGTGTGGGTCGACGCGCGCAGCGGGGATGACGCCGGCGGGGATGGCAGCGCCGACAAGCCGTTCCGGACGCTGGCGAAGGCATTCGCCATCCGGGCGCGGATGGAGGAGCCCTGGATCGAGGTGCGGCTCAAGGTCGGCACCCATGCGGCGGGCGGCGCCGAACCGTTCCCGATCCGCGTGCCGGCCGGCGTCCGCATCGTCGGCAACGGCGCCGCCAGCACCGAGTGGGTCGGGCGCGCGGAGGAGCCGGTGGTGGTGCTGCCGGCGTCGGGGCGAGTCGCGATCGAGAGCGTCACGCTGCGCGGCGGCGCGACCGGGATCGTCGCCGCCGGCGCGCCGGGGCGGCTCGAGCTCGATCTGGTCGACGTCGCGGTGGAGGAGGTCGAAGTCGGCATCGACCTGACTCGCGCCGAGGGCGAATTCGCGCTGCGGATCGACGGCCTGCGCACGCGGGCGCGGCAGACCGGTCTCCACGCCGACGCCGGCGCCGCGCTGGCGCTCGACGTGGCGCGCGCCTGGTTCAACGGCGGCGTCGAGGGTCTGGTGCTCGACGCCGGCCGCGCCGCGGGCTCCGGCCCGGCGCGCTCCGTCGCGCTGCGCGACTGCCGTTTCGACGGCGCCGAGGGCGCCGGCTTCGTGCGGCGCGGCGCGGTGGGGCGGGAGGCGGAGGGAGCGCCGTTCACCTTCGACCGCTGCGAGTTCCGCGGCTCGCGCATCGGACTGCTGTTCGAATTGCCGGCCGGCGACGTGCCGGTGGTGGCGCGCGACTGCCGCTTCCTCGAGAACCTCAACTTCGGGCTGTGCGTCGTCGGCAGCGGCACGCCGTGCGAAGGGGAGAGCCGGTTCGAACGCTGCGAGTTCCGCTGGAACGGGATCGGCGCGCAGTTGCTGGCGGCGGGGCGCCCCCTGCGGCTGCAGGACTGCCGGATCGAGGACTCGATCGGCATCGGCGTCACCGTCGGCAACTTCACCGGACCGAAGTCGAGCGTCACGCTGGAGCGCTGCGTCGTCGCCTGCAACGGCGCCGCCGGGATCCTCGCGGTCAGCGAGCAGCCGGACGGCCTGGTCGTGCGGCTCGACCGCTGCACCGTGGTCGACAATCGCGGCCACGGCATCGAGCGCAGGAACCGCAAGTTCGGCGGCAGCGACGTCAAGGTGGCGCGTTCGATCGTGGTCGGCCACGCGCAGGACATGGTGAAGCTCGAGCCGGCCGACGTCGCCGCCTGCCACGTGGGTGGCGAGCCCGGATTCGTCGACCGCGCGCGCCGCGACTGGCGGCTGCTGCCGGACGCGCCGGCGCGCGACGCCGCCGGTCCGCTCGGCGCCATCGCGCCCGGCGGCTCGTGATGAGCGAAGCGACGGGCGCCGGGCCCACCGACTCGGCGCTGGCGCTCGATCCGGCACGGCTGGTCGAGCTGCTGGTCGGCGACGGCACCATCGCCGCGAGCGAGGCAACCGACTGCCGGCGCCTCGTCGCGGCGCTGCGCGCCCACTTCCACCACGAGCTGCTCGCGGTGAAGGAACGGGTGCGGCACGCATGGGAGCAGCTCGAGGGGCAGGACGGTCACGCCGTCGCCGCCTCCGACGACCAGCGAGTGCTGGCGCGCGACCTGCAGGGCACGCTCCGCCGCCTGCTGCAGCGCGCCAACTTCACGCCGCTTCCGGTCGAGGAGCTGGCCGAGGCGATGCGGCGCAACGCGGCGTTCGGGCTGCGCATCGAGCTCGACCTCGCCGACTTCGAAGAGCTGTCGGCGTGGCGGCGCGCCGAGGTCTCGGTGCCGCACGTCGAGAAGCGCTGGTTCGGGCTCTCCAGCCGGCGCACGACGCTGCTGCGCCTCGATCGCTTCTGCCTGTATGCCCGCTTCAAGGGAGCGGCGCGTTTCGCCGATTCGCGCCGGCTCGACGGCAAGATCGGCGCGCGCCCGGGCGGGATCACGCTGCGCCTCTATCGCGACGTGCCGAAGCACGACGTCGAGGCGCTTTTTCCCGGCGTGCGCGTGCGCATGCGGCCGTTCGATCAGGCGCTGCTCGGCGTGCCGGCGGCAGCCGGCGCGCTGCAGATGCTGAACCTCAAGCTGGTCGCGTCCGTCTACGCGGTCGGGCTCGCGATCCTCGTCTTCCTCGGCGTGCGCAAGGACGAGCCTGAGGTGACGGCGCGCGCGCTCACCGAGTGCGCCGGGCTCGCGGTGCTGGTGACGTTCCTGTTCCGCCAGTGGGCGCGCTTCCTCGGCCGCAAGAACCTGCTGCATCGGCAACTGGCCGAGCATCTGCAGACCTGCACCATGGATTCCGGCGTGGGCGTGCTGCTGCACCTGCTGGACGAAGCCGAGTTGCAGGAGACGACCGAGACGTTGCTCGGGTACGCGTTGTTGCGGCGGGCGCAACCCGCCGGAGCGATCGACGCCAACGCGCTCGACCGGCAAGTCGAGCGGTGGCTGGCGGACCGGCTCGGTCGCCGGGTCGACTTCGAGGAGGAGGACGCGGTGGCGAAGCTGCTGCGGCTCGGGCTGGCGACACGGGCCGGCGGCGGCACGCTGACGGCGGTCGCACCGGCCGCGGCGATCGCCGCTCTCGAGGCGCGTTGGCGGCAGCTGTTCCATGGACGCTGACGCGCGCGCGGGTCGAGCGAGCGGCGGTGCGCCGAAGCGGGCCGTCGACGCCGGCGGATGGGCCGGTCGACCGGGCGCTCGTTCCCCGGAGGGTCGGGGCTACCATCGCCGGCGGTCAAGTCAACCCCGATGCGGACCCGAAACCCCCCCCTCACCATGAAGACGCCCGTCGCGATCCTCCGCACCACGCCGGCCACGGTGTTGTCGGACTACCACGAGCTGCTGAACCTCGCCGGTTATCAGCAGCACCTCGACAAGACCGCTGACACCGCGCTCAAGGTCAACATCAGCTGGCACTTCTTCTATCCCGGCAGCTCGACCACGCCGTGGCAGCTCGAAGGGGTGATCCGGTCGATGAAGCAGGACGGCTTCGACCCGAAGCTGCTCCACGCCTGCCACAACCGGACGGTCGTGATCGATGCTCACCTCGGCGAGCGCGAGAACAAGCAGCTGAACGTCGTCGAGGCGCATGGGCTGCGCAACGTCCACCTCTACGAAGGCGAGGAGTGGATCCCGGTCAGGGACGCGGTGGGCGACCTCACCAGGAAGTTCCTGACGCTCAACGAGGTCTACCCGCAGGGCTTCTCGATCCCGAAGCGCTTCATCGGCGAGAACATCGTCCACCTGCCGACCGTGAAGACGCACATCTTCACGACCACGACCGGCGCGATGAAGAACGCCTTCGGCGGGCTCCTGAACGAGCGGCGCCACTGGACCCATCCGACCATCCACGAGACGCTGGTCGACCTGCTGATGATCCAGAAGAAGATCCATCGCGGCGTGTTCGCCGTGATGGACGGCACCTTCGCCGGCGACGGGCCGGGCCCGCGCTGCATGGTGCCGCACGTGAAGAACGTGCTGCTCGCCTCGGCCGATCAGGTCGCGATCGACGCGGTCGCCGCGAAGCTGATGGGCATGGACCCGATGTCGATCAAGTTCATCCGCCTCGCGCATGAACAGGGCCTCGGCTGCGGCGACCCGAGCAAGATCGAGATCGTCGGCGACCTCGAGGCGGCGAAGCAGAACTGGCAGTTCACCGGCCCGTTCAAGAAGATGACCTTCGCTTCGCGCATGCAGCACAAGATCTACTGGGGGCCGCTCAAGAAGCCGATCGAGTGGTCGCTCAAGACGGTGCTGGCGCCATGGGCCTACCTGGCGAGCGTCGCCTACCACGACACCTTCTGGTACCCCCGTTTTGCCAAGACGAAGATGAAGGACGTGCTGCAGAGCGATTGGGGGCGGCTCTTCTCGAACTGGGAAAGCGTCAAGCCCGACGCGAAGGGCTACCCCGACGTCGGGTCGGCCGCGCCCGAGCTGAAGCGCAGCAGCGCGTCGGTCTTCTTCCGCAGCTGGAAGCTGCTCGGCACCTGCCTGATGGAGGCGCCCGAGATGCTGACGCTGCGCAAGCGGAAGATGGCGAAGCCGGCCGGCGCATCCGCGGCAACGAGCGGCCACGCGAGCCACCCCGGCCATCCGTGCGGCGGCGCGGACCACGACCATCACCACCCGCCGCGGCACTGAGCGGGCCGGCAGGGTGGCGCAGTCGGTGCAGTCCCGGCGGCGCCGCTCGCTCGGCCAGCGCCTCGGGCTGGCCGGCGCCGCCCTCGTCGTCGAGCTGTTGCTGATCGAGGCGGCGCTCGGGCTGATCGGCCTGATGCCGCCCGAGCCGCGGGCGCAGGCCGGCGAGCACGCCGATCGCGAGCGGAAGAACTTCGTCGCCGATCCCGAGCTCGGGTGGCGCATGCGATCCGGCGCGAACTTCGTCTGGCGCACCGAGGGGCGGGAGTTCCCGTTCCGCGCCGATGCCCGCGGCTTCCGCATCGACGAGCGGCCCGACGCGCCGGTCGCGCCGGCGAGTGCGCCGCGGATCGCGCTGGTGGGCGATTCGTTCACCTTCGGCACCGGCGTCACCTTCGCCGACACGTTCGGCGCGAAGCTCGCGGCCGCGCTCGGCGCGGTGGCGGAGAACCGCGCCCAGCCCGGATTCGGCGTCGATCAGATGTGGCGCACCGCCGAACTCGAGGTCTTGCCGGATGCGCCGCCCGATCTGATCGTGGTCGGGCTGATCCTCGACGATTTCGAGCGCACGCGGCAGGCGTACCGCCACGCCGAGGGGTTCAACAAGCCGCGGTTCCGACTGGAGGACGGTCGCCTCGTGCGTTCCGGCCCCGCCGACAACCTGAGCGGGATCGGGCGCTTCCTCGACGAGCGGTCACGGCTGTTCACGCTCGGCGAGGCGGTGGCGCGCCGGCTGGGGGAACAGCATGGGATCGGCGACTGGTGGCGGCTCAACGCCGCCTGCCTCACCGCGCTGTTCGACGCGGCCGCCGCCGCGCGCGTGCCGGTGCTGGTCGTCCACATCGCGACCGTCGCCGGGTGGCGGCCGTTCCCGGCGTTGCGCGCGCTGGTCGAGGAGGCCGCGCCGGCGGTGGCGCTGGTCGATCTCGCCACCGAGTGGGGGACACCGCCGGAGGGCGCGTACTACCCGCTCGACGGCCACCTGAACGCGACCGGTCACGCGGTTCTCGCGGCGTTGCTGGCGGAGAAGGTGCGCCAGCACTTTCCCGCGTGGCCGGCGCGGCCGCGCTGACGGCGGAAGCGCGTCCGTTCCCGCTGCGGTCGCGCGCGGCGACGATGCCGCTCAGCGCGACGCCGCAGCCGGCGCCTCCTTGCGTCCGCCCGGATATGCGAGCAGCAGGACCAGCAGGCAGGCGAGCGCGATCCACATCGGCACCGAGAAGAGGTCGGTGTAGTAGGCGCGCTTGGCGGCCTCGGGGAGCACGGCGTCCGGGGCGGCCTCGGGGCCGAGCGCCTTCGCCGTGGCCCAGCCGGCGACGCTGCCGGCGAACTTGCTGCCGACGATGATCCCGATGCCGACCACCACCAGGTTGAACAGGTTCTGCGCGCTCGCGCGCACCTCGACCGGCGTCTCCTCGTCCACCACCATGAACGCGACGAAGATGAAGCAGCCGAAGCAGAGCCCGTGCAGCGCCACGCCGAGGAGGATCGGCCCCGCCGAGTCGGTGTAGGCGAACAGCGCCATGCGCGCCGCGTAGGCCGCGAGCCCGATCGCCAGCAGCGACTTGCGTGACATCCCCTTCGCCAGCACCGTGACCAGCGCCAGCACCAGGATCTCGGACATCTGGCCGAGCGTCATCAACCCGCCGCCGCCGACGCCGAGGATCGCGTTGATCTCGGCGGCGAACTCGCCGGTGGCGCCCGACTGGAAGCGCGACAGGAAGCTCGAGGTGTGGACGAAGTAGAACTGGTGGACGCAGCTGATCGGCACCGCCAGCAGGAACAGCGTCAGCAGCGGCTGCCGCTTCACGCAGGCGAGCGCCTGGGCCACGGCGCTCCGCTGCACGGCGTCCCGCCGCGGCGGCGTGTGCGGCAGGGTGAAGCAGTAGAGGCCAAGCAGGCCGCCGAGCAGGGCGGAGAGGCGGAACGCGTCGGCGCGGCCGGCGTTCCACGCCGCCTCGAGCCCGGCGCCGGAGAGCCCGGCCGGCGAATGGCGCGTGCCGAGCCAGTGACCGACGGCGATGCCGGCGAAGATCCAGCCGATGGTGCCCCACAGCCGCACCCGTCCGAAGTCGCGGTCACGATCCGCGAGATGGTGGAACGAGAGCGAGTTGGTCAGCGCCAGCGTCGGCGAGTAGACCAGGCCATAGACGGTCGAGAGGGCGAGGAAGCTGCGGTAGTCGGTGGTCTCCGCCAGCGCGAAGACCAGCGCCGCCCCGATCAGGTGCGACACGCCGAGGAACTTCTCGGTGGCGAAGAAGCGGTCGGCGAACTGGCCCGCGATGAACGGGCCGATGATCGCGCCGGCGGCTCCGGCCGCGAAGATCGACGAGACCTGATCGAGCGAGAAGCGGAGTTTCCCCATCAGGTAGGGAAAGAGGATCGGCAGCCAGGCGCCCCAGATCGCGTACTGCAGGAACATCATCACCGACAGGCGAATCTTCATCGCGCGACTCCCTCCGTCCGCGGTCATCCAGTTCCCGGAAGGCAGTGCATGGTAGCGAGGCGCGCCGAGCGCGCGTGGGGGCGCGCCGCGGGCGGCCGGCCGATCCGGGAGCGTCAGGAGTCGCTCGGCGCCAGCAGGTTGGCGAGCAGGCGATAGGCGCCGCCATGCGCCGCGCGCAGCTGGCGATGGAGCGCGAGGCTGACGAAGCTGAAGCTGCCGCCGGCGTCGCTGCGCCACTCGATCCAGCCGCCGACCAGCGGCTCCTCGCCGCGATCGCTGCAGGCGAGCAGTTCGAGGTAGCCGTCGGCGTAGGTCGGTGGCGGTGGTTTCGGCGCCGGCGCCGGCGCCGAGCCTGCCCCCGTTGCCGCGTCCAGGGGGGCGGGCGAGGGGGGCGGGACCGCGGCGGCGGCGCCATCCGGCGGCGGCGCCTTGCGCGGGAAGTTCAGCCCCCGCTCCTGCACCCAGTCGGCGAAGTCGCGCGGCAGGATCACATTGGGACGCAGGAAGCGCGGATCGCCCGGTCGCAGCAGGGTGACGGCGGCGTCCTCCTCGCAGACCCGCGCATCGGAGACTTCGAGCGGCAGCGGCGCCGGAGTCAGCCCCTGCTTCGCCCACTCGTTCCATTCGCCGGGCTTGTGGTACAGCACGACCACGTGGCCGCCGCGCTGGACGAACTCGCGCAGCCGCGCCGCCTGCTCGCGCAACGCCGGCTGGGCGCCGAGGGTCCGCACATCGAGCAGCACGTGGGTGAAGCGGGCCAGCGGCTCGCGCGCCAGTGCCTCGGGCGTGATGCGGACGCAGGGGACGCCGAGGTCGTCGAGCGCCTCGCCGGCGCTGCCGTCGACGCCGACGACGAAGGCGACGCGCACGCGATCGGGCGGCGTCACGTCGAGCACCGCGAGCTCGCCGGCGAACGTCGCGATCGGTGCGCCGTCGGCGAACTCGAGGCGGAAGGAGAGCGGCACGCGGACGGTGGCGCGGTCCGCGGCGGCGGGCGGGAGCGAGTCCGGCAGCAGCACGAACGGCAGCTCGAAGCGAGGGGAGATCCGGTCGCCGCGATTGGCGGCGGAGTCCAGGGTGACCGCCAGCGCACCGAGGCGCGCACCGAGCGACTCGAAGGCGAATCCGTCCGGCGCCACCAGCAAGAGCTCTCCCTGCGGCACGCGCCCGGTGGGGAAGGCGAGCCGGAGCGCGCCGGTCGCCTGCGCCGCACCCGGCGCGCGCACCAGCGGCAGCGGCACGCGCGACAGCTCGCCGACCACGGCCGGCGCCACCGCCTTCGCGATCGGCAGCGTGAACGACGCCAGGGCGACGCCCGCGCGCACGAGCTCGACCTGCAGCGCCAATGGGTGGCGCTGCGCCGCGGCGAAGGGGGCAGTGGCGTGGTCAGGGGTGATCCAGGTCGGCGCCGCCTCGGCCGAGATGGCGATGGTGGCGGCGCCGGCGAGGGCGTCGCGCCACGTCTCCGCGAGCTCCGGTCGCGCGGCGATCGTCGCGGCGTCGACCTGCGCGGTCAGCGTCCCCGGGCCGGTCAGGGCGAAGCGCGGCTCGAGTCGGCGCAGCGCCGCGGCGCACTCGGCGCCACGCCAGAGGGGATCGCGGCCGTGCAGCAGCAGGAGCGCGCGCAGCGACTCGCCGGGCTGCAGGGCGGCACGCGGCGCGTCCGGCGCATCATCGGGAAAGGCGATCTCGGCGCCGCAGAGCGCCTGCAGCCAGCCGCCGACCCGCTCCGCGCTCGGTGCGTTCGCGCCGCGGAAGCCGGGGCTGTCGAGCAGCGCCAGCAGGTCGGCGACGGAGAAGGTCGCCTCGTCCGGTCGCTCAGGCAGCCGGGTCGTGCGCTCCGGCAGCTCGCGCAGGGAGCGCAACTCGCGGCTGCTGAAGGTCAGCACGTAGCGGCCGAGATGCCTGGCCGCGGGATCGAACGGCCGCCACGGCCCCTGGCTCGCGTGCTTCAGCAGCGCGGCGTGGGCGACGGCGGCGAAGGTCGCGCCGGCCGGATCGCCCGCGAGCGGCTGGTCGTAGTCGAGCTCGAGCGTCCGCTTGTTGGCGGGCTCGTCGCGGCCGATGCGGACGAACAGCGCGTCGGCGCTCCAGGTCGCGAGTCCCTCCGCCAGCTGTTCCGGGTAGCGCGCGGCGTCGGCGGCCGCGACCACCGCTTCGTGCAGCGCGATCGAGGTCGCCTGGTGGTGGCCGTGGCCGCCGGTCTGCGGGTGGTTGGTGAAGATGCGGTGCGGGCGCAGGCGGCGGATGACGAACGTGAGCCGGCGCACCACCTCGTCGTGGCCGCCCCAGCGCGCGAAGGTCTCGTCGGCGCGCTTGCTGTAGCCGAAGTCCGGGAAGCCGAGGAACCACGGCGTCGAGCCGACCACCGCGCTCGCCGCCAGCGTCTCCGCCTCGCGCAGCGTGCCGAGTTCCCGGAAGAGCTGGCCGCCGATCGAGTTCTGGCCGCCTTCGCCGCGGGTGGAGAAGATCGTGAAGGTCTCGGCGCCCTGCTCGGCGAGGAGACGCAGCAGCGCGCCATCCTCGTCGTCCGGGTGGGCCGCCACGTCGAGGATGCGCAACCGGTTCTCGAGTTCGCGGCGCAGCGAAGGCGGCAACACGCCCTCGCGCGCCGCCTCGCGGGCGAGCGTGCGCTCGCTGCTGGCGCCGGCGGCGTCCTGGGCGACGGCCGGCGGCGGGAACAGAGGAGCGATCAGCAGCAGCAGCGGTGCGGCGAGGCGGGGGACGCAGTTCATCGCGCCCGTTCTATCGAGCGGCGGCGGGCGGGCGAGCGCCGCGTCCGCTCCGTTCCGCCAGCGCGTCGCGCCACACGGCGAGCGTGCGCTGCGCGGCCGCCGACCAAGTGAAGCGGCGGGCGTGTGCGGCGCGCCGCTCGCGCGTCGCGGCATCGGGC
>VGYY01000068.1 GCA_016872815.1 Planctomycetota bacterium
GCGGCGTCTTCGCCGCGAGGATCAGCCGCTTGCCGGCGCGGAGGAGGCGGCGGGTGCGCGCCGTCGCCGCGGCGATGGCGTCGGCGGCCGGATCGGAGGGCGTGGCGTCGACGATGACGTCCGCGTCGGCGATCGACAGGGCGAGGTCGAGCGGCAGGGGCGCGGCGGCGGGAAGCTCGGCCAGCGCGCGGCCCTGCGCCTTGTGCCGGATGAGCGCGGCGCCATCGAGCCCGTCGGCGCCGTAGACCGATGCCGTGCGATCGCTCACGGCGATGAAGCGGACCGGCAGGTCCGGCAGGGCGAGCAGGGCGCGACCGACCTGGCCGAGTCCGAGCAGGTGGGCGGTCGGCAGCGACCGACGCGTGGGGGACGGCCCGGACGAGCAGGCGGCATCGACGGACGGCAATGCAGGGGATGGCAGTGCGGACATGGCAGGCTCCAGGTGGAGCCGCCGGCGGACCGGGACGAGTCCGCGCCCGAACACGCCCGACGCGCGTTCGCATGCCGGACTCATCTTCCGGAACGCCTGGCGGCGATCCGTGGGAGTTGGCACCGCGCCGTCGAGCTTGCCGCGCTTGCGCGCGGCCGATCCGTTCGCACGGATCGCTCGGACGGTGGTTGCCCCGGCTTCAAAGGGCCCAATCCCTCAGCCGGTCTGGATGAGTCAGTCGCGCGGGAACCTAGCGCGCGCGTCGGCGCTGTCAAGACCGCCCGGCGGCGCTGCGCCGCGGTCAGCGCAGGAGGCCGAGCTCCGCACCGTGGGGCTTGAGCGCCTGCACGACGAAGTCGACGTGCACCGCCAGGTCGACGCCGAGGAGGCGCGCACCCGCCTCGATCTCGTCACGTTCGACCTTGGCGGCGAACGACTTGTCCTTCAGTTTCTTCAGCACGCTCTTCGCCTCGAGCGTGGCGATGCCGCCCGGGCGCACCAGCGCGCACGCACCGACGAAGCCGGTGAGTTCGTCGCAGGCGAGCAGCGCCTTGTCGAGGGTGCTCACGTGCGGGATGCCCCACTTGGTCCAGTGGGCGCTGATGGCCCAGGCGAGCCGCTCCTCGCCGCGCTCGCGCAGCCAGGCGACGATGCGGCGCGGGTGCTCCGCCGACCACTGCTCGTAGTCGGCGTCGTGCAGCATCCCGGCCAGTCCGTACTCCTCGACGCGCGCGCCGTCGTCGCCCTCGCCCGGCGCGTAGTGCAGCGCCGCGGCGCGCATCACCAGCTCGACCGCACGGGCGTGGTTGCGCAGCGCCGCGCCGGGCGTCCACTCGCACAGGAGCTGCCACCCTTCCGCGCGCGTCAGCGTCATGGTCGGCTCACTCGGCCGGCAGCAGCGTCGGCGACTGCATCGCGTCGATCATCCGCAGCACCAGTCGCGTCGTCCGCGCGATCTTGTCGTAGCTGATCTTCTCCGGGTCGTCGGTCAGCTGGTGGTAGTCGGCGTGGATGTCGGCGAAGAGGAACGCGACCGGGATGCCCATGCGCCGGAACATCGCGTGATCGGAGCGCGTGTAGTAGGCGTCGGCGCTGGTGAGCGCGCCGAACCCCTCGCTGGAGGCCAGTCGCTCGGCCAGACGGGTCAGGCCGTTGTATTCCTTGTGCTTCGCGGTCGGCGTGACGCCGAGCGACGTGCCGGCATTGCGGCCGATCATGTCGATGTTGATGTTGGCGACGGCGCGCCCCTCCTCCGGCAGCCACGGCGCGTCGCTCCACGCCTGCGAGCCCCACAGCCCCTTCTCCTCGCCCGACACCCAGATCAGCATCACCGAGCGCTCGAGCGGGCCGAGCGTCGCCAGCCCCTCGGCCAGCGCCAGCATCCCGGTGGTGCCGGAGCCGTTGTCGTCGGCCCCGTTGAACACGCGCCCCTGCTGGTCGACGCCGATGTGGTCGTAGTGCGCCGAGACGAGGATCACTTCGCGCGAGAGCTCGGGATCGATGCCGGGCCAATAGGCACAGACGTTCTCGCACTGCACCTTGCCGTCGCCATGCAGCACGATCGACGCGCCGAACTGGACGCCGAGCGCGTCACCGGGGCGCGGTTCGCGGCCGTCGGTCAGGGTGTCGAGCGCCTGCGTGGCGCCATCGCCGAGCCAGGCACGCAGCAAGCGGCCCTTCGGTTCTCCTTCCTGCGGCCACGACGCCGATCCCTGGCGCAGGCCGGCGACGGTGTCGACGAAGTGCTCCTCGTAGCGCGGGCCGCTGCCGTTCGCGTCGCGCACCAGCAGCAGCGCGCTGGCGCCGGTCGCGGCGACCGGCTCCATCAGCGACTCGCCGAAGTCGCCGCGGTCGATCGCCAGCGCGATCCGCCCCTTCAAGTTGCCGGCAGCGGCGAGGTCCGCCTTGCCGCCCTTGCCGATCCAGACCAGCTCACCGTCGAAGGTGCGCGGCGCGAGGTCGCGCGCGCCGAGGAACCAGTCCATCGCGAAGCGGAGTTCGCGCCGCTGTCCACCGGCCTCGAGCCACGCCTTCGTGTCGGGCTCCTGCACCTGCCGCCAGGTCAGCGGATAGGTGTGGAACCAGCCGTCCTTCGCGCCGGGCTGGAAGCCGAGCCGCTGCAACCGATTGCGCAGGAACCGGGCGGCGAGCCGCTGTTCGTTGCTCGGCGTGTCACGGCCGCGGAACTCGTTGCTGGCGAGGAACTCGATGTCGGCGCGGATCAGTTCGGGACGGACGGCGGAGAGCGCGTCATCGAGGAGGCCGCTGCGGCGCGCTGCCGCGACGCCACCGCCGGAGCCGGGCGCCCCCGTCGTCGGCGCCACCGGTGCCGCCGCGATGCACGGCAGCACGCTCGCGATGGCGAGCGCCCGCCCTGCCGTCCTGCAGCGCACGTTCATCCGTCCTGCTCCTTCGCGCCGTCCTTCTTCTCGCTGTCGTTCTTCTTCTCGTTGTCGTTCTTCTTGTCGTCGCGCTTCTTGCCGTCGCCCTTCTTCGCGTCGCCCTTCTTCCCGTCGCCCTTCTTCGGCTCCTTGTCGCCGTCCTTCTTGCCGAACGGGTTGAGTCCGCCGAGTCCGTCGAGCGCCTTCTTCGCCTCGTCGCCGACGCTCTTGCCCGACTCCTTCGCGTCGCCGCCGAGCTCCTTCGCCGCGTCCTTCCCGCCGCCCGTCAGGCCGTCGAGCGCCTCCTTGCCGCTGCC
This sequence comes from Planctomycetota bacterium, assembly GCA_016872815.1. Classification (GTDB taxonomy): domain Bacteria; phylum Planctomycetota; class B15-G4; order B15-G4; family SIAN01; genus SIAN01. The sequence goes on from VGYY01000068.1 coordinate 3,129, forward strand.
CTTCAGTCCATCCTTGAGTCCGTCCTTCGCGCCGCTCAGCGCCTCCTTGCCCGCGCCTTGGAGCGCGCCCTCGAGGGCACGGTTGGCGGCGTCCTTCACCTGTCCGGTGGCGTCAGCGGCGGCCGCTTCCGTCGTCTCCTTCGCCTGATCCGCCAGCGCCTCGCCCTTCGCCCGCGCCGCCGCGCCGAGACGGTCCGCTTCGGCGGAGGCGGCCTCCTTCACCGCGTTCGCCCGCCGCACCGCCTCGTCCTTCACCTTCTGGCCGAATTCGGCGAAGCCGCCGGCGAGCAGCGAGTCGGCCAGCCGATCGAGATCGACCTTCACCTGCGGCCGGTCGAGCGGACCGCGTACGAGCAGCGGGATCGCCAGTTCCTTGACCGCGGTGGCGCCGAGCTGGCCGAGGTGGAGCGTCGAGTCCTTCACCTTGACCGCGAGCGGCGTGTCGAAAACCGCGACGCCGCCGGGGCCCCAGGCGAGCTTGAAGCCGGCGTCGAGCGTGCCGCCCTCGAGCGTCTTCGCGCCGGTGCGCGCCTCGATCGGGGCAGTGAGCGTGGCGGTCGGCAGGCTGGCGATGCGGACGTCGATGAAGCTCTCGCCGCGGCTGCGCGCTTCGGCGCCGAGGCCGACGTCGAACGCATAGCGGCCATCGCGCGTCGTGAGGGTGAGGCGCGGCGCACCGTCGACCAGCGCCGGGTTGCTGGAGAAGTTCTCGATGCGCAGGTCGATCGCGGCGCCGAGCGCATCGCTCGCGATGCCCTCGACGAGGATCTCGCCGATCTGCACCGCCGGCGACTGGTCGATCAGGTGGGAGGCGGCGACCTCGCCGTAACCCTTCTCGCGCGCCTCGCGCTCGAGCCGTTGACGCAGCGTCTCGCGGTCCTCGGCGGTGGCCGGTCGCCTCACTTTCTCGAGCCACTCGCGCGCCTGCTTCAGGCGCTGCTCCCACTTCTCCGCCTCGGCCAGCCACTGGTCGAGCGTCCGCAGCTCGGCATCGGCGCCGGTGCCGTCGGGCGGCGGACTCGGCGGCAGCGGCGGGCCGACCCGCTCGCCCGGCGTCGCGCGGACGGCGCCATGGCGCGCCTCCCGGACCACCAGTCGATCGATCTTGAGCCGGCGCGCCAGCAGGTCGGCGCCGGAGAGGTCGCCCTCGAGGTGGGCGGCGCGGAAGAGGTCGCGCTCGAGCGCCTCGGCATCGGCCAGCGCGAGGTCGCGCAGCGCGATGCGGTTCGCGCCGACGTCGAGTTCGAGGGCGCCGAGGTCGACGGTGGCGCCGTTCAGCGCCTGCAGGCCGCCCTGCAGCGACTGCCGCAGCTCCGGCGCCGCCAGCTTGCCGAGGCCGAACCAGGCGGCGCCGAGCAGCAGTGCGGCCACGATGACGCCGGCGATGCGCACCGGGTTGCCGAAACGGCGACCCAGCAGCTTCTTGTAGGTGTCCCACTGGTGGCGCGGGCCGAACAGCAGCCAGAAGCCGAAGCGGACGCTCTTCTTCTCCTTGTGGCGCTGATAGAAGCCCGATTGGTCCTCGATGCGGATCATCGCGCCGCGGAACTTCGCCACCACCCAGTTGACCGCCAGCGCCGCGGCGATCCCGAACAGCAGGCCGACCAGCAGGCCGCCGCTGCAGAGGTACCACTCGAGGCCGCAGTAGGCGAAGACCGGCGCGTTGATGAGGTCGCGCAGGAAGCCGCTGGCAGGTCCGTCGAGCAGCCAGCGACCGGCGGCGAACGAGACGCCAGCCAGCGCGAAGGAGGCGAGCTTCGCCACCAGCCCGATGAGGCCGGCGACGGCGAGGTTGGCATTCAGGATCAGCAGCGCCCCGATCAGCAGCAGCACCAGGGCCGGCGCACGCGAGAAGCTCGGCACGAAGCCGAGCAGCGAGCCGAACACGCAGGCGAGCGTGATCTGGAACGGGGTGGCTGCGCCGCGCAGCACCTTGCCGATCTTGCGGAGCAGGAACATGGGGGTGCGAAACTCCGATTCGGTCGCCGTCCCTGGCGCGATCGGCCGGGGGGCGCAAGCGCCGAAGCATAGGACGGGGGCGCGGCGGTGCTTAAACCGTGAGTTCGGCGGGGCCGGGGCGGTGCGCGGCCGCGCCGCGGGAGCAGCCGCAGCGCGCGAACGGGAGCGGCGATTCGTGATCCACAGGTTGCCGTGGTGGGTGGGGCTGGGCGGTCTGCTGCTGGCGTTCATCGCCGGCATCGTCAACGCCGTCGGCTTCGCCAGTTTCGCGCATCAGGGGGTCACCCACCTGACCGGCGCGACGACGCTGCTGGCGCTGGCCGTCGATCGCGGGGACCTCGACCTCGTCGTCCACCTCGCGTGGGTGATCGCCGCGTTCTTCCTCGGGGCGACCCTGGGCGGCGTCCTGATCCACGCCGCGACCCTGCGGCTCGGTCGGCGCTACGGTGTCGCGCTGTCGCTCGAGTCGGCGCTGCTCGCAGCGGTCTGGTGGCAACTGCGGCGCGGCCACGTGACGGGCGAGTACCTGGCCGGAGCTGCCTGCGGGCTGCAGAACGCGATGGTGAGCACGTACAGCGGCGCGATCCTGCGCACGACGCATCTCACCGGCATCACCGGCGTCGGCTACACGTGGTTGCGCCGGCGCGCGCTGCTCGAGCCACCCGGATGATCCGTCACGAGGGGACGCTCTATCGGCCGCCGTCCGAGGCCGACAGCCTGATCCTGCAGGCGACCATCGGCTGCTCGTGGAACGAATGCACGTTCTGCGGCATGTACCGCGACAAGCGCTTCCGCGTGCGGCCGCTCGAAGAGCTCGCGGCGGAGATCGAGTGGGCGCGCGCGGCGCTCGGCGACGGTCCGGACGGCGTGCGCAAGGTGTTCCTCGCCGACGGCGACGCGCTGGTGGCGCGGGCCGGGTTCCTGGCCGACCTGCTGCGGGCGCTGCGGGCGGCGTTCCCGCGGCTCGCGCGCGTCAGCTGCTACGCGTCGCCGCAGGCGCTGCAGGTGCGTTCGGTGGCGGAGATGGCGGAGCTGCGCGAGCTCGGGCTGACGCTCTATTACCTCGGGATCGAGAGCGGGCACGACGCCGTGCTCGAGCGGCTGAAGAAGGGGGTCGATGCCGCGGAGATGGTGCGCGTCGCGGCCAAGGCGCACGCGGCGGGCGTCAAGCTGTCGACGATGCTCCTGCTCGGCGCCGGCGGGCGCGACGCGGACGCAGACGGCCGGCCCGGATCGCTCGCGCATGCGCGGGCCAGCGCGGCGGTCGTCAACGCGATCCAGCCGCGCTTCCTCAGCACGCTGGTGATGACGCCGGTGGAGGGGACGCCGCTGATGGAGGAGGCGCGGCGCGGACAGCTCCCCGAGCTGTCGCCGCCCGAGCTGGCGCGGGAGCTGCGCGAACTGCTCGCGGCGCTCGCGGTCGACGGATGCGTCTTCCGCAGCAACCACGCGAGCAACTTCCTCGCGCTGGCGGGGACGCTGCGCAAGGACCAGGCGCGCCTCGTGGCGGGGCTCGATGCGGTCCTGGCGGCGCCGGAGCGCGCGCCGTTCCGTCCGGAGTGGCTGCGCGGGCTGTGACGGCTCAGTTGCGGCGCTTGCGACCGAGGAATTCGAGGGCCTTGGCGTGGCCCGGGTCGAGGACGACGGCGGTCTCGGCGTGGAGGTTGGCGAGGTCGGCGAGGCCGTTGGCCCGGCACCAGACCGCCAGCGCGAGATGGGCGTCGGCGTCGGCCATGTCCAGCTTCTTGCGCTTCTGCAGGTAGGCGATCTGCGGGTCCTCGATGGTCCGACCGCGCAGCGAATCGCCGCCGCCGAAGTTCTGGGTGAAGGTCCGGCCCGGGAACTCGCCGGCGCGGCCGACGCCGAGTTGCCGGTGGCCGCCGAGCATGTTGCGATGGTGGCCCGACGACGAGTACCAGCCGTCGAACGCGCCGCGCCCGTCGGCGGCGATCGCGATGTTCTCGGCACCGCCGCCGGAGTACCCCTCGAGCGCGCAGCGCTGGCCCGGGCTCTTGCGCTCCGGCACCGGCGAGGCATGGGCGAAGTAGCCGAGGTCGACCATCTCCTGGCTGTGCTTGCGCGCCGCGCGGACCAGTCGCTCGTCGATCTCGAGCAGCGGCTTCCCCATCATCAGCCGGTAGGCGTTGGTGGCGTCCATGCACGCCCGCTCCGACGCGTCGGCCGAGGTCGGCATCTCCTCCGTATGCCAGCGGATCACCGCGCCGTTCCAGTCGTGCTGCGCGCCACCGATGCCGAGCGCGTCGCGCTCGAAGCGCGGTGTCAGCGAGTCGAGCCACCCGGAGACATCGGCCAAGTCGGCGGGCGGCGCGAAGCCGACCGACACGCCATAGGCGAGCACCTCCTCGAGGCCGGCGCAGGCGCGCTCGAGTTCCGGCGAGAAGCGCCGGGCGTGCTGCACCGGCCTCTCCCACGCTTCGCGCACCGCGCTCACCAGCCCATCGACCTCGCCCTGGCCGGCGGCGCCGTGGTTCTCCTCGGGGTAGCGCTTCGGGTCGAAGATGCAGGCGAGCGCCGCCTGCCGCCGCGCCACCAGGTCGGCCTCGTACAGCTTGTGCAGCCGCGCGAGTTCCTTGCCCTTCAGTCGCTCCTCGACCGCGGCGCGGTCGCGCGTCAGCTTCGCCTCCAGCACCGGCCGCAGCGCCGCCGCACCGGGATCCCCCAGCGCGAGCAGCCCCTCCCACGCCTTCAGCCGCCGCGCGTCATCGGCGTCCTTCGCGTCGCGCACCAGCACCTTGAGCCGCTCATTCGCGGCGGAGTCGGCCGGGACCTGCGCCACCGCGCGGTCGCTGCCCGACCCGGTGATCGCCAGCAGGCCGGCCAGCACGACGGAGCGGCGGCGGGCGCGGGCGAACGGCGCAGCGGGGGCAGCGGACGGCGGGGCGGGCGGAGCAGCCATGGCGCGCCCTTCTATCGCACCCGGCGCGTCCCGTCGTCGGACGGTCAGTCGAAGTCGATCTCGATCGAGTCGCAGCCGCAGCCGCCATCGGTCACGACCACGAGCCAGACCACGCTCGCCACCAGCGCGACGTCGGCGGCAACGGTGACCGGCGTCAGTGCCATGGTGCAGAGGGTCGAGCCCTCCGACCAGTCGATCCGGCCGCAATCGCGGTCGGGCAACTCCTCCCACAGCGCCGCCGTGACGCAACCGGGCGCGAGCAGGAGGCTGCCGAGGAGGCCGAGGGCGAGGAACGAGGGACGCCTTCCACGCATGCTGTCAGCCTCCGCCGCACGAACGACGCGTGCTAGCGGATGGTGGAGTGCAAGCCGTGGACCGGCACCACTCTCCGGAGAACGAAGACGCCGACGCGTAGCGAGCTACGCGTCGGCGTCAGATCCTCCCAGAAACGCGGCGTCGGCGGCACCCCGACGGCGCGGGGTCGACGCTGTGTCCGGGAAGGAGGCGGGCAGTCACCCGCCGGTGCGATCCGCGGCCGACCGGCCGCGAGCGTCTCAGCCTCAGCAGTTGCTGCTGCAGGCCACGCACAGCAGGAACAGCGGCAGCGCGACCAGCGCCAGCCGGAACGACATCGAGGCGAGGAGTTTCTTCACGGGGGGATTCCTCAGGACTTGGACCCCTTCATCGTCACTTCCCCGCGGCCGGACACAATCCGCGTGAATGGCGATGGCGGCAATCGGATTCTCAATGGAAAGTCGCCGGTTTCGGCGGCCGCCCCGGCGCCCGGCGCAGCAACCTTCGGGGCGCTCCGCTACTGCAGCGGGACGATCGCCTCGACGCCGCCGCCCAGCTTCTCCACGCGCGTGCCGCGCAGTTCGACCTTCGGCATCGCGTCGGCGTGGTACCAGCAGAACGCCGCATTGCGGTGCACCATCTCCTCGATCATGAAGCTCGGCGGTGACCTGCCCCCCAAGAACTAGTCCACCCGCATGATGGCAGGTGGCCGCATTCGAGGGAGGCAGAGATGGCACGAAAGGGCAAGTTCACCCAGGAGCAGATCATCACGATGCTGCGCGATACGGCGTCCGCGTCGCCACGCCCACTTGCGCCGCTCGCGATCCTGGCGGTCAGTGCTTCTTGCGTGCCGCCGCCGGCGGTTCGTCGACGTCGCGCCAGGTGATGCCGCGCTCGCGCGCTTCGGCGATCAGCGCGCGGGTGTCCTTGCCCTCGATCTTGCAGGCGGCGAAGCCGGTGCGCAGCGCGGTCAGCAACGTCGCGGGATCGCTGCCCGGGTCGTGCGCGAGGACCTTCCCCTCGAGGCCGAAGACGTCGGGCTCGATCAACAGGACGCCGTCGCCCTCGGGGACGCCGTGGATCGCCGCGAGCTGGTCGCGGTTCTCGGCGTGCGCGTAGACGAAGCGGCCGATGAACTCGGCGGACCATGCGAGCGGCGCCAGCGTCGCCTCGATGCGGGCGCGCGCCTCAGCGTCCTTCGCCAGCACCACGACGAACGGCGCGAGGTCGCAGCTCGCGACGTTGAGGCCGATGCGGATGCCCAGCATGTAGGGAACCTGGCGGACGCCCTGCTCCTTCTGCGGGTACCGCGCCGTGATCCGCTTCATCGCGGCGGCGAGGTCCTCCGGTTCGCGGAACGAGGCGCGCGGCGAACGGCCCACGGTCGTGAGCGGCGAGTGGCCGTCAGGCGCCAGCAGGGCGAAGGTGGAGTTCTTCAGGTCGCCGGGACGGTGGGCAGAGAGCTTGTCGAGGAACTGCGTCTCGGCGTCGTCCTCGTAGACGGTGAGGCGGGCGCAGACGAACTGGCGCGAGAGTTCCACCACGGCCGGATCCGACAGGAAACTCCTGTCGAGCTGCTGCTTGCCCAGTCACCAGACGCCGGGAGTGTTCTGGCACTCGGGCGCCGCGGCCACCAGCATGATCGGCTTGTGGATGCGCGCAGCCTCGGCCTGCGCCGCGGTGAGCGTGCCGAAGAAGGCGATGCGCTCGCCCTTCGGCACTTCGACGACGCCGCGGCCTTCCGGCCAGTCGTCCTGCGCCACCATCAGCAGCGTCAGCAGCAGTGCTCGCACCATGGCGATCCCCTTTGTCGCGTTCGCCAGTGCCGCCTCCCGGCAGCCATGGCTCCGGAAGCCTACGCGGCAATGGCGCGCGTGACGAGAGGTGCGCCGGATGAGCGGGCGAAGTCCTTTCCGGTCGCCGACCTCGCCCGGCCCCGCCGCGGCCCGCCGTGGCACGCCGGGTGCCACCGGTCCGCCCCGCGTCCGCCGGTCGCGGGAGCGTGGCCGGTTTCGCCGCGGTTTCCCCGTCGCCGTGGGGTGCCGTTCCCGTGCTCCGCCGACGGGCCATGCGCGGCGATTGCAGGAGGGCTCATGGGCGTCATCTTCGAGCCGTTCAAGATCAAGATGGTCGAGCCGATCCCGCTGACGACGCGGGAGGAGCGCGAGCGGCGGATCGCCGAGGCCGGCTTCAACCCGTTCCAGCTGCCGGCGTCGGCGATCACGTTCGACCTGCTGACCGACTCGGGCACCGCGGCGATGAGCGCCGAGCAGTGGGCGGCGATGCTGGTGGCGGACGAGAGCTACGCCGGCTCGCGCAGCTTCGAGAAGTTCGCGGCGGTGGTGCGCCGGCTCACCGGTTTCCGCCACGTCATCCCGGCGCACCAGGGGCGCGCCGCCGAGCGCATCCTCTTCGCGTGCGCCGCGAAGGCGGGACAGCGCGTGCCGAACAATTGCCACTTCGACACCACCCGTGCCAACCTCGAGTACCTCGGCGTCGTGGCCGAGGACCTGGTCATCGCCGAGGGGCGCGACCCGGCGTCGCTCCATCCGTTCAAGGGCGACGTCGACTTGGCGCGGCTCGAGCGGTTCCTCGACCAGCACCGCGGCCTGGTCCCGTTCGGCATGTGCACGATCACCAACAACAGCGGCGGCGGCCAGCCGGTGAGCCTCGCCAACCTGCGCGCGCAGTCGGCGCTGTTCCGGCGCCACGGGATCCCCTTCTTCCTCGACGCCTGCCGCTTCGCCGAGAACGCCTGGTTCATCCGCGAGCGCGAGCCCGGGCAGCAGGGGCGCAGCGTCGCCGCGATCGCGCAGGAGTGCTTCGCGCTGGCCGATGGCTGCACGATGTCGGGCAAGAAGGACGCGCTGGTCAACATGGGCGGGCTGCTGGCGCTGAACGACGACGACCTCGCCGCCCGCTGCCGGCAGTTGCTGATCCTGACCGAGGGCTTCCCGACCTACGGCGGCTGCGCCGCCCGCGACCTCGAGGCGTATGCGGTCGGTCTCGAGGAGGGCTTGGACGAGCGCTACCTCGAATACCGGGCGGCGACGACCCGCTACCTCGCGCACGGCCTGAATCGCGCCGGCATCCCGACCGTCCAGCCGCCGGGCGGGCACGCCGTGTTCATCGATGCGCGCGCCCTGCTGCCGCACCTGCCGCCCGAGCAGTTGCCGGGCCAGTCGCTGGTGGTGGCGCTCTATGTCGAGGGCGGCGTCCGGGCCTGCGAGATCGGCAGCGTGATGTTCGGCAAGCGCGGTGCGGACGGTGGGTTCGTGCCGGCGGCGCTCGAACTGGTGCGCCTCGCCCTGCCGCGGCGCTGCTACACGCAGAGCCACGTCGATCGGGTGATCGAGATCGCGGCGTCGGTGGCGGCGCGCAAGGAGTCGCTGACCGGTTTCGCGATGGTCGAGCGGCCGCAGTACCTGCCGCACTTCACCGCGCGCTTCCGGCCGCTCGCGCCGGCGCGAGCATTCGCGCCAGCCGATCGCACAGGGCGCGGGCGTGATCCCCCTCGGTGTTGACCAGCGCCACCAGCGCGAGGTCGTGATCGGGCAGCCACTCGATCCAGGTGTTGAACCCTTCGATGTTGCCGCCGTGGCCGTACCACGCCACGCCGTCGCGCTCGCCCGTCATCAGCCCGAGCCCGTAGCGGACGACGTCGAAGCTGCCGTCGCGACCCGGCACCGGCAGCGCCGTCGGTTCCACCATGGCGGCGAAGCTCGCGTCGCCGACCACATCGAGGCCGGGAAGGGCGCGCGCCCAGATCAGCAGGTCGTTCACCGTCGAGCCGAGCGCGCCGGCGCCGCGCGGCACCTCCATGTTCATCCAGCGCGCCGGGACCAGCTTGCCGTCGACCACGGCGTAGCCGCGTGCGCGATGGGGAATGACGACGTCCTCGTGCGCGTAGCCGCTCGACTGCATGCCGAGCGGCTCGAACAGGCGGGTCCTGACCAGCGTCGGGTAGTCGACGCCGGCCGCGCGCGCGGCGATCTCGCCGGCGAGGATGTAGGCCGAGTTGTTGTAGGCGAAACCGTCGCCCGGGGCGAAGTCGGCGGACGGCGGTTCAGGGCGAACTCGCCGTCGCCCCGTGCAGGCCGCGCCGGAACGCCGGCGACGTCAGAGGGCGCCGTCGCCGAGGGCGATCTCGATGGCGGCGGAGAGCGCGTGCACTCCGTCCGGCCCGCGGCGGTCGTACGCGACCAGCTGGGCGAACCAGGAGCGGCCGATCAGCGCCGGATCGTCGGGGATCGGCTCGAGGTCGAGGCGGCCATTGCCGCTGTCGTCGAAGCTGATCGGCAGCAGCGTGTCGATCTCGACGTAGATCAGGCCGCCGGCGAACGGCACGCCGCCGCCCGGATCGAGCGAGTCACCGAGGAGCACCAGCCCGCTGCCGCGCCGCACCGCCCCGCGCGCGAGCAGCCGATAGACCTCCTCGTGCGGCAGCGTCGGCAGCGAGCCGCCGCACAGCCGCGGCTCCCCGCGCGAGCCACGCGTCCCGTCGCCGATCCGCTCGACGTCGGCCCGCCGCTCCGACGGCGTCGTTCCCTTCACCACCGACCAGCGGGTGCAGGCGCGATGCGACTTGAGGAACTGGGCGAGTCGTTCGCCCAGCTTCCGTTTCCCGCTCGGTTCGAGGTGCTGGCCGTCTTGCGAGATGTCGGCGCAGACGATCGACAGTCCGTCGGTCCGCGGCTCCTCGGCATCGGACCAGAAATAGGGACCCCAGTCGATCCACGGCGCCTCGACCTTGCCCAGCGCCGGGTCGTAGTTGAGCTCGGGCGCGCCGGCCAGCTGCCGCGCGATCAGTTCGCGGACGGCGAAGCCCTGCTCGAAGTAGTACGGCTCGTCGACCGGCGCGGCATCGGAGTAGGCCTGGGAATACAGCGGCGACAGGAACGCCAGCTTCAGGTTCGGAAACGCCCGCAGCAGCAGCCGCATGACGTCGGTCCAGGCATCGGCGCCGACCGGAACATGGAGCGGGAACGGCAGGTCGTCGTCGCTGAACGCGAACGCGTTCATGATCCAGACCACCTGCACCTGCGCCGCGGTGAGCCCGGCCGCGGCCAGATCGCCCGGCACGTCGATCTTCCAGTAGGTGTCGTCAGGGTTGCGCATCCGCTCGAGCGTGACGGAGTTGCCGATGACGCCCGGCAGCCGCAGCTCGGCGGCCAGATCGGGATCGTCCTCGAGGACGTGGCGCAGTCCCTCGAAGACCTGTCCGGCCAGCGACGGGCCGATGCCGGCGCACACGATCCTTCCGTCGGCCGCCGGGTTTCCCGCCGCATCGAGCGGGACGATGCGCTTCGCGATCGCCTTCCCTGCTGCGAGGTGCTCCGCGGGCGTCTGGTTCGAGCGTCCCGGATAGAGCCCGCCCTCGACCTTCCGGTACGCGCCCTCGTGAAGGTCGTCGATCGGCAGCAGGCCGAGCGGACGGGCGGAGCAGTCCTGGGCCGCCGCGGCGGGTGCTCCGAGGAGCGCGATCGCCAGCAGGTACGCGAGCCCCGATCGGGTGATCGGCGCCCGGTGAGGAAACGCCACGCTGCCGCCGTCCACCCTGAAACTCCGTCAAGGAACCGTCGCCCGGAGATCTTGCCGGGAACCCGGCGGTTCGTCAGTCCCCGAGCCGCAATTCGAGCGGCGCCGACAGCGCGTGACGGCCGTCCTCTCCTTCGCGGTCGATGGCGATGAACTGCGCGTAGTACGCGACGCCTGCCAGCGCCGGATCGTCGGGGATCTCGCCGAGATCGATCGCTCCGTTGCCGAGGCCGTCGAGCGGCAACTGCCACGAGGCGATCGGGTCGATCCGGAAGTAGCCGCCGGCGAAGGGCACTCCTTCTCCCGGCAGCAGCGAATCGCCGAGCAGCAGCCAGCCGTAGCCATTGCGGACGCTGTGGCGGATCCGCAGCAGGTACGGCTCGGCGGACGGGACGGTGGGGAGCGCCGAGGCCGACAGCCGCGGCTGGCCGTACCGGCCGCGCGTGCCCTCGCCGAGGCGGTTCACCGCCGCCATGCGGCCGGCGCCGCCGGAACCGTCCGCCAGCGCCCACGGCGTGCAGGCCGGATGTCCCTTCCAGTGGTGCAGGAGCCGTCGCGCCAGCTTGTCGTTGCCCGCCGGCGACAGGTGCGAGCCGTCGTCCTGGTAGTCGGCACACGCCATCGCCAGGCCATCGACGCGCGGTTCGCTGCCATCGCACCAGAGGTAGGGTCCCCACGCGATCCACGGCGCCACGACCGAACCTCTGCGCCGATCCCAGGCGAGTTCCGGCGCACCCGCGATCTGGCGCGCGATCACCTCGCGGACGGCGAAGCCCTGCTCGAAGTAGTACGGCTCTTCGCTCGGGGTGCTGAACGACCAGCCCTGCCAGTGCAGCGGCGTGAGCCAGCATTGCCGCAGGTTGGGAAAGGTCGCGGTGAGGATCTGCAGGACCTCGGTGTACCAGTCGGCCGTCGTGGCGACATGGTCGGGGAAGGTCTCGTATCGGTCGCTCACACCTTCGAGCATCCAGACCACCTGGACCTGCCGCGCGTCGACGCCGGCGCGGTCGAGCCGATCTGGCACCGTGTCGGTCCAGTAGGCGTTGGCGGGATCGCGCAGCTCGGTCAGGTCGGCGCTGCCCTGGCAGCAGTTGGCGAACGCGAGCGCGCCGGTCAGCGCAGCGTCGCCGTCGGCGAGCTCGGCCATGCGGTCGAACACGCTGCTGGTGAAGGAGAAACCGATGGCGGCGACGCCGATCTGGCCGCTCGGATGCGGCGTGCCATTCTTGAGGCGCGGGACGACCCGCGAACCTTCGTGCTTGCCGCCGTCCAGATGGTCCGGCGGACAGTCGTTGACCGCGCCGGGATAGAGCCCGCCTTCGATTCGCCGGTAGTCGCCGGCGCCGAGCTCGTCGAGGGCGAGCTGACCGAACGAGTCGATGCGGCAATCCTGCGGTCCCGGATGCGCGGGAGCATGCGGCGCCGTGGCGGAGACGGCGAACAGCGCAGCAGCGCAAGCGACGAAGCGACGACCGTGCCGCCACGCGGCATGGCGGTGCCGCGGCGAGTGGGGGGGCTGCATGAGTGGGGGGCTCCTCGACGCGACGCACCCCAGCCGATCGCGTCGGGGAGCGAGTGCCGTCGGTCGACACCAACCGCGATCGCCTGGCAACGATCGCGCCGGGTCCCTGGCGACCCGTGCGTGTCGACGGCAGTGCGCCCGATCGCGGGTCAGCCGTCGCGGGAATTCGGGCGTTCAGGATAGCGCGGAATGAGACGACAGTTACGCCCCGAGCGTCCTCGGCGCGTCATCTTGAGGCGAGATCGCCGAAATGACGGCGCCATGACCCCAGGAGAGGTCAGCGGCCGCCGGCTGCGCCGTAGCCCAGCGCCTCGAGTTCAGCGCGGAGTTGCGCGTCCGGCGTGAACGTGTCGGACGCTGCACCGAACTGCGCGGCGGCGGCGAACTGCGCGAGTTCCTGCCGCAGCGCCGCGGCCAGCACCGGGTGGTTCGGGCTGACGTCGATCGACTCGGCCGGATCGGCGGCCAGATCGAACAGCGCGGTCGCGCGCCGGCCGGCGGGCGACACCAGCTTGAAGCGGCCGAACACCAGCGCACGCTGGCGCGCGTCGCCCTCGAGGAAACGGGCCGACAGCGCCTGCACGCGCGGGGTGAACTCATCCGGCGTCGGCGCGAACGCGGTGGCGAGGGAGCGACCGCTCGTCGCCGCCGGATCCTGCTCGGCGGCGTCGTCGGCCGGCAGCGCGCAGAGCTCGCGCAGGGTCGGTGCCAGGTCGGGCATGAAGCAGGGAGCGGCGATGACGCGTCCCGCCGGCGTCGCCGAGCCGGGCGCCACCGCCACCAGCGGCACGTGCACCATCTCGTCGAACACCTGCACGTTGTGGCCGACCGCTTCGTGCTGCCCGAACGCCTCGCCGTGGTCGGAGAGGAGCAGCAGTGCCGCCTGCTGCGGGCGATCGCCGAAGAACGCGCGCGCGACCGCGCCGGCCAGCGTGTCGCCATAGGCGACGTGGTTGCGGTAGAGACCGCGCAGGGTCACGACGTGCGGGTCGTTCGCCTTCGGCTGGCGCTGGGCGAGCTCGCCGAGCGACCGGACCGAGCCGTCGATCACGCCCTTCGGCTGGCCGAATCGACCGGCGAACCCGGCCGGCGGCTGGTAGGGGGCGTGCGGTGGCAGCAGGTGGACGTAGAGGAACAGCGGCCGCTCGCGCGGGCGGGCGAGGAACGCCTCGAGTTCCGGCTGCAGCGCGTCGCGTGACTCGCCCGGATACTCGCGCCATTCGTCGAAGCCGCGGTCGAGCCCGGTCTCGCGCGTGACCAGCTTGTTCTGCACGAACGCCGCGGTGGCGTAGCCGGCCGCGCGGAACGCCTCGGCCAGCGTGGGCCACGTCGCCGCCAGCACCAGGCCGACGTCGCGCACGCCATGCGCCTCCTGCGTCGCGCCGGTGAACAGCGTGGCGATCGACGGCACCGTCCACGCGGTCTGCGAGCGGAACGTGGCGAAGCGGACGCCGGCCTGCGCCAGCGCATCGATCTCGGGGCTGGTCGGCTGGTCCGCGCCGTAGCAGGAGAGGTGAGCGGCGTGCAGCGCGTCGCAGACGACGACCGCGACCGAGCGGCCGCGCCACGCTCCGGCCGCCGCGCTCGCGGTCGCCGGCGCGGGACGGTCGCGCACGAGCAGCGTCACGCACTCCGCCGCGGCCGGGA
>VGYY01000069.1 GCA_016872815.1 Planctomycetota bacterium
CGGCGTCGGCGTCGTGCGCCGCGAGCAGCGCGCGCTCGAACGCGCCCTCCGGGGCGGCGCCGCGCAGCTCGCGGGCGGCGGCCTCGATCCGCTCGACGAAGGAGTCGCGCGGTTCAGGCGAGTTCACGTTCGTACCTCGCGAGGCGGCGCTTCAGCAGCGAGCGGGCGTAGTGGAGCTGCGACTTGGACGTGCCCTCGTCCACCTCGAGGACGCGGGCGATCTCGGGATGGGTCATGCCGTCGACCGTGTGCATCACGAAGACCATCCGTGCGCGCGTCGGCAGCCGCTGGATCTCCTGGTCGACGGCGGCGCGGAAGTCCATCTCGGCCGGCGGCGGGTCGTGCACGGCCGGCGGCGTCGCGTGCTCCTCGTCCTCGAAATCGATGGTGATCGGGCGGCGCCGCTTGGCGCGCAGCGCGAAGCGGACCGCGATCTGGTAGAGCCAGCTCTTCAGCGACCCCTCGCCCCGCCAGGTCTCGATCCGCCGGAAGACGGCGACGAAGGTCTCCTGCAGGACGTCGGCCGCGTCGGCCGCGTTGCCGAGCATCCGCTCGGCCAGGTGGAACAGGCCGTCGGAGTGGAGCCGGTAGAGCTGTTCGAAGGCGCGCTCGTCGCCGCGGCGCAGCGCGTCGGCCAGCTCGCTCTCCGGCGATGCGGTCATGGGTGCCTCGGTCGTCCACACGGCGGGGAGGAGCCGGCCGCCCCCGGCGGGGGTTGCAACCCGATTCCCCGGGGGCCGCGAGGGTAACCGCCGCGGCTCTGGCGCTGCTGCGGACGCTCGGCAACGGCGACGGGTTGCGAGTCGTCCGCCGGCGGGACGGCGGGGAGCGGGTCGGGGCGTGCCGGCTTGAATGGCCGGCGCATGGCTCCGCCGGCAGTCCCCGCTTCCCGCATCACGGTCCGCAACGCCGCGCCGCCGGCGGCGGATGGCGACTACGTCCTCTACTGGTGCACCGCGAACCGGCGGGCGTCGTGGAACTTTGCGCTCGATCGGGCGATCGAGTGGGCGATGCAGTTGCGCCGGCCGCTGCTGGTGCTCGAGGCGCTGCGGGCCGACTACCCGTGGGCCAGCGCGCGGCTGCATCGCTTCGTCCTGCAGGGCATGGCCGCGAATCGGGCGGCCTTCGCCGGCAAGCCGGTGCTCTACCGACCCTACGTCGAGCCGCGCGCCGGCGCCGGCAAGGGGCTGCTCGCGGCGCTGGCGCGGCGGGCCTGCGTCGTCGTGGGCGACGACTGGCCGTGCTTCTTCCTGCCGGCGATGACCGCGGCGGCGGCGCGCGCGATCCACGTCCGCTTCGAGTTGGTCGACGGCAACGGCATGGTGCCGCTGTCGGCGTCGTCCGCCGCGTTCCCGACCGCGCACCTCTTCCGCCGCTTCTGGCAGAAGGAGCTGGCGCGCGAGTTTCCGGCGTTCCCGCGCCCCGATCCCTGGAAGGGGGTCACGCTGCCGCTGGCGGGGCCGTTGCCGGCGACGGTGAACAGCCGCTGGCCCGAGGCGGACGAGTCGCTCCTGACGGCACAGCCCGGCGCCCTCGCGGCGTTCCGGTTCCGCCATGCCGTGGCACCGGCGCCGTTCGCCGGCGGCGCCCCGGCGGCGCGCGCGGCGCTGCTCGAATTCGTGCGGCAGCGACTGCCGCGTTACGCGGACGAACGCAGCGATCCTGACCACGACGCCGTGAGCGGGCTGTCGCCGTGGCTCCACTTCGGCCACCTCTCCGCTCACGAGGTGTTCGCCGAGGTGGCGCGGCGCGAGGGGTGGAAGCGCGGCGACCTCGGGGCGCCGAACGGCGGCAGCAAGGAGGGCTTCTGGCAGATGAGCGCCGCCGCCGAGGCGTTCCTCGACCAGTTGGTCGGTTGGCGCGAGCTCGGGTTCCACTTCTGCCGCCACCGCCCCGACTACGCCGACTTCGAGTCGCTGCCCGACTGGGCCAAGGCGACCCTGCGCGCCCACGCGCTCGACCCCCGGCTCCACACCTATTCGCTCGAGCAGTTTGCCGCCGCCCGGACCCACGATCCGGTCTGGAACGCCGCGCAGCGAGAGCTCGTCGCCACCGGGCGGATGCACAACTACCTGCGCATGCTGTGGGGCAAGAAGATCGTCGAATGGACGCAGTCGCCGCAGCAGGCGGCCGCGTTCATGATCGAACTCAACAACCGCTACGCCGTCGATGGCCGCGATCCCAACAGCTACAGCGGCATCTTCTGGACGCTCGGCCGCTTCGACCGGCCGTGGGCGCCGGAGCGCGACGTGTTCGGCGTGATCCGCTGGATGAGCTCGGCGAACACGCTGAAGAAGCTGCGGATGAAGGCGTACCTGGCGCGGTGGGGCGGGGACGAAGGACCAGGCAAGGGGCCGTTCGTCCGGGACTGAATGAGAATCGGCACCGGGGTCCGCGGAACCGCGGGTCCGTCGGGAACCCTCGGAGCCCGAGAAGAGACCTTCCCCGTCGCCCGGCTCGCGGCGCATCCCGCCTGGCGGCGTTGCGACCCTCATCTTCGTATCGCTACGTGGATACGCACCACCGGCCCGCCTTGGCATGTGGGCACGGCACTGCGTCGAGGCGCGGTCCGGAGTTTCTTCTCACGCTCTCAGCGTGCAGAGCCCGGCAGAACGAGGGCAGCCCCGATCACCGCGGCTGGCCGGCGCCATGCGGCGCTCCGCCGTCGCGCGCGAAGGTCAGCGCGGCCCGCCAAGCGTGACCGGCCGCGGCGGCCGAACGGAGCGCGGCGCCGCCTCTCCCTCGACGATGTGCAGGTGATGGTCGAGTGGCACGTCGGTGAACGTCTGGGTGGTGCCGGACGTCGGCCAGTGAACCACCAACCGCTCGACTCGCGACGCCTTGCCGAGACCGAGCTGCTGGCGCAGAGGGTTGGCACCGAAGCTCCCGCCCGAGCCGACCGTCCGGTGGATCGAGCGGCGGACCTCGCCCTCGACGATGTCGGCGCGGATGCGCGCCCCGATCGCGCTGCGATTCGAGCGCTTCCCCTCGAGGCGCACGGAGATGAAGCGATTGCCGAACCCCGGGTTCTCGTAGAGCGCGTTGCGAAAGAGATCGGAGCGGTACGCGCCGCCCATCTGGGCGAAGACGTCGAGGTCGCCGTCGTCATCAAAGTCCGCGAACGAGCGACCGTGCCCCTTCTGCAGATGGCCAAGGCCGCTTGCGAGAGTCACATCCACGTACTTCCCGCCGACATTGCGGTAGGCCTTGTCCGGGACAAGGTCGCGCGCCATGGGTCGGCCGGTCCCGGCGTAGAAGTCGAGGAAGCCGTCGTTGTCAAAGTCGCCAAAGTTGCCGCCCATGCACGAGTAGGGCTCGACCAGCCCGACGTCCCGGCCGACACTGCGGAAGCCGCCTCTCCCATCGCCGAGGTAGAGCGCCGGCAGGCTGGCCTTGAACGGCAGTCCGAGGGCCGCCGCGGCGAGATCTTCCGGCATCGCGTTGAAGGTGTTGACGTGCAGGTCGAGATTGCCGTCATTGTCGAAGTCGAAGAACCAGCTGGTGTAGCTCTGCCGCGGGCCGGTCAGGCCGATCTGCGGCGCGATGTCGGTGAACGTCCCGTCGCCTTCGTTGCGATAAAGCCGGTTGGCCTCGTAGAGATTGGCGCACCAGAGGTCCTGATCGTCGTCGTTGTCGAAGTCGCCGGCGACGACGGAGCGGCTGTAGCCGCCGTTCGTCACCATGGCGGAGACGGCGATGTCGGTGAATTTCCCGTTGCCGTCGTTGCGGAACAGCTGGTTCGGCGCATTCACGTCGGCGTCGGTCTCGTTGCCGACGTAGAGGTCGAGATCGCCGTCGTTGTCGACGTCGACGAAAACCGCGGTCATGTTCGGGAAGTCACGGCCGGCCAGTCCGGCATCGAACGCGCGATCCGTAAACGTTCCGTCGCCGTTGTTGTGCAGCAAGGAGTCGGGCTGCAGTCCGAGCTTTCCGAGCCAGGCGCCGCGCGGGATGAACAGGTCGGTGAACCCGTCGTTGTCGTAGTCGGCCTGGATCGCGTTCAGGCCGCCGACGATGCCGAGCAGGCCGGCCTCCTCGGTGCGTCGCTCGAACCGCCCGCCTTCTTGGCGGAAGTACTCGAGCTGCCCGTCGGCGCCGTAGCTGGTGAGCATCAGGTCGATGTCGCCGTCATTGTCGAAGTCTTCGGCGACCGAGCCGCCCGCCAGGTTCGATAGCTCGATCCCGGCCGCTGCTGCCACGTTGCGGAATCGCGGGAAATCGGGCGACCCGGCGAAGAACGACCAGGGGATCCGATCGGCGGGTGCGATCGCATCGGGGTACTTTCCGAGCGTCATCATCCCCATGTTGAGGAACCACTTGGCCTTCAAGTGAAGCGGCGACGTTCGGTCCGTGGCCGCGAGCACTTCGCCGAGGAGGCGGACCGCGTTCGTCGATCCCTCGGTCTTGCGATGGACGGCCTCTCCGGTCAGCGGGAGGATGCAGCTGGTGGGGTGGTGGGACGCACAGCAGTTCTCGGTTTCGGCGAGGCGCAGCCAGGCGGCGGCGTGGTGGACCTTGGCGTCCTGGTACTGCTCGTCGGGGATGCCGGCGCGCGGAAGATCGAACGCCTGCTGGAACAAGCCGAGGCCGTCTCGCTCGTCGCCGTAATAGACCGTCGCTTCGGCGAGATCGGCCAGGAGCGCGAACCGGGTCGCGGCCGGAGCGTCCGGCGCCAACTTCGCCAGCGCCTGCCGGACGCGTTGGATGCGCGCGGAGCCAAGCAGGTCGTTCTCGTCCTCGGTGCTGGCGGCGATCCGGGCCAACTCCTCGATCATTCGCTGGTGACCCGGCGTGGGTGTCCGCTTGGCGGCGGTCGATGCGCCGCCGGTTTCCGGACGGTCGACGGAATCGGGCGCGCAGGCAGGGATCAGCACCAGGACACCCGTCGCCAGCCGGAGCCGTTGGAATCGCATGCAGCTGCCTCCTCCGGAGCGTGAGCGCTTGGTGACAACCGTAATGCGTCCCGCCGCGGTCGTACGGCAATCTGTCAAAGCGCGGCGTGCCTCGCAAGGCGACGGATCAGCCGTGGGCGCACCGACGGGGTGCGTCGGCCGCGAGCAGCGCGGCGCCGATCAGCGCCGAGTCGCTGCCGCAGCCGGGCGGCAGCAGCAGGCGCTCGGCGCAGACTGCGTCGGCGATCAGCGGGGAGTAGCCCGCCGCCCGTTCGACGGCGCGGACGCGCACCGCTGCCAGCAGTCCCGGCGCGCGCAGCACGCCGCCGCCGAGCACGAGGCGATGGGGTGCGACCAGGCCGATGATCGCCAGCACCAGTTGCGCCAGGTAGTCGGCCTCGATCGCGAGCGCGTCCCGCAAAGCCGCCGAATCGGGCGGCAGCGTGGCCGGGTCGCCGCCGGCACGCGCGGCGAGTGCGGGTCCGCTCGCGAGTCCCTCGAGGCAGTCGCCGTGGAAGGGGCAGAGCCCGGCGAAGCGGTCGCCGGCGGCGCGCGCAACGCGCAGGTGGCCCGCCTCGGGATGGAGCGCGCCGTGGTGGATCGCGCCGTCGATCGCGAGGCCGACGCCGATGCCGGTGCCGACCGTCACGTAGGCGAGCGTGGCGACGTCGCGCGCCGCCGCCTGCTCGCCGAGCGCGGCCGCACCGACGTCGGTGTCGATCGCGACCGGGAGCGCGAGCGCATGCTCCAGCGCGTGGCGCAGCGGGTAGCGCGACCAGCCCGGTTTCGGCGTCGCGAGCAGGCTGCCGTGGTCGCGCGCATCGCGGCGCAGCTCGAGCGGACCGAAGGCGGCGACGCCGATCGCGGTGAGCTCGCTGCCGCGGAACCACGCGGCGACCTTCGCCAGCGTCGTCGCCGGATCCCCTGTCGCGAAGGTCTCGCGCGCGAGCAGTCGCGGCAGCCTGCCTACGCCCATGCGCGCAGCGGCCGGCGCGGCGGCGCCGATCGCGGCGTCGGGCGCGCAGTCCGCGATCGCCACTCGCGTCGACGTGCCGCCGGTCTCGATCACCCCGACCTGCGTCATCGCCGATTTTCGTTCACGTTGCGTCCGCCGGCACCGAGCGGCGCGCGGCGTCGGCGACCCGTTCGAGCGCGCGTTGCAGCCCCGCCGTCGGGATCATCTGGCAGCCGCGCGCTGGCACCACCCACCAGCTCGCGTCCTTCGGATCGCGCGCGACGGTGATCCAGACCATCTGCGTGAGCGGCTCCTCGACGATGACGGTGCGGACCATCGCGACCTGGCGCTCGCGGTCGCGCACGATCTCCTTGAAGGTGATGGTGAGCGCGCCATCGCCGTTCGGCAGCAGCTCTTCCGGCGCCAGCCGCTCGAGATCGCAGGCGGTGAGGTGGGGCGGGTTCACGGCGGATTCCTCGCGGATCGGGACGGCGCGATGCTCGCGCTTCACGAGGCGCAGTTCGTGGAAGTCGGTGCGACCGAGCGCGAGCCACTTGCGCTCGTACTTGGTGTGGAACGACGGGTCGATCCGGCGGTGCTCCACGTCGAGCGCAGTGCCGGGCAACTGGCCGAGCGTCCATTCTGCGTAGGGCGTCCAGTCGGTCACCAGCAGCGCCTCGCCGCCGTCGACCAGCCGGTTGGCGGCCAGTTCGCAGAAGTCGCGGTGGAAGAGCCGCAGCCGCTCGTGCTGCTCCTTGCGCCACGGGCAGGGGAAGAGCACGAAGAGCCGCTCGATCGAGCGCGGCGCGAAGAGGCGCTCCAGCACCGGCTTGGCGTCGTCCATCACGAGGCGCACGTTGCCGCGGCCGGCCGCCGCGGTCGGGCGAGCGGTGTCGACCCCGCCGGCGCGCGCCCGCGCGTGCGCCAGGTTGCGCAACGACCGCTTGACGCTCGACCAGCGCAGTTCGATGCCGACGTGGTCGCGCTCCGGGTGGGCGGTCGACTCGCGGGCGAGGAACTCGCCGTTGCCGATGCCGATCTCGACGGTGAGCGGCGCGCGCCGGCCGAAGACGGTGCTCCAATCGGCCGGGCGCGGCAGCTGCTGCCACACCAGCAACGGATCGAGCGACTTGTAGAACGGGCGCGGATCAGCGAGGAGGTTCATCGCGGAGAGAGAAAGTAGCACCGTCCGCTTCCGCGCCATGCTTCGCGCCGCGCGAGTGCGTGCCGTCGTCGCTCCGCTCCTCCGAGCCCCGCTGCCTTCACTCGTCCCGGGGAGTACAACTTGAGGTGTGGTACAACGATCGGGGGCAGGTCAGCATCCCAGCGGATCAGCTCGCCCGAGACGAGGTCGGCGAGCTTCGGCGGCGGCTGCTCCATCCCGAACGCGCAGCGGCGCGCCAGGTCGACGATCTCGAGCTGTCGGCGCACCGCGTAGTCGGCGTCGCGGTGCTGGAAGAGCAGGTCGAAGAGCGCGTCGTTGGCGCGCTTGAACTGGCCGCCCTCGAGCGTCGTCTGCACGCGCGTGAGGCCGGTCGCAAATGCGTCCGCCGTGGGTGGCGCGGGCGGCCGCGCCTGGGGCACCAGCGCGAACGACAGAAGGGTCCCGGTCAGCAGCGATGCGGGCGTCATCGTCGCCTCTTCCGAAGCGTCCCAGCCGTACGGTAGCAGGTGCCCCATGAACGGAGTGCGGGCAGCGACCGCGATCGGCGGTGGCGGGGCGCGCTCAATCGCGCCGGGCGCCCTGCCGATGACGGTCAGGCGCTCTGAGTCGGCAGCGATCGGCAGGGCGATGGCGAATGGGAGGTGCGGCGGTGGCCGGCACCGGATCGGCGCTGCTGGCGGCAACAGCCCTCGTCGTCGGGGTCGTCGTGCTGCGTGCACGTGCCGCCGCGCGGCGCCGCCGTCGCGAGCGACCGCCGGCGGCCGCCTGCGAGGCGCTCTGCTCGATCCGGCGACGCGCCTCGCGCGCGACTTTCCGGAGGTTTCCGTCGCCGCACGGAAGCGTTGGGTGCGCGAGTTCGCGGCGCTCGACGCCGTCGTGTGGGCGTTCGCGGCGGCGGGGGCACGGCGGCGCGACGAGCCGACGTTCCGCGCCATCCCCGCCGAGCGTTTTCGCGTTCGCTGACGGGCGCGTGCAGATCGCCACCTAGGTGATGGCGCGCTACCACGCCCACCACGAGGGCTACACCGCGACACCGCGCCCGCTCGAGCTGCCGCCCGCTCGAGCGCGGACGATCGGCCGCTCCGCGCGTCGGCCGCTCAGCGCGTCGCCAGCTTCAGCTTGTGCTCCCACTGCGTCTTCATTCGCGGCGCGATCGCCTCGCCGCGCTCGAACTGCGCGGCGTGGTCAGCGTAGTGGGGCGACTTGAAGCGCTCGAGGAAATCGGCGAAGTGGCCGCTGTCGAGGTAGTAGAGCAGCTGCGCGACGTCGCCCTTCTGGCCGCGTGCGGTCATCGTCGCCATCGCGCGGCGGAAGAAGTCACGGCCGCGCGGCGTGATGAGGCGGCTGCGCGCGACGCGCCAGCGCACCCACGCGCGCTCCATCCACGTCGCGCCGCGCCGCTCCGGCCGCGCCCAGAAACGGGCCAGGTTCGCGAGCGCCGCGTCGGTGGCGTAGCACTGCTGGTAGAGCCAGACGTAGCCGTCCATCAGCTGCGCCTCGCTCATGTTCGTCGGCTTGAAGACGACGTGGCGAGTGTCGTAGTGCCCCCAGTCGAGGTGGTGGAGGCGACCGGCCGCCTTGTATTCCTCGTGCAGCGCGGTGCCCGGCATCGGCGTCAGGATGCTGAAGAACGGATAGAGGATGTTGTTCTCGAAGATGAAGTCGCGCGTCTGCTTGAAGACCGCGAGCGTGTCGGTGTCGAAGCCGACGATGAAGTTGCCGACCACCGACATCCCGGTCCTGTGGATCCGCTCGAGCGCCTCCGGATAGGTGAGGCAGAAGTTGACCCCCTTCTGCATCGACTGGAGCGTCGCCGCCGCCACCGACTCGATGCCGATGATCAGCGTCGTGCAGCCCGCCGCGTGGAACAGCGCGAGGAGCTCCTCGTCCATCGCGACGTTGAGGGTGGTCTCGGCTGACCACTCGAGCAGCTCACCGGAACGGTGCAGGGGCACCAGCGCCTGGAGCAGCTCCTTGGTGTAGTGGACGCGCGACAGGAAGTTGTCGTCGACCATGTAGAGCGCCTGCAGCCGCCGCGTCATGGCGTTGCCGCGCGGCAGCGCCCGGATCTCGGCGACGACGCGCTCGACCGGCTTGAAGCGGAACTCCTGACCGGCGATGTCGGGCACGCTGCAGAAGCGGCAGCGGTAGGGGCAACCGCGCGTGGTCTGGATCTGCTGGAAGAGGAAGTCGCCCGGTCGCTGGTTGCCGAAGCGCTGGAACGGGATCCGCGCCATCTCGGGGAAGCCGGCGCTGTCGTAGCGGCGCTTCAGTTCGCCCTTCTCGAAGTCCTCCAGCACCTTCGGCCAGAGCTCTTCCGCCTCGCCGGTCACGATGCAGTCGACGTGCTCGAGCGCCTCGTCGGGACGGAGGCTCGCATGGATCCCGCCCAGGACGACCTTGCGGCCGCGCTTGCGGAACTCCCTGGCGACGGAATACGCGCGCGCCGAGCAGCTCGTCTTCGCCGACAGCGCGACCAAGTCGCACGGCTCGTCGTAGTCGAGCGGCGCCACGTACTCGTCCTGCAGCGCCACCTCGAATCGCTCCGGCGTGCCGCCCATCACCGTCAACAGCCCGAGGTCGTAGAGCGAGCGGCGGAAGCCGAGGATCTCGTTCATGAGATCCATCTCGTAGAGCTCGCGCTCGCTCGGGTCGTTGTTCTTCTTGTTCGAGACGAAGAGGATCTTCATCGTGCGACTCCCGACGCGGGCGAGGAGGAGGCGGTCGAGGCGGAGGCAGGGGCGACGGCGGTCTCGGCCCACGGGAACGGAACGAAGTCTCCCGGGCGCGGCCGCACGAAGCGCGCGTCGAGCTCGTCGTCGCGCGCGATGTCGATGCGCACCAGCCAGCCGAGCGGATGGCGGCGCGAGGCGCGCGACTCGTGGTGGGTCAGCACGCAACGCGACGCCTGAAGCCGATCAGCCAACGCGCGCGCGTCCTCGGGCGGCATCACCGATCGCTTGCCGAGGATCGTGGAACGCTCCGCCGGCAGGATGGCGAACGCGGCGCGATGTTCCGCTGCGAAGGCGTCGAGTTGCGGCGTCCGCTCCGTGTCGCCGCCGAAGAAGACCGCGCCGTTCGCGCTCTCGAGGTGGAACACGCGTTCCGGCACCAGATGGCGCCCTTCCGGCGCGCGCAGCTTGATCGGCCCGAACGGGAGCGGACCGTCGTCGACCGGCACCAGCACGCGCGCGAAGCGCAGTCCGCGGATCGCCTGCGCGAGGTGCTGCTCGGGCACGATGACGGTCGCGCCGCGGTCGAGCCGCGCCAGCGCCGCCGGATCGAAGTGGTCGCCGTGGGCATGGGTGATCAGCACGAGGTCGACGTCGGTCGGCAGCGGCGCCGGCGCCGGCTCATGGAAGAGGCAGCGGTCGGCCGGCTCGGTCACCCACGGATCGGTGAGGACGCGGATCCCCTCCAGCACCAGCAGGTGCGTCGAGTGGCCGACGTGATGGAGCCCTTCGGCGACGAAGTCGGCAGCGGCGCGGTTCACGGCGCCCAGACTCCGCCTTCCTGGTAGCGCGTCGCGAGGCGCTTCAGATCGGCGAGCTTGCCGGGGCTCGAGAGGCGCGCCGGATCCTTGCTGCCGCCGTAGACGCCGTGCGCCACCGCCTTCACGGCCTCGGGTTGGCGCCACTGCACGATGCGCCGCTCAACGCCGGTCCAGAAGCGGAAGCGCGCCTCCAGCGACAAGAGCGCGCCGCGCCGGACCTGCTCCTGCTGCTCGCGCGTCTGCGCTTGCTCCGCCAGCACCTCGGTCATCCAGGCGCCGTGGTCCAGATCCTGCTCGCAGTGGAGCGTGAAGTAGAGGATCTCGCTCTCCTCGAAACGGGCGCGTCGCAGTCCCGGAATCAGGTGCGAGAACATCTTCGGGATCGCCCATTCGTGGCCGGGGCCGAGCGCCCCCAGGCCGACGAGGAACGGCTCCTCGCGGCAGATCCGCAGGTGTTCCCGCACGAAGGCGAAGGCCTCGGGGCAGAGTTCGTTCTCGAACTCCTCGTTCACGCGCGTCCCGGCCGAAGTCAGGAACTTGCGATAGAGCTGCGTGTGGTCGAGGCCATCGCTCCCCTCGCCGTACTCGTTCACCAGCACCTTCGCCAGCCAGAGCTTCTCCGCCGACGTCGGCGCGCGCATCAGCAGCACTTCCATGTAGCGCGTGAAGAAGCCGACCAGCGCGTAGTGCTGCAGGCCGAAGCTCTTGTAGTCGCTCTTCGTGTAGGGACCGGTCGCGAGGCGCGCGAGCAGCAGGTGGTTCACCGCGGGGTGGGAGGCGACTTCGGCGCGCAGCGCTGAAAGCCACGCGGGCAGGGGACGCGCCGACGCGGGTGGGGTGGCTGTTTCGAGCTGGCTCATGCGGCAGCGATCTCCTCTTCGCGACGGGCGCCGCCCGCCTCGCGCGGGATCACGTCGGCTTCGTCGCGCAGGTAGCTCTGCGGATCCTCGATCACGCGGCGCAGGCTCTTCAACCGCTCGACGAAGGTCGGCACCCCCTTCAGGAGCGCCGCCGTCAGGCGCGGCCGCTTGAACAGCAACGGCAAGCTCTCGCGGCTCGAGCCCATCGTCGCCTGGTTCCAGCGCGCGTATTGCCGATAGAACTCCTCGCGCGGGAGGCGCGTCCGCTGCACGGCGTGGAGCAGGTCGAAGAAGCGCGCATCCTCGGTGAGCAGCGTGTGGCGTTCCGCGCGCCACCCCTGCGTGCCGGGCAGCGGTGTATGGATCACCACCAGCGGGATCGAGATCTTCATCTCGCGGATCGCCGCCCACATCGCCTCGAAGTCCTTCGCCTCGAAATCGGGGCGCGTCATGAAGATGCCGGTGGTCCAGATGCCGAGCTTCCGCAGGAGCGCCGCGGCTTTCAGGTTGTTCTCGCGCAGGTTGTCCTTCTTCAGCGCCGCGAGCGTGCCCTCGTCGTTCGTCTCGTAACCCGACAAGACCATGCAGAGCCCGGCGTCGCGCATCCGCTTCATCAGGTCGGGATGCTGCGCGATGAAGTCGGTGCGCCCCTGGATCATCCAGAATTTGCCGGGCTTGCGCCGCTCGAGTTCCGCCAGGAACTCCTCGATGCGGCCGCGATGCGACAGGAAGTTGTCGTCGAGGAAGAAGATGAACTTCTCGGCGACCGCCTCCATCCGATCGACGATCGCGGCGGCGGAGAGGAAGCGGACCTTGCGCTCGTAGAACTCCCAGATCGCGCAGAAGTTGCAGTCGTAGGCGCAGCCGCGGCTGGTCTGGATCGACGCGAGCGGCGTGGCGGCGGCGAAGAAGTAGCGCCCGAGGTAGCTGGAGATCAGCTCGCGCGCCGGCAGCGGGAAGGTGTCGAGGCTGCGCGCCTGCGAGCGGTTCGGGTTGCGACGCTGCTGGGTGCCGGTCGGCGAGGCCGCGCGCCACGCCAATCCGGCGATCGCGCCGAGGTCGTCTCGCGAACCGCCTGCCGCCAGATGGTCGCACAGCTCGGCGAAGGTCTCCTCGCCCTCGCCGATGCAGACGGCGTCGATGGCCGCGATGTCGTGCGCCTCGGGCGCCAGGGTCGGATGGTGGCCGCCGACGATCGTGAAGACGGCGTCGCCCAGGATCGACTTGGCGGCGTAGCAAACCGCCTGCGCCTGATAGGCGTCAGTCGTCATGCAACTGGCGCCGACGACGTCGGGGCGGAAGTCGGCCAGCACGCGCGCCAGCACGCCATCCTCCTCGAGCCGCATGTCGAGGATGCGCACCTCATGGCGCCCCTTCACCATCGCAGCGATCGAGGTGAGCGCGACCGGTTCCGACAGCCAGAGCGCGTTCTCGAGCCCCATCCGGCCGTGCTCGAAAGGGGCCGGCTGAACGAGCAGCAGCTTCATCCATCGCTCCCACTATTGAAGAATGAACGATTTGAACACTTTTACTGGGAAATCGCTATCGTCAAGGGGGAATTCCGACGGTGCTCGGCACCCTGCATGATGGCTCTGCAACAGCAAGGAAATGAGCGGATGACGCACGATGTTCCGTCCCGGCCCGGGGATTCGGAGGCAGCGCTCGGCGCGCCGGTCCGCGTCGGCATCTCGGCCTGCCTGCTCGGGCAGAAGGTGCGCTGGAACGCCGGTCACGAGAAGGACGCGTTCCTCGTCGGCACGGTCGGCAAGTTCGTCGAGTGGGTCGCAGTGTGCCCCGAGTTCGAGATCGGGCTCGGCGTCCCGCGCGAGACGCTGCGTCTGGTCGCGGCGGGGGGCGACGGCGCAGTGCGGCTGGTCGCGCGCAAGAGCGGCACCGACCACACCGAGGCGATGAACGCCTTCGCGCAGCAACGGGCCGCCGGCCTGGCCGCGGACGACCTCGACGGCTTCATCTTCAAGAAGGAGTCGCCCTCGTGCGGGCTCTTCCGCGTCCGCACCTACAGCGCGGCCGGGATGCCGTCGCGCAATGGCCAGGGCCTGTTCGCCGCCGCGCTGGTCGCCGCCTGTCCCGAACTGCCGGTGGAGGAAGAGGGGCGTCTGCACGACCCGCGCCTGCGCGAGAACTTCTTCGAGCGGCTGTTCGCGTGGCGACGGGTGAAGACGCTGCTCGCCGGCCGCTTCTCGGTCGGCGATCTGGTGGCCTTCCACTCGCGCGAGAAGCTGCTGTTGATGGCACACGATCCGAAGAGCTACCAGTTGCTCGGGCGGATGGTCGCCAAGGCGAAGGGACGGCCGCGCGCCGAGCTCGCGGCCGATTACCGGAAGCAGTTCATGGCGGCGCTCGCGGTGCTGGCGACGCCGCGCCGCCACGTGAATGCGCTGCAGCACATGGCCGGCTACGTGCGCGACCAGCTCGACGCGCCCGGTCGCGCCGAGCTGGCGCAGGCGATCGGCGACTTCGGCAAGGGACTGGTGCCGCTGATCGTGCCGATGACCCTGATCCGCCACTACGTGCGTCGCTTCGACGTCGGCTACCTGGCGCAGCAGACCTACCTCGATCCGCACCCGAAAGAGCTGATGCTGCGCAACCATGTCTGAGCGCCTCACCTTCGCGAGTCCGATGCCCGCATCGGTGCGTGCGCTCCACGACTGGCACGCGCGCCCGGGCGCCTTCGCCCGGCTGACGCCGCCGTGGCAGCGGATCACCGTCGAGGCGCCGCCGTCGGGGCTCGCCGCCGGCACGCGCGCCATCCTTCGCACGCATGTCGGGCCGTTCGCACCGCGCTGGGTGGCGGAGCATGTGTCGCACGTGCCGCCCGGCACGCCCGGCGAGGTGGCTCGCTTCCGCGACGTGCAGCGGTCCGGGCCGTTCGCCCGCTTCGAGCACGAGCACCGCTTCGAGCCCGCTCCCGGGGGCGGCTCGGACGCGTCGTGGTTGCGCGATGAGATCGACTGGGAGCTGCCGTTCGCGCCGCTCTCGACGCCGCTGCGCAGCTGGGCCCGCGCTTCGCTGCAACGCGCCTTCGGCTGGCGCCACCGCATCACGTCGTTCGACCTCGCGAGCCACTTCGGGAGCACCCCCATGAAACTCGTCGTCTCCGGTTCGAGCGGTCTCGTCGGCACGGCACTGCTGCCGTTCCTCACCGCCGGCGGTCACGCCGTGCGCCGCCTCGTGCGCAAGGGCGCTGCCGCGGACGATCTGACCTGGAGCCCCGAGCGCGGCGAGCTCGACAGTGGCGGCTTCGAGGGGGTGGACGGGGTCATCCACCTCGCCGGCGAATCGGTCGCCGAAGGGCGCTGGAACGCCGCGAAGAAGCAGCGCATCCTCGCCAGTCGCGTGGAGGGAACGCGGCTGCTGGCGACGGCGCTGGCGCGCTGCGCGACGCCGCCGGCCGTGCTCGTTTGCGCCTCGGCGGTGGGCTTCTACGGGGATCGCGGCGACGAACTGCTGGACGAGTCGAGCGCGCTCGGTGCGGGCTTCCTCGCCGACGTCTGCCGGCAGTGGGAGGCGGCGGCGCGGCCCGCCGTCGAGCGCGGCATCCGCGTGGTCCACCTGCGCTTCGGCGTCGTCCTGTCGGCGAGCGGTGGGGCGCTGCGTCGGATGCTGCTGCCCTTCCGGCTCGGGCTCGGCGGGCCGCTCGGATCGGGCCGGCAGTGGATGAGCTTCATTGCGCTCGACGATGCGCTGCGGGTCGTGCTGCGGGCGCTGCAGGACGACGGCCTCGTCGGCGCCGTGAACGCCGTCGCGCCGGAGCCGGTGCGCAACGCCGATTTCGCGCGGACGCTCGGCCGCGTGCTCGGTCGACCGGCCTTCATGCCGATGCCGACCTTCGCCGCGCGGCTCGCGTTCGGGGAGGTGGCCGACGAGCTGCTCCTCTCCAGCCAGCGCGTCGTGCCGCGCCAGCTGCAGTCGCGCGGCCATCCGTTCGGCTGGCCGACGCTCGAAAGCGCGCTCCGCCACAATCTCGGCCGCTGATCCCGCCGCGGGCGGCCGTTTCGATCCGCTCCGCCACGGAACCGCCGGAACCTCGCCATGCCGAACGCCGGCCTGCTTGCCACTGCCATGCTCGCGGCGCTCGCGGCGCCTGCAGACGAGCGTCCGGTCGTCCTCACCCGCGCCGACCTCGCCCGCAGTTACCTCCGCTTCGAGCAGGCGCTGGCGTCCGATCCCGCCGCGCTCACGCGCGACCCGCTGCGCCTCAACGAGCGCTTCGATCGCGCGTCGCTCGCCTTCTTCACCGGCCGCTTCGCCGACAGCTGCCGCGACCTCGACCTCATGGCGCTCGAGCTCGAGGGGCGCGCGGCCGATCCCGTCGCACGCTTCGCCCGGTCGCTGGTGCTGCACGGGTTGCCGCCCGTGATCGTGGCCGCGAGCGAATCCGCGCCGCCACCGCTCTCGCTCCGCCTCGCGCCGATGTGGCGCGACGAGACCGAAGCTGCGGGCAGCCGCTCGCCCGGTTTTGAGCTCGTGGTCGCGCACCGCAGCGCCGCCGCGCTGCGGCTGGCGGTCACCTTCAACGCCGACGGCCATGCCCGCATCGAGCTCGCGCCTGACGCGCTCCCGGCCGTCGCCGGCCGCCTCGAAGTCTCGCTCGAATGGCCCGGAGGCCGCCAACCGCTCGCCAGCGCGACCGTCGTCCGCGCTTCGCTGGACGGCGCACGCGAGACGCTGCTGGCGGCGCTGGCGACGACTCCAGCGCCGACGCCGGAGCTTGCCGCTGCTCACGCCAGCATCACGGCGCGCGCGGCGTTGCTGACCGACTCGCCCTCGCCGCTGGCCTCGGCGCAGTTCCTCGCCGATCCGCTCACGCTGCTGCGCGACGTGCATCGCGAGCTCGCCGCGCTGCGCGCCGGACGCGACCCGTTCATCGGCCGCACCGGCGATCTCTGGCGGGTGCTGCAGGCCGGGGACACCACCGTTCCGCTGCGGATCCACGTTCCGCCCGCCGGCGCGCCCGCTGCTGACGCGCCGCTCCTGCCGGTGGTGATCGCGCTCCACGGCGCCGGCGGCGACGAGAACATGTTCATGGACGGTTACGGTGCCGGCCTGCTGTGCCGGCTGGCGGACGCGCGCCGCTTCGTCGCCGTGGCGCCGCAGACGCAGCTCTTCACCGCCGATCCGGACCACCTCGCGCGCCTGCTCGACGAGCTCGCGCGCCACCATCCGATCGACCGCAGCCGCGTCGTCGTGGTCGGCCACTCGATGGGCGCCGGAGCCGCCGCCGCGATGGCGCGGCGTCACGGTGCGGCGCTGGCCGGCGTCGCCTGCATCGCCGGCGGCGCCTTCCCGACCGCG
>VGYY01000070.1 GCA_016872815.1 Planctomycetota bacterium
GTTGCCGCCGATCGCCGCCGACCCCTCGGCGCCGAACTGCGCCCGCGTCAGCGCGGCGGCGTCGAGCTCCCCGCGCCGCGCGCGCGCCGCCACCCGACCGTCGCGCAGCACGGTGATCCGGTCGGCGAGGCGCAGCGCATCCTCGAGGCGATGGGTGATCAGCGCCAGCGCGAGACCGCGGCGGCGCAGCGCGTCGAGCTCGGCGAAGAGCGTCTCGCTCTCCGCGGGCGTCAGCACCGCGGTCGGCTCGTCCAGCAGCAGCACCCGGGTGGCCCGCTCGAGCGCGCGCGCAATCTCGAGCCGCTGCCGCGCGCCGAGCGCGAGCGTCGCCACCGGGGCGGCCGGATCGAGCGCGAGTCCGTGGCGGGTCAGTCGCTCCTCGGCGCGCGCGTGGAAGGCCCGCCGCGACCAGCAGCACGGCGCGTCGGCGAGCAGCAGGTTCTCGGCGACGGAGAGCCCTTCGGCCAGCGCGAAGTGCTGGTGGACCATGGCGATGCCGTGCGCCGCGGCGGCCGCCGGGTCGCGCAGCGCCGTCGGCCGGCCGGCGATCTCGATGCGACCCGCGTCCGGTGCGACCAGTCCGAGCGCCATGCGCGCCAGCGTGGTCTTGCCGGCGCCGTTCTCGCCGAGCAGCGCGTGGATCTCGCCGGCGTGGAGCTCGAGATCGACCCGGTCGACCGCCTGCCGCGCGCCGAAGCGGCGCGAGACGCCGACGAAGGCGAGCGCGACGCTCATCGCCGCCGCGCGCTCACGGCGCGGAGACCACGAGCTCGCCCGAGCGGATCCGCCGCGCCGCGTCGTCGATCGCAGTGCGCGCCGCGGCCGGCACCCGCGCCGCGAGCGCCGGGTTGAACGCGACGCGCAGGCTCCCCTCGGCGAGGCCGAACGTGCGCACGCCGCCGCGAAACGTGCCGGACTGCGTCTCCTTCGCCAGCTCGAGCAGCAGCGCGGCGGTGTCGCCGACCGCGCTGGCGACGATCACGTCGGGGGCCTTCCCGGCCTGGTCGCGGTTGCAGCCGAAGGCGAGCGCGCCCTTCGCCCGGCAGGCCTCGAAGATGCCGGCGCCGGCGGCATCGGCGTTCTGGAAGAAGACGTCGGCGCCGCGCGACGCGTGCGCGAGCGCCTTCTCCTTGGCGAGGACGGCATCCTCCCACGTGCCGAGGTACTCCTCGTGCAGCACGATCGCGGGATTGACCGCGCGCGCGCCGGCGGCGAACGCGGCCGCGGCGCGCTTGACCGGCTCGTACGCCTCGCCGTGGAGCGAGCTCACGACGCCGCTCCGCGAGAGGTGGGCGGCGAGGATCCCGAGCTGGAACGTCACCTCCTCGATCCGCAGCGAGACGCTGGCGAGGTTCGGGCCCGACTCGGTCCCGCCCGAGGTGGCGAAGCGGACCTGCGGATGGGCGGCGGCGATGCGGGCGGCCGGCGCGTTGAACTCGAAGCCGTGGCCGACGACGAGGTCGCAGCCGTTGGCGGCGGCGGCGGCGAACGCCTGCTCGATCGCCGTGGCGTCACGCGCCCTTAGCTTGCGCACCTCGGCGCCGAGCTCGCGCTCGATGCGCTGCAGGCCCTCGAAGGCCGACTGGTTCCACCCCTCGTCGTTCTCCGGGCCGGCCAGCAGCAGCGCGACCTGGAAGCGATCGGGCGGCGGCGGGTCGGCGCCGCACGCGGCGAGGGCCATGGCCAGCGGCGCCAGCAGAGGGGAGATGCCGCGGAATCGCCGCCGCAGCGCGGCCTTGCACGCAGGGAGGAACATCCCCGCAGCTTGCGGCCGCGCGCCGGCGCGATCAAGCGTCAGCGCGACGCCACGTCGGCGGCGGCCGGCACCTCGGCGACCACGCACAGCAGCCCGCGGTCGATCAGGCGCCGCACGCGTTCCTCGGCGTGCTCGAAACTCGGCCCGAGCGCGCGGATCAGCTCCGCCACGGTGCGGCGCCCGTCGGCGAGGTCGAACAGCCGCGACTCGACGTCCTCGAGCGGATGGCAGAGACCGGTCTTCTCGTTGTGGGCGATCCGGACCGGCTGCTCGAAGCCGGCGAGGTCGGTGGCGAAGGCGTTGCGCCGGAACGACGACAGCGACACGCCGTCGGTCAGCACGACGCGGCGCTCGCGCAGGTCGGGGACGTCGCGGGAGAGCGGTCCGGAGCGACCGGCCGAGGTGATCTGGCGCTGCACGTCCTGCGCGTGCGCGGCATAGAGCAGGTAGCCGCCGTGGTTCAGCAGCGGCAGGTCGCCGCGGGCGCGGAAGGCGAGGTCGAGCTCGGTCGTGTCGTAGTGGGGGACGCCGTCCTTCATCTCGTAGTCGACCGAACCGTCGTCCTTCTCGAGGATGCGGATGCCGAAGCGGTCGGGGTGGGTGAAGACCAGCGTGTCGCGGCCGAGGAAGAAGGTGCCGGTGTAGACCGACATGCCGATGCCGTCGGCGCGACGGGTGACGAAGTCGTAGGTGTGGAGATCGTCGTCGGCACGCGCGGTCGGGAAGCCGATGAACCACGACAGCCCGGCCTTGACTCCGTTGGCCTTCATCAGGTCGAGGATGGTGTCGACGCGGACGAGGTCGTTGCCCTTGTCGATCAGGTCGAGCACCGGCTGTCGCGCCGACTCGAAGCCGAACTGCAGGAACCGGCAGCCGCCCTTGGCCAGCGTCGCCATCATCTCGGCGTTGGCGTAGGGCTTCTCGAACTTGGTCTCGGCGAACCAGAAGATGCGGTCGCTGTTCGCCGCGATCTGTTGCGCGACGTGCTTCAGCGTCTTCGGCGGCGCCAGCGAGTCCCAGAACAGGAAGTGGTCGACGCCGCACTCGACATGGATCTGCTTGATGTCGGCGTAGACGCGGTCAGGCGAGCGCATGCGGAAGTTGCGGCGGAAGCCGTCGCCGCAGAAGGTGCACTTGCCGTAGTAGCAGCCACGCGAGGTCTGCAGGTTGGCCACCCGCGACGGCGTGAGATAGAGACCGAATTCGATCCCGGAGAAGTCGGGTGCCGGGAACTCGTTCAGGTCGGGGACGTCCGGCGGCAAGTGGCTCCGGCGCGGTTCTCCGCCCTCGAACCACCAGAGGTTCGGCACCTGGTCGTAGCCGCCGCCGCGCGCGATGGCGGCGCACAGCGCCACGACGGCGCGTTCGCCCTCGCCGGCGACGGCGAAGTCGACCAGCGACGCCAGCGTCCCGTCGGCGAAGAGTCGCGGCGCGTAGTCGTTCACGGTCGGGCCGCCGAGCACGATCTTCACCCCGGGCGCGCGCTGCCGCAGCAGCTTGCACAGCTTCAGGGCCTCGAGGAACTGGAAGTTGAACGGCAGGGTGAAGCCGATCAGGTCGGGCTTCTCGGCGAGGATCGCGTCGATGATCTGCGCCTGATAGGCGTCCGAGAGCGGATCGCCCATCGGCTGGGCGAGGTGCGTCGCCACCTGCGACAGGAAGAAGCGGTTCTCCGGGTTGAACACCGGATTGGCGGACGACGCCAGCCGGATCATCGTCTGCAGCGAGTCGAAGGCGCGGTTGAACTGGCGCGGGTCGTAGAAGCGCGCCGGGTCGCGCATGATGCGCGCCGCCTCGGGCGCGAACAGGAACGACTCGCGCGGCGCCGCCATCAGCGGCGCGAGGAAGCGGTAGATGCCGCGCTCGCCGTCGTCGAGGACCGCCTTGCGCTCGAGCTCCTCGAAGCGGCCGCGCGCGTAGTCGTGGTAGCCGCGGAGCCGCTCTTCCTGATTCAGCCAGTCGAACGTCATCGCGTTCAGGTCGCGGACGACGACCGCGTGTCCGGCCTGCTTCAGCACCGCCGCGAGCTGGGCGAGGCTCGAGTACGGGATCATCGGCGGACAGCGATCGGGTGGGTAGGCGAGCAGAACCTTCATGGCGTCGTCGTCACGGAGGGAGGTGGCCTGCGCGCCGGGAGCGCCGGCGGGCGTTATAGCCCGCTTTCGGCGAGCTCCCCGCGGCGGCCGTAGTCGTCGCGTCGGACCCCGGTTCTCTCAGCCGTCGCCGGCGGGGCCGGCGACGGCCGCCCGCTGACGCGCCTGCTCGGTGTCGGCGCGGAACGCCTCGAAGCGACGTCGGTCGGCGTGGTCGGCCGGGAGCTCGGCGAGGAAGCGATCCGCCGCAGCCAGCACCTCGTCGTAGAGGGCGAGTCGCGCCTTCCGCGCGGACGGGTCCATCTGGTCGGCCTCCATCCGCGCCAGCGAGGCGAAGTTGGCCAGCGCCTCGGGCGAGTTCCGGTCGATCTCGAGCGACAGGCGCAGTTCGAGGATGGCGCCGCGGCGCAGCCTCAGCGCCTCGGCCGGTTCCTTCGCCGCGTTCATCCGCCGCATCGTCAGCAGGCCGAGGTTGTAGTGCACCTTGGCCCGCTGGAAGTCGATCTCGAGCGCGCGGCGCAGGTGGCGCTCGGCCTCCTCCCAGTCCTCCTTGCGCCCGCCGGCGATCAGGAAGGCGCCGAGCTGTTCATGGGCGAACACCGACTGCGGCACCAGCTCGCACAGGCGACGCAGCTCGCCGGCGGCGCCGGCGGCGTCGCCCTCGGCGAAACGGCTGGTCACCCGTTCGAGGAGGAAGGCCACCTCGGCGTGGTCCTCGGGGTCATCGAGCACGGAGAAGTCGGGGCGCACCGAGAGGTCGCGCGCGGCCGCGGCGACGTAGCCGAGCGCGGCCAGCTCGCGCATCCGCTCGTCGTCGAGCGTCACGCCGCTGGCCGCAAGCGGGTGCGCCGGCTCCGCCGCCCAGCGATCGAGTCGTGCCCGCATCGCCCGCGCGCGCGGATCGTCGTCGCTCAGGATGTTGGCGCCATCGCCACGCTCGCCACGCCCGTCGGGGCTGCGGTCATAGAGCCGTTCGCGGCGCGAGCGCACGAACTTGAGGCCCCCCTGCACGCACGCCTCCATCGGCGCCCAGCCGAAGTTGGACCAGCCGTACCACGATTCCATCGCCACCGCGCGACCGTCGAAGGCGGCCGCGGTCTCGGCATCGGGCAGCGTCGCGCCGAGCAGCGGTGCCAGGCTCTCGCCGTCGAAGCGCAGGTCGGCGCGGGTGGCGCCGAGCAGGTCGAGCAGCGTCGGCATGACGTCCGCCAGCGAAACGGCGGGATCCAGTCGCCGCGGCAGCGCGCCCGGCACCCGCATCAGCAGCGGAATGCGCATGGTCGCGTCGTAGACGAACCAGCCGTGGGTCGGCTCGACGCCGTCGAGCAGGCTCTCGCCGTGGTCGGAGGTCACGACCACGAGGGTCCGCTCCCAGTCGCTGCGCGCGCGCAAGGCGTCGAACAGGCGCCCGAGCTGCAAGTCGAGCCAGGCGATCTCCTCGAAGTAGAGCCGGCGCCGGTCGGCATGCGCTTCCGCCTCGGTCCGCGCCGGACGCGGGGTGCTGCCGGGCGCGGAATAGGGGTAGTGCGCATCGAACAGGTGGAGCCAGCGAAACCACGGGGCGGCGGCGTCCGCGGCGTCCGCGGCGTCCGCGGTGGCGGCCGGCGGCAGGCCGGCGAGCGTCTGGTCGACCATGACGTCGCCGCGGAGCTCGGCGATGAACAGGCGCTGGCGGCTCGGGTCGCGCGGCGGATCGCGGTAGGTGGCGAAGCCCTGGTCGAGCCCGTAGCAGGAGTCGAGCACGATTGCCGAGACGGCGGCGCCGGTCGCATAGCCCGCGTCCCGGAGCACCTCCGCGAGGGTGGTCGCCTCCGCCGACAGCGCCGCCACCGAGTTGTCGCGCAGGTGGTGGCTGTTCGGCTGGAGGCCGGTCAGCAACGAGGCGTGCGCCGGCAGCGTCAGCGGTGCCACGGTGTAGGCGTCGGTGAACACGGCGCTCTCGCTCGCCAGACGGTCGAGCTGCGGCGTGATCGAGGGAGTTCGCCCGAGGAAGCCCATGGCATCGCGGCGGGTCGTGTCGAGCGTGACCAGCAGCAGGTTGGACCGCGGCTTCGGCGGGTCGGCGGGAGCCCGCGGCGGCGAACAGGCGCTCCATGCCGCGGCGGCGACTGCCACCGTCAGAATGGCGGCGCCACCGAGCGCCGCCGGCGGGCCGCGTCGAGCGCCGTCTCGACGCGGAACGCGGGCGACGGCGCTGGCTCGGAACGGCGCAGGGAGGCGACGGATGGCGCTCGAATCGCTCACGCGTTGGCTCGGCGGGTTCGCACTGATCGCGGTCGGCGCCGCGCTCGGCGGCGCGGCGGTGCATGACGATAGCCCGCGCTGGTTCGCCGTGGGCGTGGCGAGCGCGGAGTTGCGCGCCGCGAAGGACGCACCGGCCGGCGTGACGCTGGCGCACCTGCTGCAGGGCACGGTGGTCGAGTGGCGGGGAGAGGTCGACGACCACGTCAAGGTCCGTCTCGAGGGCTACCTGCACCGGACGCAGCTGGCGGCGATCAAGGTGCCGCCGCCGGCGCCGGCGCCAGCTGCACCGAAGCAGCAGGAGCTGACCGACCTGCTGCGCGCGAGCCATCTCGCCGTCACCTCGGAGCTGATCGGACGCGGATCGACGCAGCTGCTGCGCGTCGATGTGCGCTACCTTTCCGCTGACGGCCGTCCGGTCGTGCCGAAGGCCGCCCGCCATGCGGGGACGCTGCGTGTCTACCGGCAGCGGCGGATCGCCGGCGGACTCGCCCGCGGCGATGAACTCCTCGCGCGCGAACTGGCATTCGTCGATGGCGCGGCGCGGTGTGAGCTGCCGCTGAACGAGCTCGGCGACCCGGCGCCGCCGATGGTGCTGCTGTCGGCCCGGGTCGAACTGGCCGCGGACCGCGAGCTGGTGGGTGCGGAGTCGGAGCGCGTGTTGCCGGCGCGCTGACGCGTCCAGTCGGCGACGCGAGGCTTGAGGCTGATCCGGCCACGCCGCCGGGATCGGAACGCTTTTCCCATCCTGAAGGCGTGCGCCGCACTCGCCGTTCGGCTAGCGCAGAGTACAGTCGCCTCGCCTTCGTCCCCGCCTTCACCCCGGAGCGCGACCTTGAAGCCCTACCTCGACACAGGCCGCCCGCTCGACGCCGTGCGCAACGTGACCGTGCTGTTCTGCGGCCGCTGCGAGCGCGAGTTCCTGGCCAAGTTGAAGGAAGGGCAGGATCACCCGACCTACGAGTGTCCGAAGTGCAAGAGCGCGAACCGGTTCCAGATCATCTGGCGCTGAGACGCGCGATCGGTCCAGCCCGCCGCCCGCCGCGTTTTGCGGCCGCCATGCGGCCGCCATCGGCCATCCAGCTCAATGCGGCTTGGCGTGCGCCTTGGCGTCGATCGCCTGCTGCTGCTTGAGGTCGAAGCCCCCGGCAGCGATGCCGAAGGCGGCTGGCAGCGACAGCAGGAAGAGGACGAAGTTCGAGGCATCCGCCAGCCACGCCATGCTGAGCAGCGCGGCGGAGAGGAGCACCATGACGGCCGCCAGCGCCTTGCCGCCGCCCGCGGCGTGAGCGCAGAAGGCGAAGAACGGGGTCAGGCCGAAGAAGGTCAGCCCCCAGAAGCCGATCGCATCGACGATGTCCTTGGCGAACGCGATGTCGAGCAGGACCATCCGAGCATGCTCCGCTGGCGGGACCGGTCCCGCGAAGGGCGGAGTTGATATCCGATCGAACCCCTTCCCTCAAGCTGCGGCGGCGGCGACCGGTCAGCGCACCCAGACGCGCGCCGGACCGCCGATCGTCGCGATCTTCGACAGGTCGGCCGGGTCGAGCGTCACGAAGGCGAAATCGAGCGGCATCCCGTCGAAGGCCTTCGGCGGCAGGTCGACGGCGGCGGTCGCCAGTCCGTTGGCATCGAGGCTGCCGTTGAATCCGGTGAAGTACGGATTGAGCGGGAACTGCGCGACGTAGTCGAACAGCCAGTCCTCGTTCAGCGGGAACAGGCGCGGATCGGCCGGATCGTAGGTCGACAGCGACAGTCCCGGCACGCGGTCGGAGAAGGACGGGAAGAGGAAGTAGAGGAAGCCGGGCTCATCCGGTGACGCGAGGTCGAGGGTGAAGGCGCCGCCGTCCTGGATCTCGGGCACCGACGTCCGCAGCCGCTCGGCCCGCTCCAGCGCCAGCTCGGCGTTCAGGCGGCCATGCCCGAATTCCTCGTCGAATCCGGCGGCGCCGAAGTCCTCGGCCGAATGGGAGACGACGATCTCGACGGCGAGGCGATCGAGAGCGGACTCCTGCTTGCGCAGCAGCGCACAGACGCCGGCAACGTGCGGCGCGGCCAGCGAGGTGCCGCTGACCGTGGTCGTCCCGCCTCCCTTGCGCAGGGTCAGGATCGAGGCGCCCGGCGCGGCCAGGTCGCACCAATTGCCGAAGCTCGAGCTCGGCCAGCGCTGGTCGGAGCTGTCGGTGGCGATGACGCCCAGCACGCCGTCGTAGGCGGCCGGATACTGGACCGTCCGGTCGCCGAAGTTGCCCGCCGCCGCCACCTGTACGACGTCGAGCGACTGCGCATACGCGACCGCGGCGCGCAGGATGGGATCGTCGACGTCGCTGACGAAGCTCATGTTGGCGACGCGCGCGCCATTGTCGGCGGCGTAGGTCACGCCTTCGGCCAGCTCGTCGAACGTTCCGAACGCGTTCGCGTCGAGCGACTTGCAGCTGATGACCTCGGCCTTCCAGCAGACGCCGCAGATGTGGATCACGTTGTCGCCGACCGCGGCGATCACGCCGGCGACGTTGGTGCCGTGGCCGTTGTCGTCAGCCGGATCGCCGTCGTCGTTGACGAAGTCGTAGCCGTAACGATCGTCGACGTAGCCGTTGCCGTCGTCGTCCCGGCCGTTGCCGGCGATCTCGCCCGGGTTGCTCCAGCGGTTGGCGCGGAAGTCCGAATGGCCGAGATCGCTGCCGCTGTCGATGACCGCGATCGGCACGCCGGTGGCGTCGGTCACCCGGTTCCACGCCTTCGGCATGTCGACCACGCCGTTCTGCAGCGACCACTGGCTGTTCCAGAGCGGATCGTTCGGCTGTTTTGCGGCGTGCGCGCCGGCGGCCGGCGTCACCGACTCGACGTCGGGGCAGTCGCGCAGCGCTGCCGCGACCGCGTCCCGCCGCGCCGCCTCGACCTCGATCCGGACGATCCGATCGAGTCCAAGCGCGGCGAAGCGCGCCGGGTCGCGATGGGCGGCTTCCGGCGTCCGGCTGAGCGGGCGCACCTGGTCCACACCAAGCGCGACGCAGAGGCGGTCGAACGCGGCGAGGCCGCTGTTGCCGACCGTGATCGCGACGGGTGTCACCCGCAATGCTGCGGTGAGCCGGACGATCAGGCGCTGCGCCTGGCGCTCGACGCCGGCCATGGGCGCGACTGCGGGTGCGGCTGCGGCCGCCACGCCCCGCGCATCGTCGCGGGCGACGCCGAGGCAGAACAGCGCGCAGGCGGCGACGAATCGCGACTTCATCGGCGAACTCCGGACCCGGGTCGAGGCAATTGGTTTAGCGCACATTATCGTCCGCGCATGGCCTCTCTCTCCTTCCACGGCGCCGCCGGCACCGTAACTGGGTCGCGCTTCCTCGTCGAGGCCGCCGGCCGGTCGCTCTTGTTCGACTGCGGCCTGTTCCAGGGGCTGAAGGAACTGCGGTTGCGCAACTGGGACCCGCCCGCCTTCGCTCCGGAGGCATTGTCCGGCGTGGTGCTCACCCATGCCCACATCGA
Source organism: Planctomycetota bacterium (assembly GCA_016872815.1). GTDB lineage: Bacteria > Planctomycetota > B15-G4 > B15-G4 > SIAN01 > SIAN01. Next base: position 9,577 of record VGYY01000070.1, read on the forward strand.
CCATACCGGCTGGCTGCCCCGCCTCGGACGCCTAGGCTTCCGCGGGCCGGTCTGGTGCACGCCGGGCACGGCCGACCTGGCGTCGCTGCTGCTGCGCGACTCGGCGTCGATCCAGGAGGAAGACGCGGAGTACGCCAATCGCAAGGGTTACTCGAAGCACCGCCCGGCGCTCCCGCTCTACACCGTCGCCGATGCCGAGGCGGTCTGCGAGCGACTGCGGGAGATTCCCTACGGCGTACCCTTCGAGCCGACGCCGGGGTTTCGCTGCCGCTTCGTGCCGGCCGGCCACCTGCTCGGCTCGGCGCAGGTCGAATGCGTGGTCAGCGAAGGCGGCGCGAGCCGCACGCTGCTCTTCTCGGGCGACGTCGGGCGCTATGACGCGCCGCTCGTGCCCGATCCCGCGCCGCCGCCGGCGTGCGATCTGCTGGTGGTGGAGTCGACTTACGGCGACCGCACCCATCCGCAGGAGGGACCGCGCGTCGCGCTGGCGCGGTTGATCCGCGATGTGGTCGCGCGGCGCGGCACCATGCTCATCCCCGCGTTCGCGGTCGGACGCGCGCAGCAGATGATCTGGCTGCTGCGGCAGATCATGGAGGCGGGAGAGGCGCCCGAGATTGCGATCCACGTCGACAGCCCGATGGCGGTCGACGCCACCGCGATCTACCGCCGCCATCCGGAGGAGGCGGGGCTCGAGTCGGTGGTGTTGGCGAAGGCGACCGGACCGCTGTTCGGTCGCGGCGTCTACCTGCACTCGACGCGCGAGGAGTCGCTGCGGCTCAACGCCCTCGAGGGCCCGCGGATCATCCTCTCCAGCAGCGGGATGCTCGCCGGTGGACGGGTCCTCCATCACCTGCGCCGGTTGCTGCCGGAGCCGCAGCACATGATCGTGCTGGCCGGCTTCCAGGCGATCGGCACGCGCGGGCGGGCGCTGCGGGACGGCGCGCGTTTCCTGCGGATGCACGGCGCCGCCGTGCCGGTGCGGGCGCAGGTGGCGGAGGTGCCCGGCATGTCGGGGCACGCCGATGCGGACGAGTTGCTGCGCTGGCTGCGCGGGCTGCCGCAGCCGCCGGCGCGGACCTGCGTCGTCCATGGCGAGCCCGACGCCGCCGCGGCGTTCGCGCTCCGCCTCGGCAGCGAACTCGGTCACGTCGCGAGCGTGGCCCGGCACGAGGAGCGGATCGAATGGTGATGCGAAGAAGGGGCGCCGCGCGCGGAGCGCTGGCCATGGTGCTGGCGCTCCTCGCCGGGACGGCGCGGGCGCAGGACGACGCGGCGCCGACCGCGGACGTCGTCACGATCGAGCGGCGCGCCGGCTACGTCGAGGCGGTGCGCATGATCGCGACCGGCGAGGAGGCGGCCGGACTCGAGGCGCTCGCCGCCATCCTGGCGGCGCACGGCGACGATCCCGACGTCTACATGCTCCACTTCAACGCGGCGTGCGGCCACGCTCGGCGCGGCGAACTCGAGCCGGCGTTCGCCGCGCTCGATCGCGCGGTCCGCGGCGGCTACGGCATCCATCCCGGTCGTCGCCACAACCTGAAGCACGACCCCGACCTCGAGAACCTGCGCGCGGACCCCCGCTGGGCCGCGGCGGTGGCGCAGGCGGAGGCGCTGGCACAGGCGATCGAGGCGAGCTGGGAGGGGCTGATCTCGGCGCACGAATTCATCCCGCCGCCGACCGGCGACGCGGCGGTGGACGCCGCCCCGCTGCCGCTGCTGATCGTGCTCCATCCCTACGGCGCCGAGCGCGCCGAGTTCGCGCAGCGCTGGTTCGAGCCGTTCTGCGCCGAGCATCGCTTCGCGCTGTTGGCGCCGGGCGGGCGCAAGATCATCGCGCCGGAGCGGTTCGCCTTCTTCGCCGGGCCGGGCGACTTCGTCGACCTGTTCCGCCTCGAGCAGCGCCACGTGCTGGCCGCGCTCACCGCGCTGCGGACGCGGGTCGCGATCGACCCCGCGCGGATCTACGTGGCGGGCGCCGGCCAGGGCGCGGGATTCGGCTTCGCGCTCGCCGTGCGCAACCCGCAGTGGGTGCGCGGCGCGGTGCTGTTCGACGGCGGCTATGCGCCAGTGACGCTGAAGGACTGGGAGGAGCAAGCGGTGCGCTTCGGCCGGCGCATCGCGCTGGTGCATCGCGACGGCGATCCGCGCTACCCGCTTGCCCCGCTCGAGGCGTACGCGACGCAGCTGTCGACGCGCGGGCTGCAGGTCGAGCTGTTCGCCGGGCCGACGGGCCCGGATCGCGACGGCGCCGCGGTGGCGGCGGAGCTCGCCGCCCGGATCGCGTGGATCGACGAGGTGCCGTTCCAGCGCCAGCCCGAGGGCGGACGATGAGCGACCCATGTCCTTCCTGCTGAGCGCATTCCGGTTCCCCGCCGTCGCCCGACGCCACATCGACATCGTGCGGGCGTTCGTGCGCCGCGACATCGCGTCGCGCTACGAAGGCTCCCTGCTCGGGCGGCTGTGGCCGCTGCTCCATCCGGCGTTGCTGCTGGCGGTCTACGGTCTGGTCTTCTCGCGGATGCTCAAGGTGCCCTTGCGCACTGCGGAGGAGGCGGCGCGGGCGGGGGCGATCCCCGACGCCTGGGTGACGACGATCTTCATGGCGTCGGGCATCCTGCCGTGGATCTGCACCATCGACGCGCTCAACCGCTGCACCCCGGTGGTGGTCGAGAACAACAACCTGATCAAGAAGGTCGCCTTCCCGTCCGAGTTGCTGCCGACCTACACCACGCTGGTCAGCTTCTTCCAGATGCTGCTCGGCTTCGCGCTGTTCGTGCCGCTCTACGTGCTGGTGATGCTGCTGGTGCCGGCGACGCCGCTGGGCGAGAACACGGCGATGCTGCGTTCACTGGTCTGGTTGCCGCTGCCGCTGGTGCTGCAGTGGCTGTTCGTCACCGGTCTCGGGATGCTGCTCGGCGCGGCCAACGTCTTCCTGCGCGACGTGTCGCAGGTGATCCCGCTCGCCTCGCTGGTCTGGATGTTCTTCACGCCGGTCTTCTACCGGATCGAGATGATCGCCCAGCAGACGCAGGAGGTGCCGTGGGTCGCCGAGGCGATCCGCTGGAATCCGCTGTTCCACCTGCTCGCGCTGTGGCGCGGTTGCTTCCCGTACGAGTCGGGGGCGACGTTCCCGTGGGATTCCGCGGCGATCTTCGCCCTGATCGCGTGCGGCACCTTCGTCGTCGGGCATGGTTGCTTCCAGCGCTGGAAGGGTTACTTCGCCGATGAAGTCTGAACCGATGGCTGCCGCGATCAGGCCCCGCCCGGCAGCGGCGCCCGCCGGCGACGGCGGCGACCGCGGCGGCGGCGACGACTTCGCCATCCGCGCGCAGGGACTGACCAAGACCTACCGCCTTTACGACCGCCCCTTCGATCGGGTGAAGGAGTTCCTGTTCCGGCGGCGGCTGCACAAGGAAGTGCGCGGGCTCGAGGACGTCTCGTTCACGCTCGCCCACGGCGCCACCGTCGGGATCATCGGCAGCAACGGCGCCGGCAAGTCGACGCTGCTCAAGGTGCTTTCGGGCACGACGCTGCCGAGCGGCGGCCGCTTCGAACTGCGCGGTCGCGTGGCGAGCCTGCTCGAGCTCGGCACCGGCTTCTATCCCGGCTTCACCGGACGGCAGAACATCGTCCTGAACGGCATCGTCAACGGCTACAGCAAGGCCGAGATCGAGGCGAAGGTCCCCGAGATCATCGAGTTCAGCGAACTCGGCCATTTCATCGACCAGCCGATGCGCACCTACTCGTCGGGCATGGTGATGCGGCTCGGCTTCTCGGTCGCCACCGCCATCGACCCCGACGTGCTGATCATCGACGAGATCCTGGCGGTCGGCGACCTCCACTTCCAGAAGCGCTGCGTCGACAAGATCGTCAGCTTCAAGACCGCCGGCAAGACGATCCTCTTCTGCAGCCACTCGATGTTCCACGTCGAGGAGATCTGCGAGCGCGCGCTCTGGATCAAGGACGGCCGGGTCGAGCAGGACGGCAAGTCGCGCGACGTCGTGCTGGCCTACTCGAACTACGAGCGCGGCCGGCGCTCGACCCACAGCATGCTGTCCAACGCGCAGGTCGCGGAGGAACTGCGCGCCGTGCCGTCGGCGGCCGCGGCCGACGCGAGCGGCGCCGACGAACTCTCGCTGCCGCCGCCCGACGCCGCGCCGGTGATCCTCGGCTCGCGGCTGCGCGATCCCCACACCGGGCAGTTGCTGGAGCGCGCCCAGCTCCTGAAGGACCTGGTGGTCGAGATCGACTACGAGCTGCCGCGCGACCTCGCGGACGGCGTCACGGTCGGCTTCGCGATCCACCGCCTCGACCAGATCATGGTCTGCGGCATCGGCAGCAACCTGTCGGGTTTCCAGGCGCCGGCGACCTGCGGGCGCTGGCGGGTGCAGATCGCGGTCAACCGCCTGCCGCTGCTGGCCGCCGAGTACGCACTGACCGCGTACCTCACCGACACCCGCGCGCTGCACGTCTACCACTCGCAGAGCATCGGCACCCGTTTCGAGATCGCGCAGCACGAGCGGCGGGTCGGGATGATCCACCTCGACCACACCTTCGCCGCCGAGCCGCTGCCGTGGCCGACGCGGGCGCAGCGCGAGGCGGAGTTGCGCAAGCTCGGGCTCGGCGGGTCGGGTGGCGCCGCCGGCGGGGGAGGCGGTCGGTGATCGACGTCTCGGCGATCGTCGTCAACTACAACACCGGCCAGTACCTGCAGACGCTGGTCGACGGGTTGCGGCGCGAGCGGCTGACGCGGCGCGACGGCGGGCCGGCGGCGCTCGAGATCGTCGTGGTCGAGAACTGCTCGCCGTCGGACCAGGAACAGTTCCTCCGGCCGCTCGAGGCGCAGGGGGTGGTGGTGGTCCGCTCGCCGGTGAACGGCGGCTTCGGCGGCGGCTGCAACCTCGGCACGCGCCACGCGCGCGGGCGCCACCTGCTCTACCTGAACCCCGACATCCTGATCGTCCCGGGCGCGGTGCAGGCGCTCTCCGACCACCTCGATGCCCATCCGCGCTGCGGCCAGTGCGGGCCGCGCGGCTGGTACGACGCCCACCGCTTCTTCTACCTGCCGCGCATCGAGCTGCCGTCGCTGGCGATGCACTTCGCCGAGGCGTGGCGGCGCACCTCGCGGAAGCGCGCCGCGAAGTTCGCGCTGCGGCGGGCGAAGAACGCGCTCCGCATCTGGAGCGCCGACCACGAGCAGGAGGAGCCGGTGCTGGCCGGCTACGGCTTCATGATGCCGGCGCCGTTCGCGCGCGAGCTCGGGCCGTTCGACGAGACCTTCCCGCTCTACTACGAGGACTCCGACCTGTCGCGCCGCGTGCGCGAGGCGGGGCGCGACGTCACGCTGGTGCCCGGGTCGGAGATGGTCCACCTCTACAACAAGAGCGCGGGCCAGTTCGCCGAGGAGGCGATGCGGAAGCACGACATCTCGCTGCAGCGCTACTTCGACAAGCACTACGGCGCGGTCGGCGGCGCGCTCGGCAAGGCGATCAGCGGCTGGATCCGGCGCAACCCGACGCGGAACGGCGCGCACGAGTTCTCCGCCTGGACCGACCTCGGCGAGATCGACGAGCCGCCGGCGTTCGCGGTCCGGGGGGCGCCGCCCGGCTCCTCGCCGCGCTACGTGGTCGAGATGACCGCCGACCCGCTCTACTCGCTGGCGGTCGGGCGCATCGATGATCGCGCCACCTTCACCATCCCGAAGGGGACGTGGGACCACTTCGACCCGATCTGGCTCCACCTGCGGATCCTGTCGCTGCCCGACCTGGTGCCGCTCGGCTCGTGGCGGATGAAGAAGAAGAGCGGCGCGATCCACATCGGCAGCGACCGCGAGTTCCTGGCGCGCCTCGCCGACAGCCACCTGCCGCTGGCGGGGCCGGCATGAGCGACTCGCCATCGACGGCGATGGCGGCGCCGTCCGCGGGCGGTCCGGCGCCGGTCGCGACCCCCGAGCTCGCGGTGGTGGTCCTGTCGTGGAACACGCGCGAGTTGCTCGAGCGCTGCCTCGCCTCGCTGTACGGGCAGGACCATGGCGTCGCGCTCGAGGTCGTGGTGGTCGACAACGCCTCGAAGGACGGCAGCGCGGCGCGGGTAGCCGAGCGTTTCCCGCAGGCGAAGCTGCTCCGGAACGGCGTCAACGAGGGCTACGCGCGCGGCAACAACCAAGGCGTTCGCGCGACGACGGCGCCGCTGGTGCTGCTGCTGAACAGCGACACCGAGGTGCGGCCGGGCGCGTTGGCGAAGCTGTGCGACGTGCTGCGCCGCTTCCCGGAATACGGCGCTGCCGCGCCGCGGCTGGTGAACGCCGATGGTTCGGTGCAGCGCGCCTGCATGCGCTTCCCGACGCTGGCCGCCGGCTTCTGGTTCGATTCCTGGTTCGAGCGCCGCTTCGGTCGCAGCGCCGCCGTGCGCCGCTACTTCATGGAGGATTTCGACCACCTCGGCGACGCCGACGTCGACCAGCCGCCCGGGGCCGCGCTGCTGGTGCGCCGCGCCGACTGGGAGGCGATCGGCGGCTTCGACGAGCGGCTCTGGCTCTTCTACAACGACGTCGAGTTCTGTCGCCGCGTCCATGATCGCGGCCAGCGGATCCGTTACGTGGTGACGGCCGAGGTGCTCCACCACGGCGGCAAGTCGACCGCCCAGTACCGCGACTTCGCCGGCGAGTGGATCGCCAACCGCGTGCGCTACTTCAAGCAGCGCCACGGCATGGCGGGCGCCATCGTGCTGAAGAGCTGGCTCCTGCTGCGCGGCCTCGAGGAGGCGTGCCGCTGGTGGCGCAACGCGAGCGGTCCGGCGCTCGCCGCGGGGCTGCGCGACGTCGGACGGGTGGTGAAGCGGGGGCTGCGCGCGTGAGCGAGCGACCTGCCAGCGATCGCCCGTTCGCCGTCCGCGACTACCGCGTCGGCGACGAACGCGGGATCCTCGCGCTGTTCAACCGCACCTTCGCGTTAGGAAATCCCGACTTCGCGCCGCGCACGCTCGCGCACTGGCGCTGGGCCTTCCCGGGCAACCCGGAGGGGCACACGACCATGGTGGCCGAGGCCGACGGCGCCGCCGGCCGCG
>VGYY01000071.1 GCA_016872815.1 Planctomycetota bacterium
CTCCTGCCGTTCGCGGGCGGAGTGCCGGCGCTCGCCGCCGCGCTCGCCGCCACCATCGCGGCCTACCACACGCCGCTGCGCCGCAACGGCCTGCTCGGTCCGCTGCTGCTCGGCGCCGTTCGCGGCGGCAATCTCCTGCTCGGCGCGGTGGCGGTGGCCGGATTCGCCGGCGGGTTCGCTGCCGCGCTGCGGTTCGCCGGCTGCCACGCGCTCTACGTCGTCGGCGCGTCGCTGGTGGCGCATGAGGAGGACCGTGCGCCGCGCATCGGTCGCGCCCGGCTCGGCGTCGTGCTCGCGCTGGCGGCGGTCGCGGTGAACGCCCTGTTCGGCCTCGAGCTCGCGACCGGCAGCTCCATCGTCGCCGCCGTCGCGTTGTGGCAGCTCTTCTCGCTGCGCAATGCGCTCCTGCTCTTCCGCGCCGGCGCCCCGGGCGGACTGCCGCTCTCGGCGTTCGCGGCGCTCCTGCTGTCGCGACTGCCGCTGCTGCCGGCCGCCGCCGCCTTCGCGGCCGGCGCCGGCGAGCTCGGTCTGCTCGCCATCGCCATGTGGTGGCTGGTCTTCGGCCTCGTGCGCATCATTCCGCCAACCTGACGGAGTTGCGCATGCGCCGGGGGATCGTCGTGGTCGCGCTGCTGCTCGTGCTGACGCTGCTCTGGCGCGTGCAGACGGTCTTCTCGACCGGCGCCGCCGCCCACCGCAGCGAGCAGGCGGCGCGCGAGCTGGCCGGCGCCATCCTCCGCGCCCAGTTCGACCGGGCCGGCGCCGCGCCGAGCGCCGACACGGCGCGTTCCTACGCGTTCCTCGCCACGCTGGTCGCCGAAGGTCGCATCCGCGGGCTCGAGCCGGTCGCGGGCGGCGAGCGCGACCTCTGGCGCGGTGGTGACTACCTGTTCCACGTCCGTCTGCTCAATCCGCTGCAGCGACCGATCCTCGCCCCGCCGGCCGATGCGGCGGCGGAGCCGGGGCTCGGGCTCGATTTCGAGCTGTGGGCCTGGCCCGCCGAGCGGCGCGCCACCACCGGCGCGCTGTTCTTCGCCAGCGACGCCGGCTACCTGCTGCAGGGTGACAACGGCCTCCACGCCGGCGTTCGTGCCCGACCCGAGTCGGTCGACCCGCCGCCATCACGGCTGCTCGAGAGCGCGCCGGGCGGCGCCAACCAGCGCTGGGTCGCGGTGGCGCAATGGCGGCCCGAGTGACCGCCGGCGCGCGCCGCGCCGCTCAGAAGAAACTGGCGTAGAGCGCGAGGATCCGCGCGGCCAGCTCCGGATCGTCCAGCGTCGGCCGCAGCGCGAACAGGCGCTCCCCCAGCGTCGCGTCGGCGGTGAAGGCGATCGTGTCGGCCGCGGCGAGGCGCAGCTCCGGTGGTGCCGTTTCGTCCGCGACCAGCGCGAGCAGGCGCTCGCCGCAACGCTGCTGGTCGGGCACCGCCAGCTCCCTCAGCACCCCGCGCAGCGCATCGAGGGCGGCGAGCTGTGCGCGCAACGTCGGCGCCGCCGCCCATGCGGCGAGGAGCGCCGGGCCGATGCCGGGACCGAGCGCCTGCACGTGCGTCGTCGCGAGATCGGAGAGCCACATGTGCTCGCCGGCGCGCCGATCGTCCGCGCTGCCGGAAGCGAGCAGGCGCCGCAGGAAATGCGGCGCGTCCTCCGCCGTGCCGATGAAGCGCAGCCCGCCGAGCAGGTTGCCCTGCTCGCCGCCGTCGAGGGCGGCATCCCCGAGGCGGTCGCGCACCAGCGGCGCCGTCGCCGGGTCCTGCACCACCTCGCACAGGAAGGTGAGCGCCTCGCGCAGCGACGCGCCGCGGCCGGTGCGGACGGTCTCCCGCCACGAGTCGAGCGCCTCCGACCGGCCGCGCCGGAACAGCTGGTGCGCGGCGACCCGCGCCACCACCGGGTCGGGATCGCCGGCAAGGCGCGTCAGCAGGGCGTCGACGGCGGGATCGGCGGCGCTGCCGGCGCTCGCCGCCAGCGCCACCGCGAGTTCGCGCCGCACGTCGCCCTGGGGATGGTCGCTCAGCGCGCGCGCCCGCTCCGGCGGCAGCGGCGCCGCGGCATCGCGGAACAGCGTCAGCGCCTCGAGCCGACGCGCGGCGTCGTCGCTGTCGAACTCCGCCAGCGCGGCCGCCGTTCCACGCGGGTCGCCGACGGCGAGCAGCGCGTAGATCGCATTCTGCCGGATCCGGATCGCAGGCGAGGCGAGATGGCGCGCCGCGGCGTCGGCGCAGTCGGCGAGGCGCCGCCGGCCGACCTCCTGCAGCAACGGGATCGCCTCGCCGGCGTCGTACTGCGCCAGCAGGTCGGCGATCACCTCGGGCGTCGCGAACGCCTCGCGTTCGATCACCTGCTGCAGCGCGGTGGCGGCGACGTGCGGCCGCGGATCGGCCGAGAGCCGCTCGAACAGCGCGACCGTCTCGGGATCCCGCGCGAACTTGGAGAGGGCCCGGATCGCGGCCAGCTGCAGGTGCTCCTCGTTCTGCGGCGAGAACTCGGCGAGCCGCCGCAGCACCGGCAGGGCGCCCGGATCGCCGACCTCGCCGAGCGCGTCGACGAGGCGCTGCGCCAGCAGGGGTGACCCGATCCGGATCGGCTCCAATCGCTCGAGCAGGCGCGCCGAGAGCCGTGCGCGGTCGGTCGGCAGGTGGCGGTAGCTCCAGTAGAGGACGTCGGGCGGCCCCCACTCGATGCGGGCGGCGGTGCGCCGCACCGGATCGGTCAGCACGTCGCGCCCCAGCGCCTCGAGCGGGGGATTCAGCGCCGGCAGCGCGTTGGCGAAGGTGTAGGGCGCGAGCTCCGCCGGCAGCGCGGCGGGTGCGCGCCGCTTCGGCCAGAGCGCCACCAGCAGCACGGTGGCGGTGCAGAGCAGCAGCAGCGGCTTCAGCAGGCGCTTCATGCGTGGGGACGCATCGTAGACTGCGCGCCGTCGCACCGGCTGCACCGGTCTCTCGTGAGGTTGCGCACGATGTCGCGCTCGTCCATGCCCCGGCCGCTCCTCCTGCTGGCGCTCTCTTGCGCTTTCGGCACCGCAACCGCCGCGCCGTCGGTCCAGGAAACGCCGCTGCCGCCGGCGGAAGCCGCCGGCAGTGACGCGGTACCGGTCACTCCCGCCGAACGCGAATGGCAGTCGATCACCGACGACCTCACGCCCAAGCTGGTGCGACTGCGCGAACTGTCCGAGGAGGAGCGGCGCAAGCAGACGTTCCGCGCCGAGCTCGCCCGCATCGGCGAGTTCGTCCGCCGCTTCCAGGCGACCGAACCCGACCTCGCGGCATCGGCGCGCGTGTTCATGGCGACGCAGGTGCTCTGGCGCGGCCTGCGCCGCGACCGCGAGGCGGTCGAGGTGCTGCGCGACGTCGCCGCGCAGGCGACCGGCCAGGTCGTCGCCGGCCTCGCCGCGTTGAACGCCGGGGAGATCCTGCTGAAGAGCGTCGACGAGACCGGCCTGACCGAACTGCGCGAGTTGTACGCCGCGCGCAAGGATGCCGACCCGGTCTTCGTCGCCGCCCTCGACGGCCTCCGTCGCCAGGTCCGCATCCAGCCCGGCCGCCAGTTCCCGCAGCTCCCGCTGAAGGACCTCGCCGGGGCGCCCATCGACGCCGCCGCCTGGAAGGGCAGTCTGGTCGTGCTCCTCGTCTTCAACGTCGAGGCGCCCTCCGCCCGGGCCGAACTGCACGGCCTCGGCGCCGCGCTGGCGAAGGTCAAGGACCCGGCGCTGCGCGCGGTCGGGCTGTCGCTCGACCGTGATCGCAAGCTCCTGCTCGACGAGCTGGCGAAGCTCCCGGTCGCCTTCCCGATCGACTGCTCGGGAATGGAGTGGGAAGGCGCCGCGGTCAAGGAACTCGGCCTGACCCAGATTCCGTCGACGATCGTGATCGATCCCGCCGGCAAGATCCTGTTCAGCCGGATCGGCGCCGTCGGGCCCGAGCTCGAGCCGCTGCTGGTCGAATGGTTGGCCGGCCTGCGTGCCAGCGGCGACCTGCCGGCCCGCCCCACCGGCGGCTGACCGGCCGGCGGCAGCGTGCGTGGCGGCCGCCTCTGGAATTCGCTCCCCCGGGCGATACCATCCCGCCCCTTCCCGCTACAGGCGCCGGTCCGTTCGCGGACCGTCCCTGGCCGGGGCGACGGTACGCGGCGCGCGGATGCGCCGCTGACTGACCGACCCGGCGGGATCGATCCCTCTCTTCGACCGGGCCTGTTCGTTGGCTGCCATCCCTCGGGGTCGCCTCGAGAGAAGCAGCGGGCGGACGGAGCACAACGACTCGGAGCGGCGCTTCCATGAAGAACGTCCGGAACCTGATCTGCGCGGCGGTGCTCGCCTCGCTCGCGGTCGCCTGCGGGTCGACCAACGGCGGCGATGGCAACGGCACCTGGTGGCGGAACAACCTCCGCGGCTACTGGTACGTCCTGAAGCGCGACGCCACCGACATCTACCGCGGCGTCGATCGCCACTTCTTCAACTACGACTGGGACGACCCCAATCTGCAGTGAGCACCCGGTCCAGTGACCGCACGGCACCGCCGGGCGAAGGCCCGGCGCCGCGTTCGGGGTGAGCGTCAGCTCTCCTGCCGCCGTTCGGGGCCGATCCTCTTGCGCAATTCCTCGACGACGCGCCGTGGCACCTGCTGCGGCGCGTCGTCGGCGTCGATCCAGACGATCTCCGGGAACTGCCGGAACCAGTTGTCTTGCCGGCGGACGAAGGCGGTGGTGTCCGTGACCACCTGGCGTCGGCACTCCGCCTCGCTGCCGAGCGCGCGATCGGCCGGGGGCGCGATCAGCCACTCCACCACCTCGCGGTAGCCGATCGCCGAGCCGGCCACCGGTCCGAGCCCGCCGCTCGCATGCAGCGCGCGGACCTCGTCGACCAGGCCCGCTGCGAACATGCGCTCGACCCGCTCCCGGATCCGTCGATGGAGGGCCGCGCGCGTCCAGCGGATGCCGCAGAGGTGCACGCGGCCGGGGATCGGCCGGCGCGTGGATTCCCGCTGCCACGCCGACAATGGCCGGCCGGTCGCCTCGACCACCTCGAGCGCGCGGGCGATCCGCTTGCGGTCGTGCGGATGGAGGCGCGCGGCGGTGACCGGATCGAGCTCCGCCAGCGCCGCGTGGCCGGCGGCGACGCCAGCCTGGTCGAGCCGCGCCGCCACCGCGGCTCGTGCCGTCGCCGGGATCTCGGGGACCTCGGTGAGGCCGCGCACCAACGCCCGGAGGTAGAGCCCGGTCCCGCCGACGAAGAGCGGCACCTGTCCGGCGGCCCGGATCGCCGCGACCGCAGCCGCGGCGGCGCGGACGTAGTCACCGACCGAGAAGCGCGCGTGCGGGCCGACCAGGTCGGTGAGGCCGAAGCGCCGCTCGGGCGACTTGTCGGTGCCGCGGTCGAGGCCGCGATAGACCTTGAGCGCGTCGAGCGAGAGCAGCGCCAGCGGCAACTCGGCCGCAGCGGCCAGCGCCGCCTGCTTCTTCCCCGACGCCGTGGCGCCGACGAGGAACAGCAGCGGGCGGTCGTCCTCAGCCGGCGTCGTCGTCATCACCGTCCGCGGCGTCGACGGCGCGGGCGCCATCCGGCGTCAGGATCGACAGCGCCGAGCACTCCTCGCGCAGGTGGGACTCGAGGCGCCGGGCCAGGTCGCCCGGCGTGAGGCGCATCGCCACCTGCGGCAGCGCGTCGATGCGCACGCCGCGGAAGTGGCCGGAGACCAGCGCCCCCGCCAGCGACTCGGCCGAGTTGAACGCCCGCACCCAGCGGCCGAGGAAGCGGTTCCGCGCCAGCTCGAAGTCGGCGGCATCGATCCCCTCGCGCCGCGCCGTGGCCAGCGTCTCGTGCAGCGCCGCCGCCAGCCGATCGGGATCGTCGGTCTCGCCGCCGAGGATGGTGAACCCGAAGTCGTGCTCACCGGAGTACGCGGCATCGAACGTGTCGTCGATCAGGTCGGCGGCGTAGAGCTTCTCGTGGTGGCGCGAGCTCGCGGAGAAGAGGACGTCGAGCAGCAGCTTGGTGGTCAGGTCGCGCACCAGCCAGTCGTCGGGGGTGGTCGGCAGGTCGCCATCCTTGAACCCGAGCGCGAGCTGGGGCCGGGCCACCGAGAACGGCTGCACGTGGCGCTTGCGCGCGATCGCCGCCGGCTCGTCGGCCCGCGGCCGCCGCCACGGCGTCCCGGGCGCGAACGCGAGCTCCCCCATCACCCGCTCCGCCACCGCCGCCGCCCGGGTCTCGTCGAACCCGCCCGCCACGGCCAGCACCATGTTGCGCGGGTGATAGAAGGCCCGGTGGCAGCGGAACAGCAGTTCCGGCGTGATGCGGCGGATCGACTCCACGGTGCCGGCGATGTTGATGCGCACCGGATGGGAGTGGTAGAGCAACTCGAGCAGGTTGAAGAAGACGACCCAGTCGGGGTCGTCGTCGTACATCCGGATCTCCTGCGCGATGATCCCCTGCTCCTTCGCCACGCTCTCCGGGGTGAACCAGGGGTCGTAGACGAAGCGGATCAGGGTCTCGAGGTTCTCCTCCAGCCGATCGGCGCAGGAGAAGTGGTAGGCCGTCTTGCCGAACTCGGTGCCGGCGTTGCAGCTGGCACCGCGCGAGGAGAAGCGCAGCGAGACGTCGCCGTCCCGGTCCTCGAACAGCTTGTGCTCGAGGAAGTGCGCGATGCCGTCGGGAACGGCGGCGAGGCCGCCGCCTTGACCGTCCGGAACGCGCGAGTCGAGCGATCCGTAGTGCGTCGCCAGCATCCCGAAGCTGCGGCTGAAGCCGGCACGCGGGTTCATCACCAGCTTGAGCCCGTGCGGCAGCACGCCTTCGAGGATGCGCTCGCCGATGGCGTTGTCCAGGGTCGAGAGGTCCATGGCGTCACGCGCCCGCGGGGCGCGTCTCCCCTTCGAGGCAGAAGATCACGTCGGGTGGTCCGATCCGCTGCGCCACCGCCTGCACGTCGGCCGCAGTCACCTGCGCCACCGCGCACGCGATCTCCTCGAGCGCGCGCACCCGCCCGGCGGCGAGCCCCGCCTCGAGCGAATCGACCATCCCGCCGGCCGAGTCGAGCAGGCTGCGCGTGCCGCTGACGATCAGGTTCTTCGTCTGGGACAGCTCCTCGTCGCGTGGCGGCGCCGTGCGCAGCGACGCGATCTCCTGCTCGACGAGATCGATCACCTTGCTGCGCGCGTTGGCGTCGATGCCGGCGCTGGTGTAGAGGACGCCGCGCAGCCGGTCGACCGAGGACGACACCGAGTAGGCGAGGCTGTGCTCCTCGCGGACGCTCTGGAACAGGCGCGAATGGAAGCCGCCGCCGAGGATGCCGGCATGGACGCGCAGGGCGTCGAACTCGCGCTCGCTGAGGCCGTCGAGATCGACGCGGCGAGCGGTGACCAGCTTGCTCTGCGAGACGCGGTCGCGCTCGACCACCAGCTGCGGCGCCGACCGAGGCGGGCGTCGCGGCGAGGTCGGCACGCGGCGCGGCGCGGACTGCGCCGCCGGCAGCAGCCGTTCGCACACCGCCACCGCCTCGCCCGGCGCGAAGTCGCCGACGGCGAATGCGCACATCGGCGAGCGCGCCAGCAGCTCGGCATGCGCCTTGAGCGCGTCTTCCGGGCGCAGCGCCGAAGCCTCCGCCGCGGTTCCCAGCACCGGCCGCCCGAACGGCTCGTCGCCGAACGCGAGGTCGAAGAGGCGCTGCCAGGCGAAGGTCTGCTTGTCGTTGAACAGAGCGTCGATCTCGCGCTGGTGATTCAGCCGCTCCTGCGCGAACACCTCGACCGGGAACGTGCCGCCGGGAAGGTACGGCTCGTGCAGGAGTTCGCGCGCCAGCTCGACGGCGGGCGCGAACACCGCCGGCTGGCCGGGCAGGTAGCGCTCGCCGACCGTCTCCAGCCGGAACGAGATCACCTGCTCGTCGCCCTGTTTGTGGGCCGAGTTGGTGAAGCTGGCGCCGTACAGCGCTTCGAGCGCGCGGGAGACCGCCGCCATGCTCGGCCGGCGAACGGTGCCGCGCCGCAGCAGGTTGGGCAGCAGCGCGCGCGCCGCGTTGCGCTCGGACAGCGGCGCCCGCGCGTGCAGCCGCAGCAGCTTGGTCTTCCACTTGCGCGTCGGCAGGACGTAGACGTCGAGGCCGGAACGGGTGGTGTGATGCTCGAAGTCGCCGGCACGGGACGCTGCGGGGCCGCTCATCGCAGGGGGAGCTTCCTCGGGAGGGGAACGGCGCCGATCATAGGCGCGAGCCCGTCCCCGCCGCCCGGAGCTTCCCCTTGCTGGCACTGAATCGTGGTCGTCCCGCGCTGATCGGCATGGTCCACCTCGCGGCGCTGCCAGGCACGGCGTCCCCGGTGGCGTGGCCGCGGCTGCTGGCGGCGGCGCGGCGCGACGCACGCGCGTGGGCGGCGGGCGGCGCCGACGCCGTGCTGGTCGAGAATTTCGGCGACCGGCCGTTCCATCCCGAGGCGGTGCCCCCCGTCACCATCGCCGCATTGGCACGCGTGCTGACCGAGCTGCGCGGCGAGGTCGCGCTGCCGCTCGGCGTCAACGTGCTGCGCAACGATGCGGCCGGTGCCGTGGCGCTGGCGGCCGCCTGCGAGCTCGACTTCGTCCGCATCAACGTCCACGCGGGCGTCGCCGTCGCCGACCAGGGGCTGCTGATCGGCCGCGCCGATGCGACCGTGCGGTTGCGCGCCGCACTGCGCTGCGATGCGCGACTGCTGTGCGACCTGCGCGTCAAGCATGCGCGACCGCTGGTCGAGCGGCCGCTGCTCGACGAAGCGGCGGAACTGGTGGAACGCGCCGGAGCCGATGCGCTGCTGCTGACCGGAGCGGCGACGGGTCGCGCTCCCGATCTGGCGCCGCTGGCGGCGCTCGCCGCCGCCTTCCCGACCACTCCGCTGCTCCTCGCCAGCGGCGTCACGCCGGAGCTGATCGCCGGCGTCAGGCGTCTCATTTCCGGGTGCATCGTCGGCACCGCCGCCAAGAAGGGCGGCCACCTCGAGGCGCCGGTCGATCCGGCGCGCGTGCGCGCCCTGGCGCGCGCTTGTCGCGACCGCTGATGGCCGCCGCGGCGCCAGCGTCCTTGCGTCCCCGGGGCGGCAGCGGTATTCGGGACAGCTTTGACGGCCCCGGGAACCGCGCGACCCACCGATGAGCGACCGTTCGCCCGACGTCTACCCTGCTCGCGCGCCCGGCGCCGAGGTCCACCCGATCCTGCCCACGGCGATCGATCCCGACGCGATGAGCGTCGTCCGCCGCCTGGTCTCCGCCGGCCACTCGGCCTACTTCGTCGGCGGTTGCGTCCGCGACCTCCTGCTTGGCGGCACGCCGAAGGACTTCGACATCGCCACCTCCGCGCGCCCGCGCCAGGTGAAGAAGCTGTTCCGCAGCGCCCGCATCATCGGCCGGCGCTTCCGGCTGGTGCATGTGATCTTCCCGGGCAACAAGCAGATCGAGGTCTCGACGTTCCGGCGCGATCCGAACGCCGATGGCACCGGCGCGCTGGCCGGCGCCGGCGACGCGTTCACGGCTCACGCCGGCGAGGCGGCGGGCGCGTCCGGCGGCGACGAGCGTGGATTCGACGAGAGTCTCGCCGACGTGCTCGGCGAGGAGTCGGGCGCGAGCGGACGCGACCACGGCGGCGACGCTCGGGACGACGAGCGTGACCTCGATCGCGGCGGCGACGAGGAGGACGAGGACCTGCTGATCCGCGAGGACAACGTCTACGGCAGCGAGGCTGAGGATGCGGTCCGGCGCGACTTCACCATCAACGGCCTCTTCTACGACGTCGAGCGCGAAGAGGTGATCGACTGGGTCGGCGGCGTTCCCGATGTCCGCCGCCGCACGCTGCGCACCATCGGCGACGCCTCGCGCCGCCTGCGCGAGGACCCGGTGCGCATCCTGCGCGCGGTCAAGTTCGCCACCCGGCTGAACCTCGGCCTCGATCCCCTGCTGGCGGCGGCGATGGCCGACCACCACGAGGAACTGACCAAGTGCGCGGCCCCGCGCGTGTTCGAGGAGATCCTGCGCATCCTCGGCGGCGTCGCGCCCGATCGCGCGATCGAGGTGCTGGTCGGTATCGGCGTGTTCCGCGTGCTCTTCCCGGAGATGCCGTTCGAGGCGCACCACGCCGATACCGATCCGCACTTCCGCCGCCTGATCGCGCGCCTGCGCACGATGAGCGCGGTCGACCGCGGCCGCCGCTCGCTGCCGACGGCGATCTACCTGGCCATCCTTTTCTGGGACGAGCTGCTGCTGCGCATGGACGGCGAGGCGGCGCCGACCGAGGCGGCGCACCACCTGCCAATCCAGTCGCTCGACGACTTCCTGCGCCCGCTCGGGCAGCGCTGCCGCATGGCGAAGCGCGACACCGCACGCGTGCGCGCCGCGCTGCTGGCGCTGCGCCGGATCGACCCGCGTTTCAGCGACGGCGGCGCGAAGAAGCGGCGCCGGCGCGGCGGCCTGGCGGAGTTCGTCCGCCGGGAGTTCTTCGGCGACGCGCTGCTGCTGATGCAGATCACCTACGCCGCCGAGGGGCTCGACCCGGCGCCGGTGCACGAGTGGGAAGCGAAGCGCCACGAACTGCTCGGGGCGCCGCGTGAGGAGCCGCACGCGCGCCACGCGCGCAACGAGCGCCTGCCGCGGCACCACCGAGCCGATCGCCCGGCGCCGCCGGCATCGATGTCGGCATCGCCATCGACACCGCCGTCCGCAGCGCTCCCGCTCGCCGCGCCGGCTCCGGGCAAGCGCACCGACGACGGCAGCCCGCTCCATCGCCGACGCCGGCGGCGCCGTTCCCGTCGTCACGAGCTGTTCGGCGCCCCCGCCGACGACCGCGGCGAGCCGGCCTGATCGAGCCGCGCACCCGGCCCCGGACTCAGCGGCCGGCGTTCGCCGCGAGGATGCGCTTCTTGTAGGTCTCGTAGAGTTCGGTCTGCTTGTCGACCAGCCGCACCGGCTTGCCGGCGATCCACTCGAAGCGGACGTGGGTGCGCAGCTCGAGCGGATCGCCGTCGGTGACGATCACGTTGGCGAGCTTGCCCGCCTCGAGGCTGCCGACGCGGTCGGCCACGCCGAGCAGCTCGGCCGGCGCGAGCGTGATGGCGCGCAGCGCGACGTCACGCGGCAGGCCGAACGCGGCCGCCATCCCGGCGTGGTGGCCGAGCCAGCGGACGTTCTCCTGCTCCAGTGTGACCAGCGCGAACTTCACCCCGGCGGCATGCAGGCGCGCCGCGTTCTGATAGGCGGCGTCGTCGCGCTGGCGGTCTCCGGGCAGGCCGATCGAGTTCGTCACCAGGCAGCGCGCAGCGTGCTTCTGCAGGAATTCCGTCACCTGCCAGGCGTCGCGGCAGCCGAGCAGGACGTAATCGAGCTGCTCCTTCTCGGCGAACAGCACCGCCGCGCGCAGCTCATTGGCCGAACTCGCGTCGATGACGAACGTCTTGCGGCGGCCGTCCGCGCCGGCGACGAGGAACGGCGCCAGCGCGGCGTGGCCGGGTGCGTGCGGCGGGCACGCACCGGCGGCGCGCGCCTGCGCGTCGCGGCGGCATTCGTCGAAGAGGCGGCTGAGCCGCGTGAATTCGTCCTTCTCGAGCGCCTTCTCCGGCGCCTCGTCGGCGGCGACCGCCGGCAGGATCAGCCGCTGCACCTGCGCATCGGCCAGCGTCATCTCTTCCCAGGTGTGGCCGGCGAGGTTCATCCAGCTGCCGCGGCCCGGCAGCACCCCGCCGCCCGGCAGCACCAGCACGCTGGTGACGCCGGCGCGGCGGGTCACCGGGATCAGCGCCGAACCCGGATGCACCGACGCGGTGACGCGCAGGTCGGGCTCGATGCCGCCGAGCTCGTTCATGTCCTGGCCGGCCGGCACCGAGGCGATCTCGCCGAGGCCGAGGGTGGTCGCACCGTCGATCAACCCCGGATAGACGTGCAGGCCGTCGCAGCGCACGATCTCCGCATGGTCGGGCGCGCGCACGTCGGCGCCGACCGCGGTGATCCGCCCACCCTCGATCAGCACGACGCCCTTCTCGATGGCCGGTCCGCTCACCGGGTGGACGGTGCCGCCGACCAGCGCGTAGATGCCGCCGTCGCCGGGCAGCGGCAGCTGCGACGGGTCGGGGCAGTCGATCGGGCCGAACGCCGGACCGGTCGGATTGAGCGTCCGCGGCGCGTCGAGCGGCGCGCGCTGGAAGTAGCACTCGCCATCGATGAAGGTGAGTTCGCAGCGGGTGTAGACGCTGAGCGGGTGGCCGTTCCAGACGGCGAGGTCGGCATCCTTGCCGACCTCGAGGCTGCCGACGCGCCCGTCGATGGCGAGCTGCCACGCCGGGTTGATCGTCACCTGCGCCAGCGTCCGTGCCTCGTCGAGGTTGCCGTCGCGCAGCGACTTCGCCGCCTCATGGTGGAGCCGCCGGGTGAGTTCCGCCGAATCGGAGTTGAGCGAGCAGCGCGCGCCGGCCAGCTCGAGCAGCGCCGCGTTGAACGGGATCGCGTCGTAGGCCTCGAGCTTGTAGGCCCACCAGTCGGCGAAGCTCGACGGCCCGGCGCCGTGCTTCACGATCTCGGGCGCGACCTTGTAGCCCTCGAGCACGTGCTGCAGCGTCTTGATCCGGAAGCCGAAGTCCTCGGCCACCCGCATCAGCATCAGGATCTCGTCGGCGCGGTAGCAGTGGCTGTGGACGAGGATCCGCCCCTCCATGATGTCGACCAGCGCCTCGAGCCGCAGGTCGCGCCGCGGTTCGGGCTTCACCGTCCCGCGCGCGGTCGCCTCGGTCCACTCGCGCCACGTCCGGCGGTAGTCGTCAGCCTGGGCGAACGCGCGGCGCAGGACCGCCTCGACGCCCATCCGCGTGGCCGGGTAGCGCCGCTCGCCGCTGCCGCGGTCGTTGCTGCGCTTCGGGTTCTCGCCCAGCGCAAACTTGACGCCGCGGGGCGCCCCGGCGAACAGGAGTTCGGCGGCGCCTTTCCCCCAGCGCAGCTTGATCACCGCGTTCTGCCCGCCGACGACGTTGGCGCTGCCGTGGAGCAGGTTCATCACCGTGGTGCCGCCGGCCAGCGCCAACCACAACGTCGGGTCCGTCGGATTGATCTCGTCGTCGATCCGCACTTCGGGCACCAGCGTCAGCGTGCCTTCGTTGACGCCGCCCTCGATCGCGGCGTGGCTGTGGCAATCGATGAGACCCGGCGAAACGAACCAGCCGCGCCCATCGAGCACCTTCTCCGCCGGCCAGTCGGCCGGCGGCGCCAGGTCGCGCCCGATCGCCGCGATCTTCCCGTCCTGCACCAGCAGATCACCCTGCTCGATCGTTCCCTGGGTGACGGTCAGCAGCGTGGCGTCGCGCAGGAAGAAACTGCCGCCGGTGCGCAGCGACGGAACCCGTTCGGCGACGGTGAAGAAGTCGTCGGGTTCGCCGCCGTCGCCGGCGGCCGGAGCGAGCAGGAGCGCGGTGGCTGCGAAGAGAAAGTTCATCGACCGTCCTCCGGATGCGCGCCGCAGCCGCAGCCCTTCTCATGCGAGTCGTAGGGCGACTCCACCGGCGCGGCCGCCTCCGGCTTGCGGGTGGCGGTGAACGCGGTCGGTTCGCCGAACGGCGTGGCGAAGGTGCCGCTCAGCGCGGTGGCGGTGGCGGTCCCTTCCAGGGTGAACTCGAACGTCCGGCCCTGGAACGACGCGGTCACGGTGAGGCGGAACTTGTCGCCGTCGAGCGTGCCCTTGGTGACCTCCGCCGCCCCCATCTCGCTCTCGAGCTTGCCGCCGAGTGCGCCGCCCTCCTGCCGCAACGTCAACGTTGACTTGAAGCCGCCGGCACCGCTGCCGACCAGTTCCCAGCTGCCGGTGAGGTCGAGCGCGGCCGGCGCCGGGTCGACCGCGCCGGTGCCCGACTCGGCGGTGCCGGCCTCGCGCGCGCGTCGACCGCGCCCGCCGCGTCCGCCGCCGGACTCATCGTCGACCGGCTTCTTCGCCGGGAACTCGAAGTGGCTCGCGCCGATGAAGAGGTGGCGCACCTCGCGCTCCTTGCTGGCGAAGTCGCCGGTGACCACGGCGAGGCTCGCCGGCGCGCCGATCCGGACCGCGCCGAGCTCCCGTTCGACGCCGAACAGTCGCGCCGGCGTGGCGGTCAGCGCCGCCAGCGCCTGCTCGTTGGTCAAGCCGTGCTCGATCGCGACGCGCAGGTCGGCGAAGAAGTCGGGCGGACCGCTGCTGCCGCGCTGGGTCAGCGCCACCTCCACGCCGACCGCGAGCAGCGCGGCGACGTTGCCGACTTCCTGTTTCCACTCGGCGGTGCGCTCGAGGAAAAGTTCGAGCGGCTCGGCCAGCACCGGGTCGGCCACCTCCCAGTTCGCCGGATCAGACGCGTCCGGCGCCGGCGGCGATGCCGGCGGCGGCTCGCCTTCCCGCGGTTTCTGCGGCTCCGGCTGCTTCAGCTTGGCTCCGCGCCGTTCGGGCGCGTCGGCGAAGGCAAGGCTCGCCACCACCGGCGCACCGGCCGCCTTCAGTTCCGCGGCGCACTTGAAGCCCTCGCGTCCGCCGATGATGACCGGCTTCAGGGAGAACTCGGCCGCCAGCCGGAGCGCCCGGCGGATGTCGTTCTCGCGATCGACCAGGAAGGCCACGCGCAACTCGCCCGCCAGCGCCCGCTCCAGCGTCTCGAGGCATTCATCGTCGGGTGGCCGCGCGATCTGGTCGGGTGCGCGCCGGTGCGCCGCCCGCCAGCGGCCGAGGTGACCGGCATCGAGGAACGCCTGCCGCAAGTGCGCCAGGGCGCCCATCAGCGTGGTCGGGTAGCCGCTGTCGCTCTCTTCGCGTACGCGCTGGCGCGGCCCGCCGGGCGCGCCGGGCGGGCCCCCGCCGCCGCCGCTGCGGAACTTGAGCAGCAGCCAGCCTGGCTCGGTCACCACGCTTCGACGCGGTGGTTGCCCCGACAACTCGAGCAAGCACGCCTGTCCCGGCGCGAAGCCGTCGAGCGGTGCCAGCAACTGCGCGGTGAACCCGGCCTGGCGCAGCCGGCCGAGCGGTTCGTCGCCGGGCGTCGCCAGCAACGCGCGGGCGCGCAACTCCGGGCGGAGCCCGCGCCGGTTGGCTTCAGCCGTCTCGGCGAACGCCGCCTTGCCGTAGTCCTGCCCAGCGCCTTCGCTGCGCGGCAGCAGCGGCGTGCCGGCCTCGCGGTCGATCGGCAGATCGGCGAAACCATCGATCAGACCGGGCAGCACGGTCAGGCCGGCGACGTCGAGGGTACGACAGCCTGCCGGCAGCGTCACCTCGGCGCCGAGCGCCGTCACGCGCCCGTCCGCCATCAGGAGCGTGACGTTCTCCTGCGTCCCGTCGGGCGTGACCACCCGCGCCTGCCGCAGCGCCACCACTTCGCCGGCGGCGGCCAGCGGCGCCAGCCCGCACAGCAGCGTCGCGCCCCACGCGGCCGCCCGCCGCGCCGCCCTCATCCCGCAACGGACCATCGCTGCGTCTCCTCTTCCCGCCAGCCGTCTCGCCGCGGCAGCTTCCCGCTCGTGCTCGCGGGACCGGAATCCTGAACAATGCCAATCGGCGCCACCCCGATACAGGTGTCGCGCTCCGCACCGCACGTACCGGCCGCCGTTGAAGTTCCAGGCCTGTCCGCGGAGACTCGCCGGGATGAACGCCACCCCGCCGACTGGTCCGAACCTCGCAGACCGGCTTCGTCCGCAGCTCGCCCGCGCGCTGCTCGGCAAGCCGGAAGTGATCGACTCGCTCCTCACCGCGCTCTTCGCTGGTGGCCACGTGCTGCTCGAGGACGTTCCGGGCGTCGGCAAGACCATGGTCGCGCGCGCCCTGGCGCGCCTGCTCGACCTCTCCTTCCATCGGATCCAGTTCACCGCGGACCTCCTCCCGGCCGACCTGCTCGGCGTGTCGGTGTTCCGGCCGGAGAAGGGCGAGTTCGAGTGGAAGCCGGGGCCGCTGTTCGCCCACGTGCTGCTGGCCGACGAGCTGAACCGTACGCCGCCCCGCACGCAGTCGAGCCTGCTCGAAGCGCTCGAGGACGCGCGGGTCAGCGTCGACGGCGCGGTCCATCTGCTGCCGTCGCCGTTCTTCGTCGTCGCCACGCAGAATCCGACCGAGTTCGCCGGCACCTATCCGTTGCCCGAGTCGGAACTCGACCGCTTCCTGCTCTGCACCACGATCGGCCATCCCGACCGCGACACCGAGCGGCGCATCCTCGAAGCGCATCGCGGCGGCGCCCCGGTCGACGCGCTGCAGCCGGTGGCCGGTGCCGCCGACGTGCTGGCCGAACGCGAGGCGGTGCGGCGGGTGCGGATGGACGGCGCGATCCTCGAGTACCTCCTCGACATCGTCGACGCCACGCGGCGCGACGGCCGCATCCGGCTCGGCGCCAGCCCGCGCGGCGCGATCGCCTTCGAGCGCGCGGCGCGGGCGCGCGCGCGGGTCCGCGGCCGCG
>VGYY01000072.1 GCA_016872815.1 Planctomycetota bacterium
GAGGGCGCGGCGCGCGGCGACGACGCGGTGGCGGCGCGAACGTGCAGCGACCCGGTCGCGGACACGCCGGCGGTGCGGGAGCGCAAGCTCCATCTGACCGGCCCGCTGTACGGCGAGCGCGTCGCGCTGGCCGGAGGCGCTCCGGGCGAGATCGAGCGCGCCATCCTCGGCGCTGAACGGCTGCCCTCCGGCGCCCTGGTCCGCCCGGCCGGCCTCTCGCTCTGGGGCGAACGGCGCGCGCTGCGCTTCCTCGCCCGCGATCTCTCGGTGTCGGCACTGGCGGGCGAATGCAGCCTGGTCTTCGCATTCGTGCTGCCGCCGGGTTGTTTCGCCACCGCGCTGCTGGCCGAGGTGATGAAGGACGCGGCGCCGGTCATCTGAGCGGCGGCGCCGTCACGGCGAGGGCGGCCTCGATCTCCGCGCGGGCGGCGGCGGCGGCAGCCGGGGAAGCGGCGCGCCCGGTGAAGCAGGCGTGTTGCGCCAGCGCCTGCGCGACGAACATGGTCACGCCCTCGAGCGGCAGCGCGCCGGCGGCCGCGGCGTCCTGCAGCAGGCGCGTGCGGCGCGGCCGGTAGACGAGGTCGAGGACGAGCGTGGCGCGCCGCAACGCGGCGGCGGGGAACGGCGAGTCGTCGACCCGCGGCGCCATCCCGACCGGCGTCGCGTTGATCAGCAGGTCGTGGCCAACGTCGGCGCGCGCGGCCCACGGCGCCGTGGCGGCGCCGAACTCGCCGGCGAGCGCCGCGGCGGCGGCGGCTCGACGCGCCGTCACGGTCACGGCGATCCCGCGCTGTCGCAGCACGAAGAGCGCGCTGCGGGCGGCGCCGCCGGCGCCGAGCAGGAGGGCGTGGCGCACGCGCGCGAGCGCCGCGGCGGGTGCGGCGTCGATCGCCGCCGCCAGACCGATGACGTCGCTGTTGGCGGCGCGCCAGCCGTCGGCGGCACGGATCAGCGTATTGGTCGCCCCGCCGCTCGGCGGCCACGGTGAGCCGGGGATCGGCCCGACCGCGAGCGCCGTCGCCGCCTCCTTGTGCGGCAGCGTGATCGCCGCGCCGGTGATGCCGAGCGCGTCGCACAACCGCAGCGCGGCGGCGAGATCGGCGGCGCGGATCGGCACCAGCGCGCGTGGCAGTCGGTCGATCGCGTACAGCCGCCCGTGCAGGCGCGGGCTCAGGGAGTGGCCGATCGGATCGCCGATCACCGCCGCCGCACTCCACTCTGTCGTCTGGAGTCCGACGCGGTCGACCTGCGCCAGCGTCGCCACGTCGACCTGACCCGGCGCGGTCGGCTCGTGCCCGGCGATCGCGCCATAGACGAGCGTGGCGCCGAGGCAGCCGGCGAGGTGGCGCGTCGGACTGCCGATCTCGCCGAGCGCGAAGCAGGCGACGCTCGCGCCGGCAGTCGCCGCCCGGCGTTGCGCGCGGACGATGCGGGTGACGTCCTCGAGCGAGCGCGCGGTCGCGGCCAGCTTCACGACCGCGTCAGGGTGGCGGGCCACCAGGGCAGCGAGGCGCGGTTCGAGGTCGTCGGGCGTGCCGTTCCAGTCGTGGTGCGAGACGATGCGGCGCGCGCGCCCCGGGAAGGCGGCGTTCTCCGCCGCGGTCTCCGCCTCGACGTCGATCCATGCGGCGACGCGCGTCGCGCGCGCGAGCGATCGCAGTCGCTCCGCCTCGGGCCCGGAGAACTCGCCGCCGTGCGTCCGCGGCCGCACCGTGACGATCGTCGGCAGCGGGAGGCGCGGCACGCACTCGAGCCAGCGGTCGAACTCGGCTCCTGCCGCGTCGGCGCGCAGTTCGAGCAGGTCGGCGCCGTCGGCGCGCGCCCGCACGGCAGCCGCCAGCAACTCCTCACAGCCGGCGGGGCGAACGCTGGCGACGATCCGGCACGCCATCGCCGATCACCCGCCGAGCAGGGCGGCGATCGCGGCATCGCCGGCAGCGTCGCGTCCCGGTCGGCGCCGTGCCGTGGCGAGCGTCGCGCGGGCGAACGCGCAGTACGGTTCGAGGAGCGCGGGCGCGGCCCGCCGCAGCGCTGCGAGATGCGCCTCGATCACCGCTCGCTCGCCGCGTTCGATCGGGCCGGTCAGCGCGCGAACGGCGCCACGCTCGGCGACCGCGTCGAGCGCCGTGCGCGCCAATGCCGCCAGCGCCTCACGTGCGGCAGGCTCGGCGGCGCCGGCGGCCTCCGCCAACTGCGTCGCGTGGTCGAGCAGCGCGGTCAGCGCGTTCGCGGCGAGGCAGGCGGAGGCGTGGAAGAGCGCCTTCCCGCCCGGCGGCAGTTCGATGGCGCGGGCACCGAGGCGCGCCACCAGTGCGCGCGCCGCCGCGATCGCTGCGCCATCACCGTCGAGATCGAAGGTGACGTCGGCCAGCGCGGGCGACCGCGTGCGGTCGGGGAACGCCGCACACGGATGGAGCGTGCCGACCGCGGCGCCCGCCGCACGCAGCGGGGCGAGCACTTCGGCGTCGAGGGCGCCCGCGACGTGAAGGACGACGGCGCGCTCGAGGCGTGGACGCCGCGCGGCGAGCGCCGCGATCGTCGGCGCGACGGCGGCTTCGGGGAGCGCGACCAGCGTGAGGTCGTCGGCGCCAACGGCGCGGTGCGGATCGGTGGTCGGTTCGCCGGCGCCGATGCGAGCGACCGCTGCCGCGGCGGAGGCGGCGGTACGGGTGACGACGGCGCCGATCGAGTGGCCGGAGCGGGCGAGGGCTGCGCCGAGGGCGCCGCCGGCGCGTCCGGCGCCGAGGAGGTGGAGGAGGCGGTTCACGCCTCCATTTCGCGCTCCGTCGGCCGCTGGCGCAAGGGGGCGCGGGCCGCCTCGTCCTCGTCGTCGTAGTCGGCGCCGAGCTTCGGCGGCGTGTACCCCGGGAGCTTCGAGCGCTCGAGTTCCTGGGCGTAGGCGGCGAGGATCCGGCCCTGGATCCGATGGCGCGCGTCGGCGTGGATCGGATGGGCGATGTCGGTGTGGAGCTTGGCGCGCCCACGCTCGTCCTTGCCGGCGCGCATCGTGTCGAGCGGGCCGCCGCAGTCGTTGCAGCAGCGGGCGCGGAGGTGGTTCTTGCCGCCGCAGGCGGGGCAGCGATCGGTCAGCTTGCGCGACGGCATCGCGACGAACGGGCTATTCGGCCCCTGGATGATCTTGAGATCGCGGACGACGAACTCGTGCTCAAAGGTGAGCGTGCAGAACGCCAGCAACTTGTCGTCGCCGTCGTCGACCAGCTTGACGCGGATCTCCGAAATGTTCATGAGACCGCCCCCCCCCGAAGCCCCAAAACCGACAGTTGCGTCTACCACGCCGACGACCGCGTGTCACAACCGCTTGTCACGGTCGGCCCGGAGCCGAAGTCGTCGTCACCGCGATCCCGGGTGTCGCTCGAAGCTGCGCGCGACGCGCCACTCGCAGGCTGGCGTCGGAAGCAGCGCGCGCACGGCATCCGCCGCGTCCGCTTCGTCCGCTTCGTCCGCCAGGGGTGCAAACAGCGCTGAGCCCGATCCGGTCATGACCCAGGGACGCTGCGTCGTTCCCCTCAATTGGTCGAGCAGGCGACCCAATGCCGGTTCGACCCGGATCGCGGCGCTCTCCAATCGATTGAAACTGCCCCGGAGCGCATTCCCTGCCGCGCCCGCCCTCATTCCTTCGACGAACGAAGATACGGCGCGGCGAGGAGCGATCAAGTCAACGTGCGCATAGGCGGCTGCCGTGGCGATCGCGAGCGGCGGCAATGCGACGAGGAATGCCATTGGTTTCGCGGGCGGCGGGAACGGCTCGACCTCGTCGCCGCGGCCGCGGCCGATGGCGGTGCCGCCCTGCAGGAAGAACGCGACGTCGGCACCCACCTGTCGGGCCGCGGCCGCAAGACGCGAAGGCGACGCTGCAGGGGCGCAGAGTCGCTGCAGCGCGCTCAGCACGAACGCGGCGTCCGCCGACCCCGCGCCCATCCCGGTGCCGGGCGGCACCCGCTTGTCGAGCCGGATCCGCAGTCGTGGTGCGGGCGCGACCTGCTGGCGGAAGGCGCGGGCGGCGCGGAGCACGAGGTTCTGTCGCGGATCGCCGTCGATCGGCAATCCGGTCAGCTCGAGTTCGTCGTCGCCGACGCCGTCGATGAGTTCGACCGTCAAGGCGTCCGCGAGGTCGATCTCATGGAAGACCGTCGCCAGTTCGTGGTAGCCGTCCGGTCGGCGCCCCAGGACCTCGAGGAAGAGGTTGAGCTTCGCCGGGGCGATCCCGGAGACGACTTTGGCGTCGACGGTGTCGAAGCGTGCGTCATGCATGCGCGCGGACGTCTCCCCGGGCGTTCCCGGGCAGGCTACCATCAGCGCCTCGCACTCCCGGAGATCGTGTCATGCGGAACTTCGCGCCAGGATCTTGGTTGCGCTGCCTGCGGCCGTTGCGTGGCATCGCCCTCGCCGCCGCCGCCCTCGGCGCGCTGACGCCGCCCGCCGAGGCGACGTGGTCGATCATCCTCGTCGACACCGCGACCGGCGAGGTGGCGATCGGCTGCGCCACCTGCCTCGAGAGCCTCGACCTCACCGTGTACTGCCCGGTGATGCTGGCCGGCGTGGGCGGGGCGTGCGCGCAGTCGGCGATCGACAGCAATGGCCGCAATCGCCGGTTGATCTGGGACGAGATGCAGAACGGGACGTCGCCGACCAAGATCCTGACGCTGTTGCGCAACAGCGACGGCTCGCATCAGTCGCGCCAGTACGGCATCGTCGATCTGCGCGGGCGGCAGGCGACGTTCACCGGCTCGCGATGCGGGGCCTACGCGAACGGCGTCGCCGGCAGCGTCGGCACCATCCACTACGCGATCCAGGGCAACGTCATCACCGGGCAGCCGGTGATCGACGACGCCGAGGATGCGGTGATCAACACGGTCGGCGACCTCGCCGAGAAGCTGATGGCCGGCATGGAGGCGGCGCACGCGGTGGGCGGCGACGGGCGCTGCAGCTGCGATCCGTCGGACGCCGACCGCTGCGGCTCGCCGCCTCCGGGTTTCGACCCGAACTCCGACAAGTCGGCGCACATCGGGTTCATGATGCTGACGCGCATGGGCGACACCGACGGCTCGTGCAATGCGTCGCTTGGCTGCGCCAACGGCACCTACTACATGGACCTGAACGTCGCCTTCCAGAAGAGCCAGGACCCGGATCCGGTGATCCAGCTGCGCGGGCTGTTCGACGAATGGCGCGACGACTGGCGCGGCCGGCCGGATCACCTGCGCACCACGCAACTGCTCTCGCGGACGTCGCGCCCCGGCAACGGCACGACGCCAGCGACGCTCACGCTCACCGCGATCGACTGGGAGGGCAACCCGGTCGGCCACGGCGGCGCGACGGTCACGGTGACCCACGCCGTCGACAGCGCTGGGCTCACCACGATCGGCGCGATCACCGATCACGGCGATGGCACGTACACGGTCGACCTCGAAGGCGGCGTCGGGCAGGGGCTCGACACGTTCGTGACGACGATCGACGACGGGCTGGGCGCTGTGACGCTCCACCCGAACCCGGAGCTGAACCACACGGCGACGCTGAAGCTCAGCGCGACGTCGATCTCGGCGTCGGCGGGCGGGACGATCGATCTCGATCTCATCGGGCCGGACGAGACGCCGCCGGCGGACTATCTGCTGCTCTGCTCGATGTCGGGGACCGATCCCGGGCTGCCGGTGGGCGCAGTCGTCCTGCCGCTGAACTGGGACGACCTGGTGCTCTATTCGTACTGCTATCGCAACGGCGTGAACTTCATCAACACCGATGCGACGCTGGACGACGAAGGCAAGGCGCAGGCGCAATTCCACGTCGATCCGGACGACCTCACTCCGATCGTCGGCCTCGACCTCGCGTTCGCCTACCTCACCAACGGCCCGGTCTCCTTCGTCAGCAACTTCAAGCTGCTGACGGTCGACCCCTGACCCCCGCAGCGCCTCCCGCGAGAGCGTCCGCACGAAGGTGCTGCGGGCGCGACGCCGGGTCGCGATCAGCTGTTGCGGAGCTCGAAGCTGCGGTTGTCGCCGGCCGAGATGACCAGGACCTGCGGCTTCATCGCGCGCGCGGTCGCGTCGTCGACGGTCACGTACGTGATCACCAGCAGCTTGTCGCCGACGTTGCCCTTCAGCGCCATGCCGCCGTTCAGGACGCATGCGCCGGAGCCGGCCGGGTTGACGATCGCGTAGGTCTCCATCCGTTCGCCGTTCGCCAGGTTGACGACCTGCACCTTCTCGAACGGCAGGATGCCGGCGCTCTCGAGCAGGTCGGCGTCGATGCCGAGGCTGCCCGTGTAGTGCAGGTTCTTGTCGGTCACGGCGATGCCGTGGATCTTCGCCTTCATCATGTGGCGCAGGAGCATGGCGGACCTCATCCGAGCCGCCGCTCGGCGGACCCGAGCAGCAGGTTGTCGATCAAGCGCGTCGAGCCGAGGAACGCCGCCGCGGCGACGACGGCGCCGCCGCCGAGCGTCGGGACGAGTTCGAGCGTCTCGTCGTCGCGCACCTCGAGGTAGTCGAGCCGGAACGCCGGCGTCGTCGCCAGCGCCGCGCGGCCGACGGCGGCCAGCGCCTCGCTCCGCCGCTCGCCGGCAGTGAACGCCGCCTGCACCGACTGCAGCGCGCGGTGCAGCGCGGGCGCCGCCGTCCGCTCGGACGGGGCGAGGTAGCGGTTGCGGCTCGACATGGCGAGGCCGTCGGATTCGCGGCGCGTCGGCAGGATGCGCAGCACCAGGTCGAAGTCGAGGTCGACCACCATCCGCTGCAGCAGGCGCGCCTGCTGGAAGTCCTTCTGGCCGAAGTACGCCTGGTGCGGCGCGACCAGGTGGAACAGCTTGGCGACGACGGTGGCGACGCCGCGGAAGTGACCCGGCCGGCTGGCGCCGCACAGCGGCTCCGCGAGCGCGCCGGGCACGACGTGGGTCTGGAAGCCGGACGGGTACATCTCGGCCGGAGTCGTGGTGAACAGCGCGTCGGCGCCGGCGGCGGTCAGCGTCCGCAGGTCGCCCTCGAGGTCGCGCGGGTAGCGGGCGAGGTCCTCGTTCGGCCCGAATTGCAGCGGGTTGACGAAGATCGAGGCGACCACCACGTCGCACTCGCTGCGCGCCTGTTCGACGAGGCCGGCGTGGCCGGCGTGCAGCGCGCCCATCGTCGGCACGAAGCCGATCGTCCGTCCGGCCGACCGCCAGGCGCGACTGGCCGCCCGCACGTCGGCGAGGCGATCGAGGCGCTGCATCAGCGACTCCCTGCGCACGCCGCTCGCGCCGACAGTCGCAGGAGGAGTTCAGCGGCGGTCGCTCCGAGCCGGGAGTGGCGCCAGTCGGGTGCCACCTCGGCCAAAGGCTCCAGCACGAAGCGCCGCAGGTGGAGTCGCGGGTGGGGCAGCGTCAGCCCCGGCTCGTCGAGAAGGGTCTCGCCATGGAAGAGCAGGTCGAGGTCGATGGTGCGCGGCCCGTCGCGCAGCCCGCGCTCGCGCCCGCCCTGCCGCTCGATGTCGAGCAGGACCGCGAGAAGTTCCCGCGGTCCCAGCGTCGTCTCGACCAGGAGCGCGCCGTTCAGGTAGGGGCCCTGCGGCGGGCCGCCGACCGGTTCGGTCTCCCGCGCGCGCGAGCCGGCGACGAGGCGCAGCCCGGGTTGCGCCGCGATCCGCGCCAGCGCGGCGGCGACGTGGGCGGCGCGGTCGCCGAGGTTCGAGCCGAAGGCGATGGCGGCGCGGACCGAGCCGTTCACGACGCCGCTCCATCCCCGGCCTTGGGCGGCGCCGGCCACAGCGGGCGCTTCAGCAGCTTCTCGAGCAACGCCACCACCGGGCAGATCACGACGTAGCCGACGCACAAGGTCGCGATCGCGTACTCCGGCACCAGCGCCAGCAGCAGGATCACCAGCACGATCTGCCCGAGATACGCATGCGGATGGCGACCGCGCATGAAGCGGTTCACCACGTGCACGTAGCGGACGCGCGACACCATCAGCAGCGCCAGCAGCGGCAGCATCGCCACCAGCACCGAGAGGAACGTGCCGCGCTGCGCCGAGAGCCAGCCGGTCGCGCCCGGCTCGCCCAGCTGGAGGAACAGCATGATCCCCGCGACGACGAAGCCGGCGGCCGCCGGCGAGGGCAACCCCTTGAAGAAATCGTGCGAGTCGGCGTTGTCCTCGGTCTCGGCGGTGAAGCGGGCGAGGCGCATCGCCGCGCAGCTCACGTAGAGGAAGCAGGTCAGCAGGACCAGCTTCGGCTTGAACGGGTCGTGCCCCGCGATCAGCCGCTCCGCCTCGAACAGGAACTTGAGCATCAGTGCCGGGGCGACGCCGAAGGAGAGCATGTCGCACAGCGAATCGAGCATCGCGCCGAAGTCGCTGGTGGCCTTCGTCATCCGCGCCAGCCGGCCGTCGAGCGCATCGAAGACGTTGGCCAGCAGGATCAGCCAGCAGCCGCTGGCGAAGAGCTGGTGGAACTCGGCGAGCGTCGCCGGATCGCCGGGCGTGTCGCTGCGCCAGAGCAGGCTGATGGCGTCGGCGCCGTAGGAGATGGCGAGGAAGCCGCAGAACGCGTTGCCCAGCGTGCAGAGCGCGGGGAGGATCGCGATCGGCTTCACGGCATCACTTCCTTCGCCACCCTGCGGTCCGGCTCACGCCTGCGGCGCGCCGAGGCGTACCAGCGGCGTCGCCGTGCCGTGCACCGTATCGCCGACCTTCACCAGCACCTCCGGCTTCAGCCGCGTCGGCACGATCAGCTCGGTCCGCGAGCCGAACTTGATCATCCCCATGCGCTGCCCGCGCTCGAGCGTCTGGCCGACCGTCAGCGGACAGACGATGCGGCGCGCGATGAGCCCGGCGACCTGCCGCACCACCAGCGGGAAGCGCCCTTCGAGCAGGATCTCCTGCGCCTCGTTCAGCTTGCTGACGTCCGGATGGCGCGCATCGAGGAACTTGCCGGGCTGGTGCTTCAGGGCCTTGACCGTGCCGCTCATCGGGCAACGGTTGACGTGGACGTTGAACACCGAAAGGAAGATCCCAACCCGCACACACGGCTCGCCGAGCAGCTCCGTCCGTGGCAGTTCGACGATGTCGGCGACGGTTCCGTCGGCGGGCGCAACCAGCACTTCAGGATCGGCAGGGAGCTTGCGTTCGGGATCGCGGAAGAACGAGACGGCGAACACGAGGAGTGCCGCCGGAACGATCGCCAGCGGCCAGGCCAGCAGGGAGAGTCCCCACGCAGCCAGGCCGCAGAGCAGCGTGATCGCGATCAACTCGCGCGTACCGTGGGGGGTGATCGGAATGAGCACTGCAGCAGCTTCTTGGGATTGGGTGGGTGCGGCGCTGATCGGAAAGCGCTCGCGCAGGAACGGCCCAGCTGTGCTGGCGCCCGCGGCGGCCGCGAAGGCGGCGCATCCTACCGTGCAGGCGATGGCTGCGGCTTCGCCCGTGGCCTTCGCCACGCTCGCCGATGCTGAACTCATGGAATGGTGCAAGAAGGGGGCAGAGAAGGCGCTGGAGGTCCTCCACGTCCGCCACTCCCCCGGGCTTCTCCGCTTCCTCGAGCGGATGCTCCGCGACCGTGCGCGCGCCGAGGACATCTGCCAGGAGGCGTTCCTCAAGATCTGGCGGCGCGCCGAGCTCTTCGATCCCACCCGCGGCACCTTCAGCGCGTGGCTCTACCGCGCCGCCGCCAATCTGGCGTACAACCGCCTCGCCCTGCGCTCGTCGAGCGAGTGCGAACTGTCGGTGCTGCAGGTGCTCCCGGCGGCGTCCGGGGAGAGCCCGATGGATGGAGCGGCTGAGCAGGAACGGCACGGTCTCCTCCACGCAGCACTCGCCGGCCTCTCCGAGCGTGACCGCGCCATCCTCGTGCTTCGCCACATCGAAGAGCGCCCGGTGGCCGAGATCGCCGCGATCCTCGACATCCCGGAGGGGACGGTGAAGTCGCGCTGCCACTACGCGATGCACCGATTGCGCGGGGTCCTCGCGCCCGCCTTCCGCGACGGCGAGGTCGGCGCTGCCAGCGTCGATTGATCCGCAACGCGCGAGCGGCGGGTAGGGGCAGCCGATGCCACCTCCCGCCGACGCGCTGCCGCCCTCTTCCGCGCCCGATTCCTCGGGACGCAAGGGGCTCTGTCTGGAGGTCGCGGCTGCGACTCCGGAACTGCTGGCGCCCGATCGCGGCGAGCCGCACCTGGTCCGGCTGCGGGCGCATCTGCGGGCCTGTCGAACCTGCGCCACCGACCTCGCCGCACAGGCTTCGGTCATCGAGCAGCTGCGGCAACTGCCGGTCGCCAGCGACTCGCGCAAGAGCTGGGTCGCGCTGCGGGCGGCGCTCGCCAGCGAACGGCGCGATCCGGTTCGGGCTGCGGCCCGATCGCCGCAGGCGTCGGGAGAGGAGTTCGCGCTGATCGCACTGATCGGGCTGGCGCTGGCGGCAGCGCTGGTACGACTGAATCCGCTGGCAGAGCGCGCGCTGCGCAGTGCCGAGACGCTGAGCGCGCCATGGCTGCTGCCGGCCGCGTTCGTCGCCTTCGGGGCGTTGGTGTCGCTGCTGGCGCTGCCGCTGCTGCGGCGGGCCCGGCCGGCCCCCTTGCCGTTGCGGTTCCGGCCGCGTTGCCGATGATCCCGCGCTCGCCCTCCGAGGTCGCCGCGTTGCTGGATCCGCTTCGACGCACCCTTCATGACCGCATCGGCCCGCGCGGGACGCTGGTGTTGGGCGTCGTGCTCGTGGCGCTGTTCTTCGCGGTCGGCGGGCCGCTCTGGGTCGCCGGAGTCTCGAGTTCGCTGGTAGCGGCGCTCCTGTTCGCGGCGCTCCTCGTCGCGCCCGCCGCGTGGGTGCTGCGCGATGCGCGTCGCCGCGCGCTCGACCACGCCTTCCTCTGGGCGCTGTTCGCGCTGTGCGGCAACGTCGTCGCCGTCATCGTCTATCTGCTGGCGCGAGACACTGCAGCGCGCGCCGAGCCGTGCAGCTGCTGCGGCCGCGCGTTGCGCGCGCAGCACGCCGCCTGCCCCTGGTGCGGCAGCCCGCGCGCCGGGCCGGCGGGCGCCTGCCGACAGTGCCGCAGCCCGGTCGAGACCGGCTGGCGCTTCTGCCCGTACTGCCGCTGCGAGATGGGCGCGAACTGAACGTCGCGAACGGGGCATGGCGTCGCGAGTGTCGCGTTCGCGCTGCGGCCATGGTGAAATCGCGTGCGCTTCGTCCCCGCGGCTCGGGCCAGCAGGAGTCAGCGCGATGGTCGTCCTCTCGATGGCGGCGTGGGTCTCGATGGCGGCGGGGGCGTGCCTGCAGGAGGCGCCTGTCGGCGACGGTGGCAGGACCGCCTCGGTCGCCGCACCGGTGGCCGCGCCGGCGGACGTGATCGCCGCCGAGTTCGGCAAGCTGTCGGCCGATCCTGCTGCCACGGCGGCGCAGTCATCGATCAGCGCGATCGTCGCCGCCGCCGCGCTCGACTCGCGCGCCGCGGTCGGCCTGACCCAGACCATCGCCCGGACGAAGCCGACCGGCTCGACCGAGGCGCTGCTCTGCGCGCTGACGGAACGGGTCGACCAGCGCGACGTGCAGGGCTGGGCCTGCTACACGCTGGCCAAGCTGCGCCTCGCCTTCGCCGACGACGTGCGCTACCTCACCGACGAGTCGGTCGCCGCGACGGCGCGGGCGGAGTACGCGAAGCAGCGCGGAGCGGCGCTCTGCCAGTTGAACGTCGAGCGGGGCAGCGACGCCCTGCGCGCCGAGGGCCTGGCGGCCTTGCGGCGCGTGGTCGACGACTTCTATTTCGCCCAGCATCGCCGTGCCGGCTACCTCGGCGCCATCGCCGATGCCGAGCTCTACGAGCTCGAGCACCTCGGGGTGGGGATGGTCGCGCCGGAGATCGAAGGCGTCGACGAGGACGGCGTGCCGTTCAAGCTGTCGGACTACCGCGGCAAGGTGGTCGCCATCGACTTCTGGGGGTACTGGTGCCCGATCTGCGTCGCCAACATCCCGCCCGAACGTGAACTCGTGGCGAAGGTCGGCGATGACGCCTTCGCGCTGGTCGGCATCAACAGCGATCCGAAGGACCGCCTCGCCATCGGCATGAAGCACATGCCGCTGCCGTGGCGCTCGTTCTGGGACGGCGGCGACCCCTACGGCCCGATCGCGCGGCGCTGGAACGTCCAGGAGTGGCCGATGTACTACGTCCTCGACGAGGTGGGCGTGATCCGGGCCAAGGGTGAGGACTTCGACGCGATCGCCGCCAAGGTCGAGGAGCTGGTCGCGGCGCACCGCGCGCGCGAAGCGCGTTGAGGGAGCCGGCCGGCCGGCGCTTGGGCGACGGCAGGGCGGCAGCCGAAGGCGTGATCGGCGCAGGCGGCGTATCCTGCCCCCGCCCCGAGGACCTCGTCTTGACCCGTTCCGCACGCCTTGGCGCTGCCCTGCTGCTGCTCGCCCCGCTGCTGGCGGCGGGTGGGGGCGATGACGGTGCCGCCGCGCCGGCCGCCCCGGCGCGCGACGCCGAGGCGCTGCGGGCCGAGCGGCTGGCGCTGCAGCGCACGCGGTGCGACGAACTGGCGGCCGCCGTCGATCAGTTCGGTCACCTCGACACGTTCGCCGGCGCCGCGCGCCAGCTGCTGACCCGCGTCGACGAGCGGTTCGTCGCCGTCCGCGATGGCGTCTTCACCGACATCGCGCTCGAGAACTGGCTCGATTGGAACGAGCCGCGCCAGGGCGGTCCGGTGCTGCCTTCGCTCGACACCGAGGCGACCGACCATCCCTATCGCGCCATCGTCGAGTTGAACCGGGAGCTGCGCGCGCGCGGCATCGACTTCCTGCTGGTCTCCTTCCCGACGCGGCCGTCGCTCTACCCCGAGCTGGCGCTGGACCTGCCGTCGATGACGGGATTCGCCGGTTTCTGTCCGGCGACCCCGCGCTTCGCTCGCGCGCTCATCGATGCCGGCGTGGAGGTGCTCTACCTCGCGCCCGAGTTCGTCGCCGAGCGCTACGGCGTCGCTCCGGATGGCACGGGTACCGACACCGCTGACCAGCTCTTCCTCCGCTACAACCAGCATTGGACGCCGCGCGGCGCCGAACTGGCCGCGCGCAAGGTGGCCGAGTACGTGGCCGGCTACCCGTGGTTCGAGCGCGGGCCGGGCAAGGAAGGCACCGACTTCACGCTCCGCACCAAGGACGTCGAGGTCGCGATCGTCTGGGGCGGCACGCCGAAGGGAGCGAAGCCGGAGCGCTGCAAGGCCACGCAGGTGCTGCCCCGACCCGGTCGGCGCCTCGACTCGGTGCGGCCATCGAGCCCGATCGTGCTGCTCTCCGGCAGCTTCGCCGACTTCCACATGGTGTCGAGCGCCGACTTCACCGCGCAGCTCTATCGCCACACCGGCTGGCCGGTCGACAAGGTCAACCCGAAGGGCGGCATCGAGGACGCCTGTCGCGTGGCGCTGTCGCAGAAGAGCGAAGCGGACTGGAAGCGGAAGAAGCTGGTGATCTGGATGGTCGCCGAGCAGGCGTTCAAGCGCGGCCAGCCGTGGCGCCCGATCCCGATCTTCGGCCGCACCGATCCCGCCGCTGACCCGGCGCGCGGGAACGACGGCGGCGCAGGCGACGGGCGATGAACGCCGCGCCGCGCAGGCTCGTGCGCCGGCGACTGGAGCTGCTGGCGGTGGCGGCGCTGTTCGCTGGTTCGTCGCGGCTCGCGGCACAGGAAGTGGCTACGCCCGCGACGAGCCTGGTCGATCCCGCCGCCGCGCCGCCGGCGGTCGATGCCGCCGCTGCCCGCTCGCTCCGGCTTGCGGCGCAGCGAGCGCTGCTCGATGCGACGATCATGCGCGCCGACGCCTTCCCCGGGCGTGACGCCTTCGTGGCCGGGCTGAAGCGGTTGCAAGTCGACCACGCCGAGTTCATCGACGGCAAGGAGCGCTGGGCGCCGGTGGCGCGCGGCTGGCTCCCGATGATGGCAGTCGACCATTGGGTCGAGTGGCATCTGCCGGCTGCCGGTCGCGACGTGCCGCGCGCCATCGATTTCGCCGCCGATGCGGGCCATCCGTACCACGCGATCGTCGATTGCGCCCAGCAGCTCGCGGCGCACGGGATCGACTTCCTGCTGGTCACCTTCCCCAGTCGGCTGCAGCTCGCGCCCGAACTGGTGGCACCCGCGCTGGCCGGCACGCTGCCGCCCGACTTCCCGGGCGTCGTCGGCGCCACCAGCCGCTTCCTGCGCGCGCTGAACGAGGCGGGCGTCGAGACCCTCGACCTGGCCCCGCTGTTCGCGGCCGCGCCTGGTTCGGCGACGCTGGCGGCCGACGCCAAGGCGGCGGAGGGCGAGATCTACCTGTTGCGCAACAAGCACTGGACCCCGCGTGGCGCGCAGCTCGCGGCGCAGGCGGTCGCCGACCATGCGCGGACGCTGCCGTGGTTCGCGCCGGGTGCGGTGCTGGAGGGCAAGGAGTTCGAGATCATCCGCCGGCCGGTGCCGTTCGCCAGCACCGCGGGCGGTCAGGCGCCCGACACCACGCCGGAGAAGCTCTGGCTGGAGCAGGTGCGGCAGCTCGGCGCACCGGCCAATCCGGCGCTGGCGCGGCGCAGTCCGATCGTGGTGCTGAGCGACTCGTTCGCGAAGTTCTACATCGAGCACAGCGCGAGCTTCGTCGACCAGTTGCGCCGGTTCACCGGCCATCCGATCGACGCGATCATGCCGATGGGAGGCGCCGAGGCCGCCTCCCGTGAAGCGCTCGCGCGCCGCAGCGACAACCTGCGCGGCAAGCGGCTGGTGATCTGGCTGCTGCAGGAGAACAACCTGAAGTTCGGCGGCCAGCTGAAGAAGGTCGCGCTGTTCGAGGAGTGACGCCGGTCGTGCGGCGGCCGGATCGCGGCCGCGGGAGCCGCGCGCGGACGCGCGGCGCCAACGACGGTGCCCGACTGGTTCAGTCCGCGCGCACGCGTGCGTCCCTTCCGCGTCAGCTCCCGGCGCGCAGCAGGAACGAGAGATCGCTGCCGATCGGGAACTCCTGCGGTGGCTCGCCGCGGCGGAACAGGCGGACGCTGCCGAGACCGCCGAGCGTCATGCGGGCGCCATCGACGTCGAGCCAGCCGCCCTCGCGCAGGCCGACCACGGGCGGCGCGTTCATCTCATGGAACTCGCGCAACCGCTGCTCGCGCGTCTCGCCCATGTGCTTCGAGCCGGGATCGGGATCGAGGTAGTGGGGGTTCAGGTTGAACGGCAGCAGCGCCAGCGCATCGAAGCTCCGCGGCTGCACGATCGGCATGTCGTTGGTGGTCTTGATCGTCAGGCAGGCGACGTTGCTGCCGGCCGAGGCGCCGAGGTAGGGCATGCCGGCGGCGACGCGGGCGCGGATCGGCGCGAGCAGTTCCTGCCCCTGCAGCGCATCGAGCAGCCGGAAGGTGTTGCCGCCGCCGATGAACAGCGACTCGGCACGGCCGACCGCGACGACCGGGTCCTTCGCCTCGTGGAGCGACTCGACCTTCACCCCGAGCGCCGCGAACCGCTCGCGCGCCTTCGCGGCGTAGCCGGCCCGGTCGTGCAGCGCGTACGGCACGAACAGCAGCTGCTTCGCGCCGCGCAGGTGGCGGACGATCGCGTCCGCGGCATGGTCGAGGTAGCCGCGCTCGGGCTGCGTCGAGTTGGAGAGGAGCAGCACGCGGCGGACGGCGGGGGCGGTGGTCATGGCGGCTCTCGCGGAGGGCGGTCGCGTCGGGAGGGCCGCGCGAGCGTAACGCGGGCGGCCGCGCCCGAGCCGCGTTCGGCGGAATCGGAGTGCGCGAGCGCCGTCAGGGCGGCATCCTCAGTCCGCTTCGCGCCCCTGCCTCGATGAGTGCCGCCATGACCGCGACGTCCTGCCGCGACCCATCCGAGCTCTGGGAGAGCCACGACGACGAGCTCGTCGACCGGCTGCAGCGGGCGCTCGCGTCGAACATCCTGCCGACGACGATCGCCGACATCGTCGGCTGCGTCCTCTTGCCGGGGATGGCTTCGTGGCTGCTCTGAGTCGAATGCGGTGGTCGGCGGCGTTGCTGCTCGCGTACCTGGCCCTGCGCTTCGCGCTGCTGACGACCGCGGGCTACCCGCCCGACATCGGCCAGTTCAAGTTGTGGGCGCTGCAGGCGGAGCAGGACGGGTTGGCCGCCCTCTACGGCGGTGGCGCGGACCACGACTTCTCGCGCTTCGACTATCCGCCGTTCTACGCCTACGTGCTGCGGACCCTCGGCTGGCTCTACTCGTTCGTCGAGCCCGATGCGCTGCGCCGCCAGGCCGACTCGACGCTGCTGACGGCGCTGGTGAAGCTGCCGGCGCTGCTGGCCGACCTCGCGGTGGCGCTGCTGTTGGCGGCGATCGCGCGGCGTTCCGCCGCGGGCACGGAGCCGAAGGTGGCGCG
>VGYY01000073.1 GCA_016872815.1 Planctomycetota bacterium
CCGCGGTGGCGGCGCTGCGCGAGCACGGCCGTCGCGCCCTCGTGCCGCTGCTGCTGGTGGCGCTCGAGCTGCAGGACGCCGAGGCGCGCGCCTGGGCCGACCAGCTGCTGATCGCGCTCGCCGGCCGCAACCAGGCGTTCGACGCCAACGCAGACGAGCGCGTGCGCAGCGAGGCCGTGGCCCGCTGGCGCGCCTGGTGGAAGTCGGCGCAGGCAGCGCTGGCACCGGCGGAAGCGGCGCGCTGAGTCGACCGCTTCGGTTCCGTGCGCCGCCACGACCACGCCGTCGCGCGCGCTGCGTCATGGCGCCTCGCCGCGCGGTCCCTCCCCAAGCGGCCTGCGCTATCGTCGCCACCCGTGACTTCGCCCCCCGAACTCCCGGCCCGGACGGCGCAGCCGCGACGCGAGACGCAGCGGCACCGCCTCGTCGCGCTCCTCTTCCTCGCCAGCGCCTGCGA
The DNA here is from genome assembly GCA_016872815.1 of Planctomycetota bacterium. Taxonomy (GTDB): domain Bacteria; phylum Planctomycetota; class B15-G4; order B15-G4; family SIAN01; genus SIAN01. The sequence continues at coordinate 458 of VGYY01000073.1, forward strand.
TCCGACGCCATCGAGTCCCCCGCCGGCCGGCCCCACGCCCGCCCCCACCGCCAGCGCCACGAGCCAGAGCGTGCTCGACGCGCCGCTCGAGCCGCCGCGCGAGGGCGATCGGGCCGCGGCCGGGACCTGGTTCCAGCAGGCGCTCGCGGCGCGCAGCGCGCAGCGGCTGCATGACGCCGTGCTGGCCTTCGCGCGCGCGGTCACCGCGGACCCTTCCCACCTCGAGTCGCGCATCGAGTACGGCTTCCAGCTGATCGAGCCGACCGAAGACCAGTCGTTGGGAGTGGCGCTCGAGCAGTTCCGCATCGCCCGCCTCATGGAATCGGATCATCTGCACGCCATCGCCGGCGAGGGCATCGTGCGCGCCCAGTTGAACGACTGGGCCCGCGCCGAGCCGCTGCTGCGCCGCGCGCTGGCCGAGCTGCCGCCGACGGCCGTCGGCCGCCGCGCCCTCTGCGACATTGCGCTGGCCGATCTCCTCGCCGGCGACGGGCGGCCGGAGGAGGCACTGCAGCACTACGACGCCGCCAGCGGCGAATCGCGACCCCCGACCCAGCGAACGGGTGCGCTGGTCCGGTCCGCCGCCGTCCTGATGCAGCTCGATCGCCCCGAGGAGGCCGAGCCGCGTCTGCGACGCGCGCTCCAGATCGAGATGGAGCACGTCCGCGCGCACTACCTGCTCGCGCAGCTCCTGTCGCGGCGCGCGAAGGACGACGCGACGCGGGCGGAGGCGGCGAGGGAAGCGCGCATCCACGAGCTCCTGCGCGCGCTGCGTGACCACCTCTCGTCGCTCTACGTGCGGGACACGGCACGGCGCGCGAAGCTCTGGAACGAGCTCGCCGAGGCCTGGCCGGAGAACAAGCGCCTCCTCCATTCGCTCGTGCGCGACCAGCTCGACGGCAACGACTTCGCCGGCGCCAGGATCACGGTCGAGCGCCTCGAGGCGCGCGACGGCCGGACCGCGGAGACCCTCTGGCTGGGGGCGCGCGCAACGGCGGGGTCGGGCGACCTCGTCGGCGCGAAGGCGCTGGTCGAGGCGATGCTCAAGCTCGACGCGAACGTGCCGCCGCAGGTGGTGCGGGCGGTGCTGGAGGATTGGCGACGCGGGAATTCCGCGACGGTCGATCAGGCGACCTTCGAGCGGACGGTGAAGCAATGGCTCGGCAACCGATGAGCGGCCGGCTCGCGCAGAGGCGTGCCGGCGACGCGGCGGCACGGGGTCGCTGGGCGCGCGGCGCCTGGCTCGGCGCCGTGGTCGCCGCCGGCACCGCGTGCGACCCGCGCGCGGGCGAGGGCGCTCCCGCGGACCCGCTCGGCGCGACGGCGTCCGCCGACGCTCGGGGTCGCTTCGTCTGGCGCGAGCGCGGCACGGGCGTCGACTTCGTCCATCGCATGTGCGGCAGCGGGAAGAAGCTGCTGGTCGAGATCACCGGCGCCGGTGCGAGCCTGCTCGACTACGACGGCGACGGCGACCAGGACCTGCTCCTCTGCCAGGGCGCCGCACTGCCGGGGTTCGATGCGACCGGCGTCGACCTGCGCGACCGGCTCTATCGCAACGACGGCGGCTGGCGCTTCACCGACGTCACCGAAGCCACCGGCGCCTTCGACGCCGGCTACACCTACTCGATCGCTTGCCCGGACGTCGACGGCGACGGCGACCCCGACCTCTATTTCGTGAACGCCGGACGCAATACCTGGCTGCGCAACGACGTCGCCACCCACGGCCGATTCGTCGACGTCACCGCCGATTGGGGCGCCGAGTCACCTGAATGGTCGGCGTCGGCGGCGTTCGCGGATCTCGACCTGGACGGCGACCTCGACCTCTACGTCGCCAACTACGTCGAGCTGCGGCTCGACCACCCCGGTTGCGGCAAGCTCGCCCGGGGTGAGGCGTGGCGCCGCTACTGCCACCCCGACGAGTTCCGGCCGGCGCCCGACCGGCTCTACCGGAATGACGACGGCCGCTTCGTCGACGTCAGCGAGCGGCTCGGCGAGGCGGGGAAGGGCGGGGCGGGGCTCGGCGTCGTCCTCTCCGACTACGACACCGACGGCGACGTCGACCTGTTCGTCGCCAACGACTCGACCCCCAACTTCCTGTGGCGCAACGACGGCGGCTTCCGCTTCGCCGAGGTTGCCGGGGAGGCGTGGGTCGCGGTCGACGGCTCCGGCGTCAGCACCGCCGCGATGGGCTGCGACTTCGGCGACATCGACGGCGATGGCGACTTCGATCTCGTCGTCGCCAATCTCGCCATGGAAGTGAACACGCTCTACCGCAACGACGGCGAGGGGCATTTCGACGATCGCAGCGCCGCCAGCGGCTTCGGCCCGCCGTCGTTGCTCTACGTCGGCTTCGGGCTCGAGTTGTTCGACGCCGACCTCGACGCCGACCTCGACGCGATGGTGGCGAACGGCCACATCAGCGACAACATCCACCTCTACGACCCGTCGCAGACCTTCCGCCAGCCGCCGCTCTTCCTCACCAACGACGGCAGCGGCCGCTTCAAGAACGCCCGGCCCGAGGAGGCAGGGCGCTACTTCGAGGCGCAGCACGTCGCGCGCGCGCTCGTGGTCGGCGACCTCGACGGCGATGGCGACCAGGACGTCGTCATCGCGCACTGGGACGGCGCGCCGGCGCTGCTCGAGAACCGGACGATCGCGACGCCGTCCGCGGGTGAGGCGGCGGCGCCGCGCTGGATCGCGCTCGAGCTGATCGGCCAGGGAAAGAACCGGCAGGCGCTCGGTGCGCACGTGACGGTGGTCGCTGGCGGCAAGACGCAGATCGAGGAGGTGCGCGGGACCAGCAGCTACGGAGCGTTCCAGGCGCTGCCGCTCGTGTTCGGGCTCGGTGCGGCCGCGCAGGTCGACCGGATCTCCGTGCGGTGGCCCGACGGGCGCACCTCCGACCACGGCCCGCTGCCGGCCGACGCCCGCCACCGGATCACGCAGCCGGCCCCGTGACCGCTGACCTGCCCCGAATGGACCCGTCCACCGGGTCGGCAGGAGTGATCTCACCCGCCCCGCCCGAGGACGGCGCCGCGCCGGGACGGCCTACAGCTGCGGACTGCCCGTCCGCGCCACCCGATCCATGGCCGCGACGAGTTGCCGGGCGATGCCGGGCTCGTGCGAGCTGTGGCCGGCGTCGTCGACGATGACATAGCTCGCCTCGGGCCAGGCGCGGTGCAGGTCGTCCGCGCCGACGAGGGGACAGACGAGGTCGTAGCGGCCGTGGACGAGGAAGGCCGGGATCTTGCGCACGCGCGGCAGGTCCTGCAGCAGGCGATCGTCGGGCGAGAAGCGCTGGTTGCGCAGGTAGTGCGCCTCGAGCCGCGCCAGCGCCCAGCTCGTGTCATCGTTCGTCAGCAGCGACACGAAGTCGGGGTTCGGCAGGAGCGTGCACGCCACTCCTTCATAGTTGGCCCAGACCTTCGCGGCCGCGCGCGCGACCGCCGGATCCGGGCTGTGGAAGAGATCCCAGTAGGCATTCAGCAGATCGTGGCGACGAGCTGCCGGCACGTGTTCCGCGAAGTCACGCCACGGTTCGGGGCACATGGCGCGCATGCCGTACAGCCACCAGTCGACTTCGAACTGGCGCAGCAGCCAGATTCCGCGCAGGCAGAGCGAGAGCACGCGTTCGGGATGGCGCTCGGCGTAGTAGAGGCCGAGCGTGCTGCCCCACGAACCGCCGAAGACGTGCCACTTCTCGATGCCGAGCTTCACGCGGATGCGCTCGAAATCGGCGACGAGGTCGTCGATGGTGTTCTCCGCCAGCTCGCCGAGCGGCGTGCTCCGGCCCGCTCCGCGCTGATCGACGAGCACGACCCGAAACGCGCGCGGGTCGAAGAAGCGCCGGTCCATCGTCGAGCAGCCGGCACCGGGCCCGCCATGCACGAACAGCACCGGCGCACCCTGCGGGTTGCCGCACTGCTCGACGTAGAGCTGGTGGCGGGCCGAGACGGCGACGCGCTCGCTGTGGAACGGCTCGATCACCGGATAGAGGCCAGGAGGCGCCATGGACGTTCCCCGCAGGGTGGAACCGAACGACCGCCACTGAAACCCCGGATCATGGCGGAAACGACGGCTGGGCCGGCTCGGACGCCACTGCGTCTTCATCACCGCGACCACATCCCTATCGCCAAGACCGGAGCCGCATTACTCTCCCTCCAAGCCAGGAGGAAGGACAGTCCTCTGACCACGAGCCGTTCGACCGGAGGACCTGCCGGGTCAGGAGCCTGGCACGTCGCCCTGATCGCATTGCTGCTCATGCTCGTGTCACTCGCTGGCGCCGGCTGCGCTCGCGAGCCGGCTGCCGCTCCATCGTCGGGCTCCGCCAGCGAGGTCGTCGCCGGCTTCGAGGACGAGCCGCTCGAGCGGCCGCTCGCAGGCGATCGCACCCGCGCTCTCGAGCCCTTCGCGCGCGCGCGGGAGCTCGAGCGGATGGGAGCGATCGTGGCCGCGCTCAAGCAACTCGACGCCGCGCTTGCCGCCGACCCTGCATTCGTGGACGCACTTCTGCTCGCAGCGAAGCTGCGGCTCGCGGACGGGGCCGAGTACGCGCCGATGACCGCGCTGCGCCATGCGCGTCGCGTCCGGCTGCTCGAGCCCGACCTTCCGGCCGCGATCGTCACCGAGGGGCTCGCACGATTCGTGCTCGACGACTCGGTGCGAGCCCGCGGGCTGCTCGAGCGGTTCCTCTCGCTGCCGCCCGAGAACATCAATCCCAGTTCGCGCGCGGCGGCGGAGGAGGCGCTTGGACTCCTCGCGGCTCGGCGCGGCGACGTCGACGAGGCGGCGCAACGGATGGAGCGTGTGCTCGCCATCCGGCCGGAGCGCGCCCAGACCCATTACGGGCTGGCCGTCGTGGCCGACGCGCGAGGAGATCTCGTCGCGAAGGAACGCCATCTCGAGGCGGCGCTGCAGCGTGACGCGCTCCTGCTGCCGGCGCGCCATGAGCGCTTCCTGCTGCTGATGCGCGCCGGCCGGCACGAGGAGGCGGCGCGCGAGAAGCGGATCCTGGAAGTCCTGCGCCCGCTGCGCGACGACGGTGGGATCATGTTCTCCGATGACTACGCGGGGCGGGCGCGCCTCTGGGGCGATCTGGCGCAGTTGCTGCCGGAGAACCTGACCTGCCGCGAGATGCGGGTGCGCGAGCTCGCGATGGCGCGCGACCACGGCGCCGCCGCCGACGAGGGGGATGCGGCGCTGCGCGCCGGCTTCGCCTCGATCCAGCTGGTGGCGGAGACGGCGTTCGCGCACGCGCGCCTCGGTCGCGCGGAAGCGGCGCGGGCGACGATGGCGCACCTCGCGCGCTGCAACGTGGCGAACGGGCAGCAGCTGGAGGCGTCGCTTCAGCGCGAGGTCGAACGACTGCTGCAGCTCGCGCCAGAACGGGCCAAGCAGTGAGTGCGCGCGTGCTGCGCCCTGCGCTCGCGTTCGCGCTCGCCTGCGCGACGCCGGCGGGCTGCACCGAGCGGACGCCGGAACCGACCGGGTGGTTCGTCGACGTGACGGCGCGGAGCGGCCTGTCGTTTCGACACGAGAATGGCGCTGGCGGCGAGAAGCAGATGCCCGAGATCTTCGGTGGCGGCGTCGCGGTGCTCGATTACGACGGCGACGGCGACCTCGACCTGTTCTTCGCGCAAGGCGCGCCGTTCCCCGGCTGCTCGCCGCAGGACCGCGACTTCCGCGATCGACTCTTCCGCAACGACGGCGATCGGTTCACCGACGTGACCGACGCGGTCGGCGCGAGCGATGCCGACTTCACGTTCTCCGCGGCGGCGGGCGACCACGACGGCGACGGCGATCCCGACCTTCTGCTCTGCAACTTCGGCGGCGTGCGCCTGCTGCGCAACGACGTGGCGGAGCGCGGCCGGTTCACCGACGTGACCGCGGAATCCGGCCTGCGCAGCCGCGGCTGGTGCCAGTGCGCCGCCTACGCCGACTTCGATCGTGACGGTGATCTCGACCTCTACGTCGGCCACTACGTCGTCTACGACGCCAAACAGTCGGAGTGGTGCGGCGACCGGCAGCGCGGCGACGCGTACCGCACCTACTGCGGTCCGGACGTCTTCAGCGGCGAACCGGACGAGCTCTACCGGAACGATGGCAACGGCCGTTTCACCGACGTGAGCGGCGAGATCGGCGTCTCCGCGCCGCTCGGCAAGTGCCTCGGGCTGCTCATCATCGATGCCGACGACGACGGCGACACCGACCTCTTCGTCTCCAACGACTCGACGCCCAACCTGCTGTGGCGCAACGACTCGCTTCCGGGCGGACCGATCCGGCTGACCGAGGTGAGCATGGACGCCGGCTGCTCGGTCGGGAAGAACGGCGTGGCCCGCGCTTCGATGGGAGTGGATGCGGCCGACACCAACGGCGATGGCGATCAGGAGATCTTCGTCACGACGTTCACCATGGAGCCGAACACGCTGTTCCGCAGCGACGGTGACGGCTTCTACACGGACTGGTCGCTCGAATCGGGGCTCGGCGAGCCGTCGCGGCTCTGGGTCGGCTTCGGATCACGCTTCCTCGACATCGACCGCGACGGCGACGAGGACTTGTTCGTGGTGAACGGCCACGTCACCGACACCATCGAATTGACCAGTCCCGGGATCTGGTACCGGCAGCCGAGCCAGATCTTCCTGAACCGCGGCGACGGCCGGTTCACGCTGGCGGGGCCCGAGGCCGGTGCCTACCTCGCCGAGCGCCACCTCGGCCGCGCGCTCGCGAGTTGGGACTCGGACGACGACGGCGACCTCGATCTCGTGATCGCCAACAACGGCGAGCCAGCCGTGATGCTGGAGAATCGCACGCCTGCCCGCAGCGGCTGGATCGGCTTCGATCTGCGCGGCGCACCGCCCAACGGCGCCGCGATCGGCGCCCGTGTCACCCTGCGCGCCGGCGGCCGCCAGCAGGTGCGCGAAGTTCGCGGCACCTGCTCCTACAACGCCTGGTGCGACCTTCGCCTGCTCTTCGGCGTCGGAACGGCCGCCGAAGTCGAGTGGGCCGAGGTGCGCTGGCCTCGCGGCGGACGGACGCGCCTCGAGCACCTCTCGCTCGGTCGCTACGTCGAAGTGCGCGAGAGCCCGTGACGGGCCCGGTCCGCCCCACGACTCACCGCGATGGCGGCGTCGGCAGCGGGTTCTTGAACCAGACGTCGAGCTGCGGGAACGGTATCGCGATGCCGGCGGCGTCGAGTTCGTGCACCAAGGCCTCGATCAGCGCGTCTTTCGCGGCGGCGAAGTCGGCCGTCGGCACCCAGACGCGCACCAGCCAGTTCACCGAGCTGTCGCCGAGAGCGTCGAGCAGGACTTCGATCGCCTTGTCGGGCTGGCGCTGTCCCAACCGCTCGCCGGCCCGGTGCAGCGCCGCGCGCGTCGCCGTGAGATCGGAGCCGTAGGCGACGCCGATCGGCACGTCGCAGCGGCGCCACGGATGGTGGGTGAGGTTCTCGATCACGCCCGAGAAGACGCTCGCGTTGGGCAGGATCAGCCGGCGGTTGTCGCCGGTATCGACCTTGGTCTGGAACAAGTCGACGTCGTCGACACGGCCGAGCTGACCGCCGACGCTCACGACGTCGCCGACCTTGAACGGGCGCAGCAACAGGAGCATCACGCCAGCCGCGAGGTTCGAGAGCGACCCCTGCAGCGCCAGTCCCACGGCCAACCCGGCGGCGCCGAGCACCGTGGCCACCGAAGTGATGTTGAAACCGAAGACGCCGAGGCAGCCGACCAGCGCGACGATCAGCACGACCCAGCGCGACAAGTTCCCGAGGAACCGGCTGAGCGTGCGGTCGACATAGGGGCGGTCGAGCACGCGGCCGATGGCGCGGCGCATCCATCCGGCCAGGAACCACGCCACCGCCATCACCATCAGCACGGCCAGCACCTTGCCGGCCCACGCGAAGACGACGGGGCCCAGCCATTCCTGCGGGTCGGAGGCGGCTGATGGCGGAGTGGAAGCGATCGCGGGCTGCAGCATGAGGAGCGGTTTCTGCGGGAGTGCTTGTCGGAAGGTCACCCAGAACGCGGCGAGTGTACTCGGCCGGCGCAGGCGCCGGTGGCGCCGGGCCCGGCGGTCACGCCGGAACGGCTCGATCAGGCCCGGCAGGTCGCCGTCCCCGCCCCGCGATCAGCGCGGCGCCTCTTTCGGCGGAGTCCGCGGATGCGCCGGCGACTCGAAGTAGAGGGCGACGGTCGAGAAGATCGAGATCTCCGGCCGCATCCGCGCGGTCGTCACCGCCTCATCGACGTCGCCTTCGTACCCGGCATCGAAGGTGTTCCTGGGACGGACCGCGGAGATGCGCGGCAAGTCGCGGCGCCAGTCCGACTCGGCGGTGCCGGAATGGACGTTCTCGAACGAGCGATACAGCTGCTCCGGCGCGATCACGTCGGTCCACTCGACGATGTTGGCGAGCAACGGCCTCGTCGCGAACGCGGCGAGCAGCAGGTCGGCCTTCGACTTCGCTGCGGCGAGCGCCGCCTCGAGAGCCTCGCGACGCTTCGCCGAGGTGGCGCGACTCCAGTACTGGACGGCGACGACGTCATGAACCCCGTTCGCGAGCGCGAGCTCGATCACGCGCCGCGCCGCCGCCTCGTCGGCGACGGCGACGTGGATGTTCTCCTGGAGTCGATGACCGGTGGGCGCCTCGATCAGGAACGGCTGCCCGTCGCGCGTCTCCTGCCGCCAACTGAAGACCGGCAAGAGGTTGATGAAGTCGACTTCGATGGCGTCGCCTGCCAGACCGGCACCGGCGAGCGTCGCGACGAACTGCGAGCGCCGGGCGAGTTGTCGCTGCCAGCACTCGGTGGGTGCCGCCGCTTCGGTCACGATCGCGAAGACGACTCGCAGCCCGTCGGCCGGGAGCCGCAGCTCGACGCTGCCTTCGATCGCGATGAACGATCCCGCGTCTTCTGGAGCGAGTCGCGCCAACGATGTCGCCGGCGGCGAGCTGCGGCCGGCGCTGGCTCCACCGACCTGCGCTGACGCCTCGCGACCGAACAGGGTCACCGCCGCGACGGCCGCGATCCACCGTGAGCTCGTCGTTCGATTCATCGTCGGCCACCGTCGTCGTCTGGTGCCATCCTGAACGTGACCGGTGCATCCCAGGCGGCTGATCCGATGCGGCCGCCGACGCCGCGCCGGCAGCGACCTCGAGGGCGGACTCGCCTGCCTGAGGCGCTAGCTCCCCTGCGGATGATCCCGTCGGCTGGCCGACGCGCGATCGCGGGCGGAACGCTCAGCGCAGCCGGATCAGGACCGCGTTGGTGCAGCGGAGCTTGCCCGCCGCGTCGAACACCACGGCTTGCAGGCTGATGTCGAGCGGCGCGCCGGTCATCCCCGGCTCCACGTAGCTCCACGGCGTCGGATACGAGGGCAGCAACGGCGGCAGGCCGATCGACAGCGTGTTCGCCAGCCAGAGTTCCTGCGGGACCACGAGCGTCCCGATCGTGCCCAGGTCGATCGAGTCGAGCGCCGTCGGCACGCCGAAGTAGCCGAAGAGCACGAGGCCAGCGCCCGGATTGCCGGGCGGATCATCGATCTCGAGGGTGATGTCCGAGCCGTCGGCGACGTCGACGCTGCGGCCGAGCCCCCCGGTCGACCCGTTCACCCGCAGCAAGTCGAGCGGGATTCCGCCGATCGGATCGAGGACGCCCTCCGCCCCCTTCGGCAGCAACGGCTCGAAGCTGCTGTACTCGAGCACGGCGTCCCAGACCAGATCGCTCGAGGTCTTGTTGCTCTGGTGGACTTCGATCGCCAACAGGTTCGTACCGCTGGTCAGCAGCGGAATCGCCGCTCCGAGGTCGAAGGTCTCGTATTTTCCGCCCTCGTGGCTGCTCGCCAGCGTGTCGTAGTCGATGGCTCCCGCCGGCATCGACGCGCTGCGCAACACCTCGACGCCGTTCAGGTAGGCCACGAAGCCGTCGTCGTAGTTCGCCAGGAGGCGCATGGCCATCAGGTCGGCCGGATCGCCCGAGACATCGAACTCCTTGCGGAAGTACGTGGTGATGAAGCGGTTGTTCGGATCGTTCCCGTAGCTCACCGTCGTCGCGATGTAGTTCTCGCCGTAACCGAGGATCGCCGGTCCGTTCGCCCAGCTCGCATCGCTGTAGCTCGGCGAATGCCAGTCGGACGCAGGCGTGTAGCCCTGATCGTGCCGCTTCCAGTCGGAGTTCACCGCGAACCACTGCTGCGTGCCGACATCGACCGGCGTCGCTCCCCCCTTCACCAACGAGAAGCGATCGAGCTCGACGCCGTTCTCGTCGAGGTAGATGCCGTCGAGCTGCGACCCCCAGAGATCGAGCACCAGCGAGCCGAGCGACTCGAGCGAGACATGCATCGCCGGATGGTTGAGCGGCCCGGACTCGGTCTTGCCCGACGCGCCGCTCACGACATAGACCGCCCCCTCGTGCGGCGTCATCCCGGCAGAGGGCTTCTGGTAGGCGCCGCCGCTGCCGATGCGGCCATCTCCCATGTCCTTGCCGTGCACGACCGGATCGAAGGTGAACGACTTCCCGCGGTGCGAGTCGATCAGGAAGGAGCGCTCGTAGCTGTGGCTGTGGCCCGACAAGACCAGGTCGACGCCGTGCGACTCGAGCAGTTCGACCGCGTTCAGCCGCATCTCCGTCAGCTCGGTCTCGACGTCGGAGTCGTGCGACCCCAGCGAGTACGGCGGGTGATGCCAGTAGGCGATCACCCATTCCTTGGTGTTCGCGAGGAGATCCTGGTCGAGCCAGGTCAGCATCGCGCCACCGAGCAGCCGATTGCTTTCCATCGAGTCGAGGCAGATGAAGTGCGCATTGCCCCAGTCGAACGAGTAGTACGCTTCGGTCCCCGAGGCGACGCCGCCGCACTCGGCGCTCTTCGGCAGCTGGAAGATGTCGTAGTAGACGCCGCTCTGCGTGCCCGAATCGGCCGACAGGGCGTCGTGGTTGCCGTAGGCTGGCCAGAGCACGCTGTCGATGAGGCGTGCCTCGTACATGCTCTGGAAGACCGCGTCCTGATAGTCGCTGTCGGAGCCGATCGGGTAGGCGTTGTCTCCGAGCATGAGGAAGAAGTCGATCGGGCGCCCGCCATTGGCCGCGTAGAAGCCGTTGCGAACCGCTCGCGCATTCGAGTCCTTGGTCCCCGAATCGCCCAGCACCCAGATCCGGCTGGCGCGCGCGCGACCGGCCGGCGGCGCGGTCAGGAACTGGTGCTCGGCATCGTCACCGGCGAGCACGGCGCTCGATGTGCCGACCGAGTACCAGAGCCGCAGATTCTGCGAGAGGCCGGTGAGGGTGACGGCGTGATCGGTGACCTGCGCCGGATCGCTGACGCTCGACGTGAGCTGACCGGGCCCCGCGCCGTAGCGCACGACCGAGTCGCACGCGACGTCGGTCCGCCAGCAGACCGTGATCCGATCGTGACTGCCTGACTGCAGGTAGGGGCCGCGCGTGACGGTCTGCGCGAGGGCAATCGCGCTCGACGCCGCCAGTGCCGCTGCGGCCAGCAGACTCCTCCGAATCAAGCTCCGCGTCATCGTCCGCTCTGAGTCGACGGGAGCGGCGCCGTCATGGCCGAGAGCCGCTCCCTCCGTTCCGTGATCCTCGCCCGCAGGTCGTTCGTCGCCGGCAGCCGCCGTCTGGCCGCCGGCAACCGCGCGAGCTCCCGCTCCAGCTCGATGCAGGCGGCACGAGCCGCATCGAAGCGACCTGCCCGCTCCAGGAGCTCGGTGGCGCGCTCGCGCCAGATCTCTGGGCGGGGCGACCGGTCGGCCAGACGCGCCACGCGCCGGAGCGCCGCGTCGAAGGCAGCGAGCTCGACCTCGAAGCGCAGCGCCAATTCTTCGAGCGCAACCGCGCCGGTCACGGCGACACCGGCATCGCACTGCGCGATCGCGATCTCGCGATGCGCTGCGCCCCGCGCGAAGCGCTGCCGGGCCTGCTCGAACCGCAAGTCAGGATCGTGCGGAGCGAGGGCGACCGCCGCATCCCATGCGTTCGAGGCCGCTGCAGCGTCACCGAGCGCATCCGACGCGCGCGCGAGGAGCTCCTGCCCTTCGCGATCCGCCGGCCGCCGCGCGAGGTAGCGCTGCACCAACTCGACGGCGCGCGCGACATCCCCGCCCTCGAACCGGACGCGCGCACGCGCGAGATCGACCCGCTCGAGGCTCGGATCCAGCCGCGCGGCGCGGTCGAGATCGGCCAGCGCCGCGCGCCAGTTCCCCTCGAGTCGCGAGAACTCCGCGCGGGCGAACCAGAGTCGCGCGTCGGTCGGAGCCTTCGCGATCTCGCGATCGAGCGCCGCGAGCTTCTCCGCGACCCCGTCGTGGCGAGCTGCCACCGCCGGAACGAACGCCCCGCCCGCCGCCGAGAGCGCGACGATCAGGAGGGCCACCGCGAGCGCGACACCGCCGCGAAAGAACCCGGCATGCGAGGAGATCGTGGGTGGTGCCGAGCGCATCGGAAAGTCGAGGAGAATGGCCGGGCACCTCAGGATGAGGCTTTCAATTAGCCGCGCCGAGGCGCACTGCCCAGAGGAAACTGTGCGGGTTCAGAATCTCACGGGTTTCTTCCCGATTCGAGGGCCCGTCTCCAGTGGGGAGCGGCGGCTCGCGGCGCCTTTCGGGTGGTGTCCCTGAGTCGAGTCGAACCGCCTACCTCCGCTTCAGGAAACCGCGGGGCGAGTGGATCTCTGTTCCTGGCCCGTTTGGTCCATGCGCCCCTGCTCCGGCTTGGTCTGTCGGCGCATGCCACCGTCGGCAGACCACGTTCCTTCCTCAGCGCGTCGATGGCTCCGCTCCTCCGGGCCCCGCTGCCTTCACTCGTCCCGGGGAGTACAACTTGAGGTGTGGTACAACGATCGGGGGCAGGTCACGCGCTTCTTTCTTCGCCTCGTTGCGGGCCTTCATTCGAGCCGCGTCTCTTGATCTGTGTCCCTCAGCATGCTGCCCATTCTTCGCGCGGCTCTGAGCTTCGCGGCGTGCCTGCCGCGCCTCTTCTCTCGACTGGCGTCGTTGGTTGGCACGCGCACCTTCCGCGCGTGCGACGCTGCTGCCCCATCGCGAGTCCTTGCAGCAGCAGGACTTGGCGCGACACGGCACGCCGCGTCGCAGCGTGACCTTGGTGTCCCCGGGCAGAGTCGAACCGCCGACCCCCGGTTTAGGAAACCGGTGCTCTATCCATCTGAGCTACGGGGACTTGGAGGCGAGGAGCATAGAGGCACTGGCAGAGTCCCCTCCGGGGATCGCCGGCACGCGCCCGGGGCCATGGAACCGATCCCTTCCCCCAGCGGGTGGTCGCGGTGCACTATCGGCACGTCGGCTGCCTTGAAGCGGCCGCACGAGCCCTGACCGAGTGCAGCGCCGCGCCGGATGGGCGGACGCGGGGCGGGACGACGCCCACCCCCGCGGGCTGGTTGACCGATGGGCTGGTGAAGCCGCCTCTACGTCAGTTCCTTGGTGCAGCGCATGTGACGCTCTGCCGGATTCCGCGCTGTAGGGCACGGAACCCGACCTCGGCCGTACGGACGAGGTCACACGGTCTGCCCGGCCGAGGGCCCCCACGCGCACCTGGTCTGCATGCGCCTGGACGAACGTGGCCGCGCGGCGGAATTCCGCCGCGCGGCCACGCGCGTTTCTCTGCGATACCGTTCGCGCCCGCAGCGCGTATCGAGCGGAACCCGGAGTCGCACGCATGGCCCCCCGTCAGCCGCTGAGCGGCACCCGCTTTCTCTGCCGCCGTGTCCGCGGCCTGCTCGCGCTGCTCTGCGTGCTCGCTGCCGCCGGGCTCGCGACCGACGCGGCCGCAGCGCAGGGCATGCCGCCGCCGAGCAAAGTCGAGAACTGGGTCAGCCCGCTCAACCAGAAGAAGCTCAAGATCGACTGGGAGGCGCCACCCGACCACAAGGAGAAGAAGAACCCGGACGGCTCGCCGATCCCGGCGAAGGCGCCGTGGCCGTTCCTTCTCTTCATCAGCGGCGCCGAGACCAAGGAGTCGCAGAAGATCAGCACCATCGTGATGGGCGACACGCGCATCGCGCTCGCCTCGGCGGTGGTGAAGTTCATCCAGCTCTCGCCCGACAAGGCGATCGACCTGCCCTACCTCGCCAACGTCAAGGGGATCAAGGATCCCTGCCTCGTCGTGCTTGACGCCGACTTCAAGGTGCTCGGCGTCGTCAACGAGTGGAAGAACTTCGACGAGAAAGGCGTGCTGCCGCTGCTGCAGAAGGCGGCCGACCCGGTCTATCCCGTGAAGCTCGCCGCGTGGCTCGGCGGGCTGGTGGCGCAGCTCGAGCTCGGCGAGAAGAGCTGGAAGACCGAGGAGCGCATCGCCGAGCTGCTGCGGAAGGCCGGCAGCGCCGACCCGGCGAAGCAGAAGGCGCTGGACGAGGAGTGCGACAAGCTCGAAAAGGAGGTCGAAGCGACCAACGCCGCGGTCGAGCAGAAGTTCGCCGAGCTGAAGGCCGCCATGGTGCCGAAGGCGCCGGAGGCGGAAGCGCTTCCGCTGACCTTCGGCAGCGGCAAGAACAAGCGCAAGCTGACGCCGCAGGAGCTCGAGGCGATCCAGACGTTCCGCGAGTTCTCGCGCAACGAGAACCCGATCGTGCGCGCCGCGGCGGTGGAGGACCTGGGCGCGGTCGATTCGGGCGTGATGGTCGAGTTCATCCTGACCGCATGCAGCGACGTCGACCCGCGCGTGGTCGAGGCGGCCGGGCGCGCGCTGGGGAAGATGAGCTCGGACGAGGCGCTGACGGCGCTGCTCGCCGGACTCGACCACTCGAACAGCAAGGCGCGGTCGGCGGCGGCGCTCGGCTTCTCGCGCATCTCGCGCCCGTGGCCGCCGGCGGTGCCGAAGCTGGTGTCGATCCTCCAGACCGGCGACGACGACAACCGCCGCGCCGCAGTGCTGTCGCTGGCCAACATGAAGGACCCGTCCACGATCGACGCGCTGCTGGTGGCGCTCGCGGACCGGATCCCGGCGCTGCGGGTGATCGCAGCCGAGGCGCTCGGCCAACTGAAGGCGGCGAAGGCCAACGGCGCGCTGCTGGCGCAGATCGAGGGCGCGTCGGATTGGGCGCTGCAGAAGGCGGCCGTCGAGGCGGTGGCGAAGATCCGCGCGCGCGAGTCGATCGAGCCGCTGCTCAGGCTGTTCGAGACGCGGGACGGTGTGCTGGTCGAGGCGCTCCACAAGGCGCTGGTGGCGATCACCGGCGAGGACTTCAGCTACGACGCGGCGTTCTGGCGGCGCTGGTGGGAGCGGGCCGGCGCCACGTTCGTGGTCCCCAGCGACGACGAACTGGCGAAGAAGCGCGACCGGATCGCGGCGAATGCGGCGAAGTACAAGCGGCCGGAGACCAAGACCTACCACTCGATCGAGACGCTGTCGAAGAAGCTGATCTTCGTCATCGACGTCTCGTCGAGCATGGCCGACAAGATCGCGATCCCCGACTCGGCCACCAAGGAGCAGATCGAGGCGTTCGGCAGCCGCGTCAAGATGGACATCGCCAAGAACGAGCTGATCGCGCTGCTTGGATCGCTCGAGAGCGACGTCGACTTCAACATCGTCACCTTCTCGGGCAGCGCCAAGGCGTGGCAGGACAACCTGGTCAGCGCATCGATGCGCACCGCCGCCATCAAGTTCGTGAGCAAGCTGCAG
>VGYY01000074.1 GCA_016872815.1 Planctomycetota bacterium
GATAACCTCGCGCTGGTCGAGCGCGACGTCGACCCAGCGGAACGTCCCCGCATGCCGGCTCGCCTGGCCGTCGCTGCCGGTGGCGAGCTGCGTGTCGCCGTAGCGCAGCGTCTTCGCATCGAGCCAGGCGAACTCGAGCGTCGCCATCGAACTCGAGAACGGCGAGATCGCCACCTCGATGCCGTCCCAGGCACGCACCGTCTCGCCGCTCGCCGCGTCGACCACGATCAGCGCGGCGCCCCGCACGAATCCGGGCGTGTCCGGCACCCCGGCGTTCCACGGCGTCGCCCAGGCGACGTGGCGTCCGTCCGACGCCACCCGGGCGCGCAAGAGCGACTGCTCGACGCCCTTCGGCAGTTGCGCGAGGACGCGCAGGTCGTCGTGCGCGACGAGATCGAGCTGCCAGCTGCCGGCCGGCAGCCCGGTGAACTCGAAGCTGCCATCGGCGGCGACGCCGGCGTCGATCCGGGTGCCGACCCAGCTCCAATAGGGCTGCGCCGCGCCGGGGAAGGTGGCGACGACGCGCGCGCCGGAGAGCCCTGCCGCGAGTCGCGCCGAGAAACCAGGCAGAGGTGCCGGCTCCGCCGCCGTGAGCCGCCCGCGCAGGCCGCCGCTGGCGACCACGTCGACGTCGATCGTGAGATTGCCCGGATCGAACCGGACCTGGTGCGGATCGCCGAAGGTCGCGACGCCTCGCTCGTCGGTGGTGGCCGTCCGCGGCGCCATGGAGTTCGACCCGCGTGCCGGCCCCCGGCGGCGGCGAGCCGCGCACGCGGACGACGATCGCCGCGGGCGCGCCCGGGTCGGTCGTCGCGATCGCGACCCGCTCGTCGAGCGGCGGGTCGCGCTTCACGATCGCCTTGCGGTGGCGAGCGATCGCGCCCGAACCGGCCTCCTCGATCGAGGCGACCACGTGCCAGGGGCCGCTCGCGACCTCTTCGAATCGCGCCTCGCCGCGAGCGTCGGTCGTCGCCCACCGCGTCGGCGCGGATCCTCTCCGCGAGCACGAGTCTGCGGTCGACCGCTGTCCACGGCGCCGGTTTGCCGTGCCGTGCCTCGCGGCGGGTCACGACCCGGTCACGTGCCGTCGCGCCAGCCGTCTTGCCATCACCTCGGGCAAGCGCTCGAGGGCGCCTGAGACCGCGCGCTCACGCCGTGAGATGCGCCCCAGCCGGCTCTCGCTCCCGCCGCAGCAACCACTCCTTCCGCCATCGCCCGCCGCCGTAGCCGCCCACGCTGCCGTCGTCGCGCACCACCCGGTGGCACGGGATGACGATGGCGAGGCGGTTCATGCCGTTGGCGCGGCCGACGGCGCGAGCGGACTTCGGCGCGCCGATCATGCGTGCGAGGGCGACATAGCTGCGAGTCTCGCCGCACGGAATCTGCTGCAGCGCCTGCCAGACGCGCAGTTCGAAGGCGCTGCCGGGCGCATGGAGCGGGACGGTGAAGCGCGTGCGCTTGCCGACGAAGTAGTCGGCGAGCTCGCGGCGCAGCTGCTGCAGGTGGGGATGGTCGCCCTCGATGGCGGGGCGGTCGATGCAGCGGCGCATTCGCGCGAGCTGCGCTTCGAGCATTCGTCGATCGGTGAACTCGAGCAGGCAGACGCCTTCGTCCACGGCGGCGGCGATCAGCGGTCCGAGCGGGCTGTCGATCCACGTGAAGGTGACGCAGTCGGCGGCGCGCGCCTTGCCGGGCGGCGCGCCGAACCAGCGGGCGAACGCGTCGCGGAAGCCGCTGTGCGATTCGAAGCCGTGGTCGAGCGCGACGGCGTCGAGCCGCGCGCCTTGACGCAGGTCGGCGTCGCGCCAGCGCCGCTGCGGTTCGGCCTCGATCGCCGCCTGCAGGTCGGCGAGCCAGAGCGGCGGCGCATCGCTCGGCGCCAGCGGCTTGCAGCGCAGGCAGGGCCGGAAGCCGGCGAAGAGCGCCTCCTTCGCGGTGGCGAAGAAGTCGACGTGGTCGGGCCGCGGGGTGCGCGCCGGGCAGCCGGGCCGGCAGAAGATCCCGGTGGTGCGGACCGCGAAGAAGCAGAGCCCCTCGAAGGAGCGGTCGCGCGTGGCGAGGACCCGCAGCAGCACCGCGCGCGGCGGCAGCGTGCGGGCGGTGGGGTCGGTGATGGCGGCGTCGGTGTTCTTCTTCATGCCGCCCCAGACTGCCGCCACGCCCGGAATTCAGCGACCGCTCGTTGGACGAGGAATCGCGCAGTCGCATGTGCGTCCGCGCACGACGCGATCGTCGGTGACGACGGAGATCCGGGATGGCCCATTCCACATGGGCGTCGCGTTGCGGCGTCGCATGGGCGGCATTCTCGTGGTGCGAGAAGCCGCTGCAAGTTCGCGTGGTCGATCCGGCGACGGCGCGCCGCGGCGAGCACCTGAACCGCTGGCTGCTCGTCGCGCGGACGACCGCACCCGACGGCACCGCCACCTTCGACGTCCAGCCGCTCGAGGTGCTCCTCGAGGAGTACGAGTTCCAGGGAGCGGTCGCGCGCCTCGTCGTGCCGACGCTCGACCCGGTGCAGGCGCGCGTCGACCTGCGTTTCCCCGAGAGCGAACCGCTGGTGCTGACCTGTCCGCCCGTCGGCGCCGTGCAACTCGATCTCGCCGGGATGACGCAGGGTGAAGTGCGCCTGCGCGCGCTGGCGGCGCACCGGTCGCGCACGCCGCGGAGGTCGGCTTGCCGAAATCGCTGCCGGCAGGACCGCACGACGTCGGCGACGTGACCCTGGTCGAGCCCGGGGGGCCGCGCTGGCTCGAGCTGCGCACCGATGACGAATTGCAGAGGCTGTTCGAGGAGCAGCGCGGATCCACGGTGACGACGCCGCTCGCCGTCGAGTCGTGCCTGCTCGAGATGGCGCGGCGGAAGTCGGAACGCTGGCGGAAGTTCCTCGCCACCGAATGGAAGCAGCGCGCGGCGGGCGGCCCCGCCGAGCACGCCTTGCTCACGGCGCTGCGTCGCGCGCACGGCAAGCAGGATCCGCTCGCGCTCGACTGGGTGGGTGCGCCGCCTTTCACCGCCGCCTTTCACCGCCGCGTTTCCGGAGGCGCCGACGATCCGGTTCTGGCTGAAGAACGTGGATGGCGCGAAGGAGAGCTTCACTCTCACCCGGGCCGGTGACTATCGCAGCGGCCGCTTCGCGCGGATCCGGGTCGAGGTGCGCGATCTCGACGGACGGCTGCTGCCGGTCCGCACGAGCTTCGGCCTGGCCGACGGCGGCGTCGCCGGCGAGTACGAGGTTCGGCTCGGCTACCACGATCGCGTCGCGGTCGCGAATGAGGAGCGGGTCGATGGCCTCGCGCTGATGTGGTCGCGGCCATTCCGCATCCGGCTCGTGCCGCCGCCGATTCGCGTGACACGGGCACGGATCGACGAACTGAAGCGCGAGTTCGCCGCCCTCGACGTTGCGCGGCCGCCGCCGATGGTGGCGGTGCCATGGCGGGAGGACCTCGAGTTCGACGGCCCGCCGGAGACCGCCGCCGACCGGCTGTTCCGCGCGGGCCTCGCGGCGGTGCCGGCACTGCTTGAAGTGCTGGAGGGGCCGAAGCTGTCGCCGGCGGCCCGCGCACAAGCCCTCGCGATGCTGTGGAACCTGACCGGAATGCACGAGCCGACGGCCGGGGCCCACCCGGCGGCGCTCGGGGCGGTGAAATGGCATTACCACTGGCCCGGAGTCGTGGCCGATGCGCCCGCCCAATGGGAATCGCCAGCGCCGCCCATTGGCTTGCACCCTATGGCACTGCTTCGCTCTGAATCCGAACAGAAAGTCGTGGTCGACCGGTGGCTGGCGTTGAAGGAATGGTGGCCAATCGCCATCGAGAAGTAGCCACCGCTCTTGAAATAGAGCTGTTTCAGAACTTTTCCCCCGAACGGGCTGACGCGAAAGGATTCGCAGGGCTCGTCCAGTTTGGAACCTGAGGGGGATCGCGTAGGGTTCCTTCCGCACACAAGCCGGGCTAGCGTCGAACGCCTCGTTACAGCGGCCGGTCGTTGGTCGCCCACGGATCCGTCCACGTCAGGGGAGCACCTGCATGCGCCTCGATTCGCGCCTCCTGTTGTTTCCGGCCGCCCTCGGCCTGACCTTCGGGCTGTCGTTCGCCCACACCCATGACGGTGTGCTGGCAGATGACGCGGCCGTCGATCCGGCCAGCGCCCCGCTCGACCCGTTCGCGCCGCTGGTCGCCGAACCATCCACGGCGGCCGCCGACTCGACGATCGGCGCGACGATCCCCGAGGACTATGTCGCACCGGGGCTGATCCATCGGCTGTGGCTGGCGTCCGACGCCGCGCTCCTGCAGGAGCTGGGCGAGAGCGGGGCGCTGCTGCAGGCCGAGCACCACGGCTCGTTCGTGCACGCGAAGGTCGACACCGGTCGCACGGAAGGCCTCGGCGGACTGCTGGCGCGCGGTGCGCTGCTGGCCGACGAGCAGACGCTGGTCAACCTGAACGGTTACCTGCTGGACGGGACCAGCGGACTGCGTGCACCCGTGCCGCCCGAGCTGCGGGGACCGACCGCTCCGCCGGCCGACGGTGAACGACGCCTGCGGCTCGTGCAGTTCGAGGGGCCGGTCAAGGACGCCTGGCTCGACGAGCTGCGGGCGACCGGCGCGCAGATCGTCACTTACGTCGCCAACAACACCTACGTCGTCGTCACCGACCCGCAAGCCGACGCTTTCCTGCGCCAGCTGCGCACGCGCACGCACGTGCTCGCCATCTCCACCTACGAGCCCGCGTACAAGCTGCGCCCCGAGCTGCGGCCGCCGACCCTGGCCGCGAACGCGTTGCAGCGGCTCGTGGTGCAGGTGATCGGCGATGCCGAAGGCGAGGCCTTCGCGGCCGGACTCGCCGCGCGCCACCAGAAGCTGTGCGAACCATGGCGCGTGCTCGGCTGGATCAACGTCGAGATCATGGCCGCCGGTTCCGTCGCGCTCGAGCTGGCGCGCGATGCGCGCGTGTTCGCGGTCGAGCCGAAGCTCGACGCGACCATGTGGGACGAGGCGCAGGGCCAGATCATGGCCGCGAACCTCAATGCGGCGGGCACCGGGCCGAGCGCTCCGGGCTACCTCGCCTGGCTGCAGGGGCTCGGTTTCCCGGGTTCGGGTGCCAACCCGTTCTCATTCTCGGTCGACGTCGTCGATGACGGGGTCGACAAGGGCAGCACGACCGACGTCAACGTCGAGTTCAAGGTCGACGGACTCTCGACCGGCGCGTCGCGCTACGTCTACACCAGGAACTACTCGGGCGATGCCGGCGGCGAGAGCGTCGGCGGCCACGGCAACATCAACGCGTCGATCATCGGCGGCTGGAACACCGGCACCGGCTCGAGCAACGAGGATGCGAGCGGCTACAACTACGGCCTCGGCATCGCGCCGTGGGTGAAGCTCGGCAACTCCAAGGTCTTCAACAACGCCGGCTCCGGGATCTTCAACCAGTCGACGCCGACGCGCATGCAGAACGCCTGGAACGACGGCGCGCGCATTTCGTCGAACAGCTGGGGCTACACCAGCGGCAGCAACTACAACAGCGACACGCAGTCGCATGACGCCACCGTGCGCGACGCGGCATCCGGCACCACCGGCAACCAGGAGATGACGATCGTCTTCGCTGCCGGCAACGACGGCTCCGGTACCTCGACGATCCACCCGCCCGGCACCGGCAAGAACGTGATCACGGTCGGCGCCGGCGAGAACTTCCGCCAGACCGGCACCGACGGCTGCGCCATCGGCAACAGCGGCGCCGACAGCTGCAAGGACATCATCAGCTTCAGTTCGCGCGGGCCGTGCCACGATTCGCGCAAGAAGCCCGACCTGATGGCGCCCGGCACCCACATCGAGGGTGCTGCCAGTCGCGCCACCGGCTACAACGGCAGCGGCGTCTGCAACAAGTACTGGCCGTCCGGGCAGACGCTGTACTGCTGGTCGTCCGGCACCAGCCATTCGACGCCGGCGGTTGCCGGCGCCTGCGCGCTGGTCCGGCAGTGGTTCACGCTGAAGGCGTGGGGCACGCCGACGCCGGCGATGCAGAAGGCGTTCCTGGCCTCGACGGCGACGCACATGACGGGTGTCGGCGCGAACGACACCCTGCCCTCGAACAACCAGGGCATGGGCCGGGTCAACCTCGCCCGGACGTTCGACGCCGTCTCGCGCGTGCTGGTCGACCAGACGCAGGTGCTGGGCGCGACCGGCAACACCTACTCCGTGTCGGGCTCGATCGCGAGCTCGGCGGAGCCGGTCCGCATCGCGCTGGCGTGGACCGACGCGCCCGGCCCGACCACCGGCAACGCCTACGTCAACAACCTCGACCTCGAGGTGAAGGTCAACGGCACGCTCTACCGCGGCAACGTCTTCAGCGGCGGCGGATCGACGACCGGCGGCAGCGCCGACGTCCGCAACAACCTCGAGTGCGTCTTCCTGCCGGCCGGCACCACCGGCTCGCTCACCGTCACGGTGAAAGCGACCAACATCGCCGGCGACGGGGTGCCGGGCAACGCCGACACCACCGACCAGGACTTCGCGCTGGTCGTCTACAACGGCGCGACCACGCCGCCGCCGGCCGACTTCTCGCTGGCCGCGACGCCGAGCTCGCAAACGATCACGCAGGGGCAGTCGACCACCTACACCGTCACCAGCACGCCCACCGGCGGGTTCTCCGGCAACATCACGCTGTCGGCGACGCCGGCGATCAGCGGCGTCACCTACTCCTTCTCTCCGAATCCCATCGGTGCCAGCGGCAGCTCGACGCTGACGGTGACCACCACGGCGTCGGCCACGGTCGGCACGCACACCGTCACGATCACCGGCGTCAGCGGCGCGCTGACCCGCACGGCGACGGTCACGCTGATCATCAACGCGGCCGGCGGCAATCCGGTGAAGACCTTCTCGGCGTCGCCGAACGCGGCGATCCCCGACAACAACTCGACCGGCGTGACCAGCACCATCAACGTCGGCAACAGCCTGACCGTGACCTCGGTCGCGGTGTCGACCACGATCACTCATCCGTACAAGGGCGATCTCGTCGTCACGCTGACCGGACCGGACGGGACTTCGGCGAAGCTGCACGATCGCACCGGCGGCTCGGCCGACAACGTGACCACCACCTTCTCCATCGCCACCACGTCGTCGCAGGTGCTGACGGTCTTCAACGGGAAGAACACCTCGGGCAACTGGAGCCTCAAGGTGCAGGACCTCGCGGCGACCGATGTCGGCACGTTCAACTCGTGGTCGCTCACCTTCAACGGCGAGCAGACGATCACGCCCAAGCTCGCCATTCCGGACAACAACTCGACCGGCGTGAGCAGCACGCAGAACTTCGCCGTCACCGGCACGGTCGCCAGCGTCAAGTTGCGCGTCGACATCACGCACACCTACAAGGGCGATCTCGAGGTGTCGCTGATCGGGCCGGACGGGACGACCGTGATCGTCCACAACCGCACCGGCGGCTCGGCGGACAACATCCAGACCGAGTACCCCGACATCACGGTCCCTTACGCTTCTTTGTCGGCCTTCACCGGCAAGGCGATCAACGGCGACTGGAAGGTGAAGGTCCGCGACCTGGCAAAGTCTGACACCGGCACGCTGGTGAGCTGGACGCTCTCGCTCACGGCGCAGTGAACCTCTGCACGAGATGCTGATCCCGGCGCGACGCGGCGACCTCGCGTCGCGCCGGGGTGGCTTCAGCGTCGCCGCGCCTCCTCCTGGCGGAACAGCGCGAGGAAGCGTTCGTTGGTGGCGTTCGACAACCGGTCGAGGTGCACGTCGACCTTGAGCTGGTCGGCCGTCCAGGCGATGCCGAGGAAGTCGAGGATCGCGGCGAGCTGGGACCGGCGATCGCGGATGAACTCCTCGTAGGTGATGACGTGGGCAGTGACGCCGTGGCGGGCGAACAGCTCGTCCCAGTAGCGCTCGCCGGCATCGATGCCGGCCTGGTGCGCGCGGATCCGGTCGTAGTCGAACGGGAGATCGGCGGCGTGGTCGTCGCGCCGCGGCGTGAGCGCACCCTGCAGGAACGGATCGACCGCACCCTCCCGGCGGGCCATGTGCCAGACGCCGGTCGCCTCGGCGATGGCGAGCGAGATCGCCTGGCGCAACCGGTCGCGACGCTGCACGCGCACGACGCGCGGATGGAGGAACGCCCGCTCGGCGACCTGCCAGGCGTCGAGCCCGGCGCCACCCGGCACCGCGCGCAGCAGACTCATCGCCGCCTCGAACGTCTCCGGCATCACCTTGCAGCAGGTGACGCCGTTGCTGGTGGCGCCGGCATCGACGGTGCGCTGCAGCAACTCGAGCCAGAACGCGGCTTCGCGCCGGTCGCGATGCGGCAGCCAGCCGAGCAGGTGCTCGTTGGGGATGCCGGCGACGCCGGTCTGCGCCAGCAACTCGGCGACCAGGGTGCTGCCGCTGCGCGGGGTCGCGCAAAGGAGGTAATGGATCACGGCGCGCAACGTCCGATCCGGGCCGGCGGCGGCGGCAGTGTCGCGCGCCGAACCACGACCTGCCCCATGACGACCTCCTTGCCCCGACCCGTTGCGGAAGACGCCGCCGCGACCTTCCGGGTCTCTCAGCGACCCAGCGCGAGCTCGAGTCCGGCGGTGAAGGAGACGCCCTTCGCCGCTGCGGCGTCGAGTTCGAGCGCCTGCGCGAAATACGAGACCCCGCATAGCGCCTCGTCATCGGGCAGGTCGGCGTCGATCGTCGCGCCACCGGCCGGGACCGCCAGCGTGATGGATCCGATCGGCGAGACCAGCAGCGTGCCGCCGAAGCCGGTCGGGATCTGCGCCGAATCGAGGCCGATCAGGACCACGGCCAGCGTGCCCTGGCCGGTGGAATCGGCGAGGTCGGCGGTCACGGTGGTACCCAGCACCGGATCGGCGCGCAGGGTGAACGCGGGGACGCCGAGCGCGCCGGCGAAGCCGCTGCCGTAGTTGCTCCAGCTCGCCGGCAGGCAGTAGTGGAACAGCAGGATGTCCTCGACGCCGTTGGTGTCGCCCGGGACGAGGTTGGTGGCGGCGCTGTGCGCGGTGATCCACGCGCCGTCGGAGGAGATCCAGCCGACATGCGAATCGTCGTCGCCCTCGACACCGTTCGGGTCGACGCTGATGCGGCGGGTGACACCCAGGTGCCGATCGCGCAGGAAGAGGTCATGGGCGCCGTTCGTGTCGGCGGGATCGAAGAGCGCCGAGCTGCTCTGGAACAGGATGAAGCGACCGTCGGCACTGAGGCGCGGATGGAGGCTCGCGCGGTCGCCGGGTGCGCCGCTCGGGTCCGCGCTCACCAGCTCGGTCGTCCCGGTGGCGAGGTCGTGCACGAAGATGTCGAACCGATTGTTCGAGTCGTTGGGGACCAGCAGGTTGGCGGAACTCGAGAACGCGCAGATCGATCCGTCGGGTGACAGGCGGCTCGAGTCGGTCTTGCCGCCGGCGCCCTCGTTGCCGGCGGAGTCGACGCTGACGCGCACGGTCACGCCGGTCGAGCGGTCGTGGACGAAGGCGTCGCGCGCGTCGTTGGTGTCCCCGGCGACGAGGTTGGTCGCGTCGCTGACGAAGGCGATGCGGACACCGTCGGCCGCGATCGAATTGACGTAGCTGCCGTCGTCAGCCTCGTTGCCAGCGCTGTCGACGCTGACCCGCTCGATCGTGCCCGCCAGGCGGTCGACCACGAAGATGTCGGCGACGCGGTTGCCGTCGCCGGGCACGAGGTTGGTCGCGTAGGAGAAGAACGAGACGAAGCGGCCGTCGGCGCTGATCGACGGCCGGTCGCTGTCGTCGTCCGCCTCGACACCGGCGGCGCCGACGCTGATCCGCTCGAGGGTGCCGGCGACGCGATCGAGCAGGAAGATGTCGGCGACGCCATTGGTATCGCCCGCCACGAGGTTGGTGGCTTCGCTCGAGAAGGCGACGTGGCGGCCGTCGGGGGTGAGCGCCGGGAAGAGGCTCTCGCCATCGGCCTCGACGCCGCCGGCGCCGACGCTGAGCCGTACCGTCGTGCCGGCCAGTCGGTCGCGCAGGAAGATGTCGGTCACGCCATTCGTGTCGCTGGCGACCAGGTTGGTGGCATCGCTGTCGAATACGACGAGGTTGCCGTCGTCGCTGACCCCCGACCACTTGCTGGCCCGGTCGGCCTCCCCGCCCGCGGAATCGACGCTGATGCGCTCGACCGACTGGGCCGGCAGCGAACCGGCGCCGCCCAGCGCGATCGCGAGGCTCCACGCGGCGATCCGGATGCTCGAGCGATCTGCGGCCACGACTCGTCCTCGGCGCTACGATCCGGTCCCGCTTCCGGACCGCCGTCCTTCCGGAACTTACGGCGACCGCGCGGAGGTGCAAGGCCGCAGAGCCCGCGTGGCGAGCGGCGGGGAGACTCGATGGGAATGCGATTCCCGTTGGCGGTGGTGGCGCTGCTCGGATTCACCTCGACGGTCGCGGCGGCACGGGAGCAGTCGGCGGCGGCTCCCGCCGACCGGCCGGCCCGGCCGAACTTGGTGCTGTTCCTCGCCGACGACCTCGGCTTCGCCGATCTCTCGGCGACCGGGGCGCCCGATTTCGCGACACCGCACCTCGACGCCCTGCTGCGATCCGGGCTCCATTGCACCGCGGCGTACTCGACCGCGCCGATGTGCGCGCCGTCGCGCGCAGCGCTACTGACCGGCCGCTACCAGCAGCGCTTCGGTTTCGAGTTCAACCAAGGCCAGGGCGAGCACAAGGCGGCGAACTTCGGCCTGCCCGCCGACCAGCCGACGCTGGCCGAGCGGCTCCGAGCAGCGGGCTATGCCACCGGGATGGTCGGCAAGTGGCATCTCGGCGACCAGCCCGGCCAGCGGCCCACGGAACGCGGCTTCGACGAGTTCTTCGGCTTCCACGACAACGCGAGCCAGTACGACCCGAAACTGCGCCGGCCCGCCCGTCAGCCGCTGCATCGCGGCACCCGGGAGGTCACCGAGGACGACTGGCTGATGCGCGCCTGCGCCCGCGAGGCGGTCGACTTCATCGCACGACATGCGGCCGATGCCGGGAAGCGGCCGTTCCTGCTCTATGCGGCGTGGCCGGCGGCGCACGTCCCGCTGCAGATCGACCCGGCGGTGGCCGATCGCGTCGCCGCGATCGAAGACCCGCGGCGCCGCGCCTACGCGAGCCTCGTGCTGGCACTCGACGACGCGGTGGGAGCGGTGATGGCGAAGCTGGCCGAGACCGGGCTCACGGGCGACACGCTGGTGCTCTTCCTCAGCGACAACGGCGCGTTGCGGGCGCCGTCGAACGGCGAGGTGCGCGGCGGCAAGACCAGCCTGTGGGAAGGCGGGATCCGCGTGCCATGGGTGGTGAGCTGGCCGGGACGCCTTCCGGCCGGCGCGAGCTTCGCGGCCGCCGTGAGCGCCATCGACGTGGTGCCGACGTTCCTGGCCGCCGCCGGGGTCGCCGTTGCCGCCGCCGCCACGACCGACTCGCCCGTGCTCGACGGCGTCGACCTGCTGCCCCACTTGTCCGGCGCGCTCGCCACGCCGCCGCACCAGCAGCTCTTCTGGCGCACCGGCTCGCGCTTCGCCGTGCGTCAGGGGGATTGGAAGCTGGTGGCGGGAGTGCGCGACGCCGCGCCCGCGCTGTTCAACCTCGCCGCCGATCCGCGCGAACGGAACGACCTCGCCACGGAACAGCCGGCGCGATGCGCCGAGTTGCTGCGCGCGTGGGAGGAGTGGAATCGCGGCAACATCGCCCCGAAGTGGGAGGGGAAGGAGGACCTCGAGGAGGAGGGCGAGGGGCGTCGCCCGTCGGCCCGCGAAAGGCGCGACGACGGCGGCTGAATCAGCCCCGGGAGCGAGTCGCGCTGCCCGTCGCCGGTCGCCGACGGCGAAAGCCCCGCGAACCCCGACCCCCCCTGGTCCTGCAGACGTGGCGTCGAGGGTCGGCGTCGGCCATACGGACAGCGACGTCGATCTCGACGACCTCCATCACGGCGGTCACGCCGGTCACGACACCGCCATCGACGGCGACGTCTTCCTCAAGCTGTTCACTCTCAAGACGATCGTCGCGTTCCTCACGTTCTTCGGTGCAGCGAGGTCTACCTCCGCATCCCGCCGCGCGGCGAGGGACAAGGCAAGGTCACCGTCGCCGTGGACGGCCGCTCGCTCGAGCTAAAGGCGGTCTCGCAGGCGGGCGAGTTCCCGACCGGTGTCAGCGTTCGTGTCATCGCGGTGCGCGACGTCGACACGCTCGAGGTCGCCCCGCTCGACTGACGATGTGGCGTCGAAGTCCGCCGTCGCCCCCACTTGCTGAACCACTGCCGCGCGCGATGCCCGCGCCGGCCTCGCCCCCCGGAGAGTGTCGATGCCGACTGATACGCCGAACCCCTTCACCATCGCGATGGTCGCCGCCGGCGGGAGCGAAGAGCTGACGACGGCGCCGCGTTGACGCGGAGCGCGGCGGCCGCGGGGATCGAAGCCGCGCCCGTCCGCCGCTCAGTGGTCGCCCGAGAGCGACGGCCGGTCGCCGCGGCCGGAGGCCTGCGAGCGCTCGGCGCGGCCACGGGAGAGGAAGCTCGGGTAGAGGGCGAAGGTGAAGGCGGTGTCGCCGTCGCCCTGGTCGCGCTCGAAGCCGAAGGCGAGCGTGAAGTCGTGGCCGTGGCGGCGCAGCTCGATGCGGTGCTCGAGGCCGTCGTTCTGGTCGAGGTCGTACTGCTCCAGCACCGCGACCGACCACTTGTTCACCAGCCGCCAGTCGATTTCGGCGGTCAGGACTTCCGAGATCCCGCGCGTGTTGCGCCAGCTGACCCGGGTGGTCCAGTCGAGCGTCGGCTGCAGCCCGGCGCCGACGTTCACCGTGTCGAACGCGCCGTCGTTGAAGCTCCACTCGCCTTCGCTGAAGAGGAACGAACGGCGCAGCACGCGCCCGGTGAAGCCCGGCCGCCACAGGGTGTCGTAGCGCAGCGGGCCGGCGCTGTGCCCGGCGGTCGAGCCCGCCTCCGGGCCCTGGTTGTCGCGCGCCGCCTCCGGGTAGAGCGGCAGCTCGAGATCGAGCTCGAACATGTCCTCGATGACCGGTTCGCGCCGCAGCGTCAGCTCGTCGAAGTCGGCGCGATGGGTCTGGAAGCGCTGGCGCACCGCCAGCAGCACGACCTCGCGCTCAGTCAGCGTGTCGACCTGGTCGACCTGCACCAGCTCGGCCGGATCGCGCGACGATTCCCAGAGGTTCATCCAGTCGATGTCGAAGCGGGCGATGTGGCGCAGCCCGTCGACCTGCAGCGCCGGCAGCCACGCGTCGAAGTCGCGATGCACCATCAGCTCGGCGTGGGCGCCGGAGAGGAACACCCCGCGCCCGAGCGCGCCCGAATCGTCGATCGAGCGATCCCAGCCGGTGAAGCGCCCGGAGGTGAACGGCCGCAGCGCCACCGGCCCGAGCGAGACGGTGGTGGAGAGGTCGAGCAGCGAATCGGCGCGCACCACGCGCTCGGAGTCGAGCAGGGAGTCGTCGGCCGGGTGGATGCGGTAGTTGGCGACGTCGTGGGCCTGGGTCAGGAGGAGGTGCGCGGGCTGGCCGCCGTGGCGCAGCCAGGACGGCAGGCGCAGGTCGAACAGCGGCTCGGCGACCATGTCGAAGCCGCCGCGCGGGAGGTTGTCGACCTGCGACTGGAAGTCGTTCAGGCGTTTCCGGTAGAGCAGCCGCCAGCGCGCGGTGTCCTCCTGGCGGATCAGGTGGACGTAGCTCTCCGGATCCTTCTCCTCCTTGAACTCGCGCTCGAAGTACTCGGGCTGGAAGCCCGCGTCCGAGTACCACTGCACCTCGGTGTCGAGGCGCCAGTACTCGAGCGGCGTGAAGCGGTTGCGCAGGTAGGCGCGGCCGCGATCGGGATGGTCGATCGGCGCCGGGATCTCGCTGTCCTCGTCCTGCTGGTCGTGGATCCAGTAGCCGCCGAGCTCGCCCGAGACGAGTCCCGGCACGCGCCAGTCGAGCGCCGGACCGAGCGCGCCGCCGCGCCTCGCATAGGCGTCGACGTCGAGCTCGAGCCCGAGCGTCAGCGGATCGTCGAGCCCGAGGCTCTCCTCGAGCGCATGCGCCAGCTCGGGCAGCTCACGTCCCCACAGCGTCTGCAGGAAGGCGCCGAAGCGCGTCGAATGGCCGGCGCGCACCTTCCTGAGCGGCAACGAGTCGCCCTGCGCGAAGTCGGTGGTGAAGCCCGGCAGCGGGAGCAGCGGTGCATCCTCGAGCTCGAGCCAGTTGTCGGCGAGGGCGAGCCGCTCGAGGCCGGGTGCGGCGGGCGCGGCCGGATCGCGCAGCGTGGCGGTGATGGTCCCGCTCTCGACGTGCCAGTGCGGATGGCCGTAGACGCAGGTGGAGAACTGCGCCTGCTCGGCGACGATCGCGCCGAGGCCGAGCGAGCGCAGCCGCGCCGCGCGGACGTGCACGTCGAGGTCGGCTTCGCGCGGAGCCTCGCCTGGCCGCACCTCGCCCTCGCCGCCGTAGCGGGTGCGGTGAAAGGCGTCGGCGTCGACGACGATGCCGCGTCGCTCGAGCAGATGCTGGTAGAGCTCGGTGGCGAAGAGCGACTCGTCGCCCTGCCGGAAGTAGACGTGCCCGGCGGCGTAGAGCTCGTGCAGGCCGTTCACCGCCATCCCGAGCGCCGAACCGGAACCCGGCTGCGGGAGCGGCGATCGTCCGGGCGTCGGCGGCACCTGCGGGCCGAAGCGCAGCGGCGAGCTGGCGGTGGCGCTGCGGTCGAGATCGCGCAGCAGGAGCAGCTCGCGATCTCCCCACAGCAGCGCGACGTCGGCGCGCAGCTCGGTGTCGCCGTCGAGCTGGATCCAGAAGTCGCGCACGAACAGCAGCGCGCGATCGGCGTCGGCATGGGAGACCAGCTGCGCTTCCGACCACGACCAGTCGCGGATCGCCGGCAGCGCGCGCGGGGCGTCGCTCGGCGGGGACGCTTCCTGCGCGATGGCCGGCGCCGCCGCCAGCGCGATCGCGGCAGCGACGCCGCCGAACCCCCACGACCTCGGCGCGGCGGCGCGATCACTCACCGCGACGAGCCTCGAGACGGGCGCTGGTCGGGCCGAACTTCACCTCGAACTCGGGAGACGCGCTGCTCGGCGGCTTCACCAGCACGTACTCGGTGCCGAGCGCGACCTGCCACGGCGCCTCGGCGGGGCTGCCGTCCAGCGCGACGCGATCGACCCCCTTCTTGAGCAGGAACCAGCCGGGCGGCGGCAGATCGTCGTCGCCGCCCAGCAGGCGATGGACCAGGGTGGCGCCGGCGAGGTGGAAACCCTCGAAGTCGAACGTCACGTGCTGGGTGAGCGTGAGCAGCCGCGGTCGGAGCGGCAGGAAGGCGGGCGGCGGTGGCGGCCCGGTCGGCGTCGCCGTGGCGGCCGGCGGCGACAGAACGCGCTCGAAGTCGATCACCGCCCGGTCACCGGCGGCACGCGCGCGGCGCTGCTCCAGGGCGCCCTGGTCGTCGACCGACTCCCACTCGAAATCGAACTCGACCCCGCCGGTCAGCGCGAGGCGCTCGCCGATCAGGTCGGGACCGTCGCCGGTCCGCAACACGATCCGCCGAAAGTCGGGCAGCGGCTTCTGGGCGGTCGGCGCATCCTCGGGATGGACCACCGCCACTGCGTGGTCGGCGCAACGAATGCGCGCGCCGCTCTTCTCGATCTGCACCCAGTCGGCGACGAGGCGCTCGACTCGCTCGACGGCCCAGGGCAGCGCTCGCATCAGCTGCACCGGCGCTCCGTCCGCTCCGTCGAGCCGCCCCTCGC
Organism: Planctomycetota bacterium; assembly: GCA_016872815.1. Taxonomy (GTDB): domain Bacteria; phylum Planctomycetota; class B15-G4; order B15-G4; family SIAN01; genus SIAN01. The sequence continues at coordinate 15,733 of VGYY01000074.1, forward strand.
CGCGCGCCAGGTCGAAGCGAGCGCGGGCCGCGGTGGCGCTGGCGCCGTCGCTGGCGCGGAGCGCGACGAAGCCACCCTCAAAGCGGAGCGTGCCGCGATCAAGTGCGCCGGAAACCGGCTCGGGCGCGAAATGGAAGTCGGTGCAGCTCACCTCGACCGCGCCGTCGCGCCAGGTGTCCGCCGACGCGTCGTCCGGCGCGCCGAGGAACTGCTGCAGCGCGGCGGCGGGCACGGCGAGCTGGGTGAGCGCGTCGTCGCCGAAGGCGTCGAGCGACCCGCGGCCGAGGTCGAACTCGAGCCGCGGCGCGCGGATCGCCA
>VGYY01000075.1 GCA_016872815.1 Planctomycetota bacterium
GCTGCGGCGGCCGGCACCGCCGTCGGCGCCACGGCCACGATCACCGCGCCACCGCCGGCGCCGATGGCGGTGATGGCGGTGACGCCGCCGATCGCGCCGCGCGAAGAGGCGCGGCCCGCCTTGCGCGCGGCGATGAACGACTCGAAGGCGGCACTGAAGAACGAGTTCCGCCAGGCGGCCGCGGCGCCGCGACGAGCGGCGGACGCGCTGAAGGAACCGCAGCCGACGCCGCCGGCGCCGGCAGCGGGAAGCGGCCTGAAGATGTTCCTGTTCATGGCGCTCGGCATCGTCGCCGGCGCCGCCGCCGCGGTGGTCGCGGCCAAGTTCCTGCTCGGGTTCTGAGGCGCACGTGCCGCACGAACGGATGGAGCCTGCAATGTCGACGAGCGATCAGGAACTGCGCGACCGGCGGCTGGTCTTCTACAAGAACGACCTCGGTCGCATCGACCGCGTGCTGCAGGAGCTGCTGCGCCTCTCCAATGCGTCGAGCGTCCTGCTCGTCGACAAGGAGGGGCACATGATCACGCGCGCCGGGAAGGAGCCGAGCTTCGACCTCGACACCATCTCGGCGCTGGTGGCCGGCTCGTTCAGCGCCACGCGCGAGATGGCGCGACTGCTCGGCGAGCAGCAGTTCTCGGCGTTGTTCCACCAGGGCGAGCGCGACAACATCCAGTTGTCGCTGGTGGGCGACCGCACGATCCTCACGGTGATCTTCGACGACTCGACCACGCTCGGGATGGTGCGCCTCTACTGCACCGAGGCCGTGCGCAAGCTCGAGAGCGTGTTCGCCGACATGATGCGCGGACGACGCGAGGGCAATGGCGCCGAGGGGCGGGCGGAGATGGCCGAACTCGATCGCCTGAAGAGCTCGGCGCGCGACACGCTCGACGCCCTGTTCGACGGCAACTGAGGGCGACCGCGAGCGCCGGCCGCGCCGCGGGCGCGGGCGACCGGACGCTCACCTCGGCGGCAACCGTCGCAGGTTGTTGCTGGCGTCGGTCCGGGCGGAGGCGGCGAGCTCCTTGCTCGCCTGCGGCACCAGCGGATCGCCGAGCAGCCGGTCGGCGCACTCGATCGCCCGCTCGTACAGCGAGCGGGCGAGCGCGAGGTCCTTCTTCAGGTAGTCCTGCAGGATCAGCGCGGCGTCGTTGAGGTAGCGCGGATTCTCCGGCTGCAGCTCGATCAGGCGCGCGTACGCCTCCCAGCTCTCCGCGTGCTTGCCGGTCTCGCGACAAAGGAAGGCGTAGTCGTTGCAGACCACCGGGTCGTCGGGCTGCAGGCCGAAGGCGGCTGCGAGCAGTTCGCGCGCCTCGCCGGCCTGCTGCTTCTTCACCGCGACGCTGGCGAGGTACTGCAATCCGCCGGAGACCGTCGTCGCCGTGCCGAGGTGGTGCAGCAGGGCGACGGCGCCGGCGTGGTCGGCGGCGAAGGCGCGCTTCCACTCGGTGGCCGCTTCTTCGAACTGCTGGGTCTTGAATGCCGCCTCGGCCAGTCCCAGCGAGCACTGCAGCACCAGGGTGTCGTCGAGGTTTCGCGCCTTGCGGAACAGCGTGGTGGCGGCGTCGAGCTCGCGGGCGAACAGGCGCGCCTGGCCGACGCAGAACAGGGCGTAGGCGGGGCGGGGGTCGTTGCCGGTGACGCGCTTCTGGGCCGCATCGGCCGCCGCCTCGAGCGTGGCGCGCGCGGCATCGGCGAGTGCGGGCACCTTCAGGTAGGCGAGCACGAGGTCGAGCGCAGGTCGATCGAACGGCTCGAGCACGAACGCCCCCTTCCATGCGGTGAGCGCCTCCTGCCACTGGCCGAAGGCGTGGTGGAGGTCGCCGAGGCGCAGACGCAGCTCCGCCGATCCCGGATCGTCGCGGATCAGCGCGAGCAGCGCGTCCTTCGCCGCGACGTAGTCCGTCTCGCTGCCGGCGGCGACCTGTTCGCGGACGGCGTAGTAGGCGAGCTGTCCGCGCAGCGCCTTCACCGCCTTCGCGTCGAGCCCGCGCCGCTCCGCCTCCGCCGCCGCCTCCTCGGCGCGTCCGAACGCGCCCTGCTCGAGGCACGCCTCGACCACCACGACCCATGGCTGCGGATCGGCCGGCGCCAGGGCGGCCGACTGGCGCGCCTGGTCCTCGGCGTCGGCCAGCAGGTAGCGCAGCGAGTCGTCGTCGCCGAGACCGACCGCGAGACGCGCCCGCGCGAGCCGCAGGCAGGCGCGCCCGAGCCCGAGGCGAACCTCCGGGCCCTTCTGGCCGGCGGCCAGCGCCTCGAGCAGCGTCGTGCACGCCGCCTGGTCGTTGCCGAGCGCGAGTTCGGCCAGGCCGAGGCCGCCGAGCGCGCGCGGATCGGACGGATCGCGCTTCAGCTGGTTGCGGAACGCCGTACGCGCGAACGCCGGCTTGCCCTGCTTCAGGTAGTCGAAACCGTCGCCGCGCGCGACGACCTGCAGTGCGAGCGTCGCGGCCAGCACGAGCGCCGTCGGGATCACCTCTCCTCCGGTCCCTCGCCGCCGCCGTCATCGCTCTCGGCTTCGGCTTCGGCTTCGGCTTCGGCGTCGGCGTCGGCGTCGGCGTCGGCGACCTTGCCCTCGCCCTTCGCGTCCGCCGCGGCCGCCTTCTCGTCCTGCTCGGCCTTCCACTCGTCGGGAAGGAGTCGCTCCTTCCAGTAGGCGACCTCGCTGCGCTTCGGCAGCTTCTTCTCCAGTTCGCGCAGCAGCGCGATCGCCTGCTCCTTGCGGTCGGACTGCGAGAAGACGTTGATCAGGTTGCCGTAGGCGTCGCCGAGCGCGATGGTCGCGGCGGCCTTGTCGGCGCTGGTGCGCTGGTCGTCGGCGACGACCGCGCTGGCGAGCTCGATCGCGCGATGGAGGTAGCCCTCGGCGCGGTCGGTGTCGCGACCGAGGTGGTAGAGCTGGATCAGGGCGGCGTCGTTCAGGTAGGTCGGATTGTCGGGATCGAGCTCGATCGCGCGGCGGTAGGCCTGCCAGCTCTCCTCGTACTTCTTCACCTCGCGGGCGAAGAACGCCCAGTTGTTCCAGTTGGCGGCGTTCCCCGGCTCGACCAGCGCCAGCTTGCTGGCCAGCGCGCGCACCTCCTCCATCTGTTCCGGCTTCATCGCCTCGCCGCCGTGCTTCTTCCACATCGCGTCCTGCAGTTCGTGCAGCGCGGCCAGCGCTTCGGCGTGCGTCTTGTCGAGGTCGAGCGCCGACAGCAGCGCCGCCTCGGCGTCGGCGTACTTCGCCGCCGAAGTCAGCGCGCGGCCGCGGAACGTGCGCAGCGTCGGCAGCCAGCCGTCGACGCTGCCGCGCAGCCCCGGATCGCGCTTGGCCGCCTCCTTCATGTCCTTCTCGGCGTCCTGGTACGCGGCCGCGGCCTTGGTGAAGTCCTTGTCCTTGTTGAAGGCCACGTGGCCGGCCAGTTCGTGGACGCGCGAGCGGTACCAGCGGGCCACCGCCGGCTCGTCGACGAGGCCGGTCAGGAAGTCCTGCGCCTCGACGAACGCCTGGCTCGCGCCGACCACTTTGAGGTGCGCCTCGTGCAGGGTGGTATCGGCCGGTGCCAGGCTGATCGCCTTGCGGTAGCTGCGCGAGGCGCCGACGTGCTCGCCCTTGGCCGCCGCGATCTCGGCGCGGCGTCGCCACACCGCGACCTGCGCGGCGTCGACGGCGCTCGCGCGCTCGAGCGCCGCCTCGGCGTCAGCCAGCCGTGCGCGCGCGCCGCCGTCATCGTCGTTCTGCAGGCAGAACTCGCGCGCCATCAGCAGGCCGTCGGAGAGATCGATCAGGAGCTCCGGTCCCGGATTGCCGAGCCGCTCGGCGTGGTAGAGCGTGTCGATCGCCTCGCTGAACTTGCCCGACCGCACCAGCACGTGGCCGAGCGCGGCCCACGCCTCGGGGTCGCGCGGCGCCAGTTCGATGGCGCTGCGGCCGGCCTCCTCGGCCCGGGCGATGGTCGTCTCGGCGGTGGCGGCGGCGTCGTCGCCGTCGCCCTGCGCCTGCTGTTCGGCCAGCGCGCAGCGAGCTCGCGCGAGCAACGCGAACGCCCGCGCATCCTTGCCATCGGCGTGCAACGCCTGCTCGAGCAATTGGCTCGCTTCGTCGTAACGGCCGGCCAGGAGCGCGGCGCGCCCCTTGGCCATGTCGCGGTCGAGGTCGTTGGCTGGCGCGATCAGGGCAGCCGCGAGGGTCAGGGCGAACGGGGCGAGCGACGACAGGCTCAAGGGCGGGCTCCAGCAGGCGAGTCGATCGTGCAGGCGCTACCGCGGCGTTACGCCGCGCGCCGGGTTGGACGAGCGAGGCGGGGATGATAGGCCGAACGGCGCCGGCACGCAGGGCACGCCGCAAGCGGCGGTCCGGCAGTAGGATCGCCCGGCGGGACGTGGGAGGTCGGAGCGCAGTGGCGGCGACTCGCAGCGTGGCGGCGGCGGAGGCTCCGGGCGGCGAGCCGCTGCGGCCGGAGGGCCCGCGGCTCGATCTGGCCGCTGCCCTCGACCTCGCGGCCCGGATCGCGGTTCCCGGGACCCGCATCGATCTTGCCGGCGTGCAGGAATTCACCGGCGGGGGGGCGGCGACGCTGGTCGTGCTGGCCCGCGAGCGCGGCGCCCGCTTCAGCGGCGCCGGGCGCGATCTGTGTCGCTACCTCGAGGAATTGCCGCTCGAGGAACTCGCTGCGGCACACGCCCTGGCGCCGGATGCCGAAGAGGAGGAGCCGCTACCGGCGACGGCGGCGCCGACCGACGGACCGCTGTCAGGCGCGCTGGCGACGACGCGCTGGTTCGTCGGGCTCGGGCTCGAGTTCGTCTACTGGGTCGCGGTCGCGCCGTGGCGCGGCGCCCGGCTGCGACTCGGCAAGGCGGTCACCGAACTGAACCGGATCGGCGTCGAGGCCATTCCGATCGTGGCGCTCATCGCGGCCCTGATGGGCGTGATCCTCGCGCTGAACGCGGCCGGGCAGCTGCGGATCTACGGCGCCGAGAAGTACACGGCGAACCTGGTCGGCATCGCGCTCACGCGCGAACTGGCGCCGGTGATCACCGCGATCCTCGTCGCCGGGCGCAGCGGTTCGGCCATCGCCGCGGAACTGGCGACGATGAAGGTGAGCGACGAGATCGACGCCCTCGAGGTGATGGGGATCAACCCGCGCGCGTTCCTGCTGGTGCCGAAGCTGCTGGCGATCACCATCGGCATGCCGGTGCTGGTGGTGCTGGCGTCGCTGGTCGGCATCGGCGGCGGCTTCATGGTGGCGGTCTTCGGCCTGGCGCTCCCGTTCGACGTCTACTGGGAGCAGACGCTGCAGGCGCTGCACGTGCGCGACCTCGTGCTCGGTGCGCTGAAGGCCCTCTGCTTCGGCGCGTTGATCGGGCTGACCGGGTGCACCTACGGGATGCGCGTGACCGGCGGCGCCACCGGCGTGGGGCGGGTGACGACCGCAGCCGTGGTCGTCTCGTACGTGCTGGTCATCGTCGCCAACGCCTTGTTCACGCTGCTCTTCTTCCTGGCGGGCTGGTGATGACGGCCGGCGCGGAGACGGTGATCCACGTGCGCGGGCTCGCCGCCGGCTACGGTTCGCGGCAGGTGCTCACCGGCGTCGATCTCGCCGTGCGGCGCGGCGAGATCCTGACCATCATGGGGCCGAGCGGATGCGGCAAGACGACGCTGCTCAAGCTGCTGATCGGTCTCGAGCGCCCCGTCGCGGGGACGATTCACCTGCTCGGCGAGGCGATCGGTGCGCTCGACGAGGATCGGCTCGCCCGCTTCCGGCGGCGGATCGGCATGTGCTTCCAGTTCGGGGCGCTGCTCAACTCGCTCACCGTCGGCGAGAATCTCGCGTTGCCGCTGCGCGAGCTGCGCGTGGTGCCAGAGTCGGTCATCGCGATGATCGTCGGCGCGCGCCTGGCGCAGGTCGGGTTGCACGGCAGCGCGGAGAACCTGCCGAACGAACTCTCGGGCGGGATGCGCAAGCGCGCCGGGCTGGCGCGGGCGCTGGTGCTCGATCCGGAGCTGCTCTTCTTCGACGAGCCGACGTCGGGCCTCGATCCGGTCACCGCGGCCGGCCTCGACCGGACCATCCTCGACGTCCGCCGTCGCGGCGGGACGACGATGGTGGTGGTCACCCACGACCTCGCCTCGGCGTTCACCATCTCCGACCGCATCGTGGTGCTGATCGACGGCGCGATCCGCGCCGAGGGGAGCCCGCGCGAGATCGAGCAGTGCCGCGATCCCGCGGTGGCGGCGTTCGTCGGCCGGCGGGCGGCGGCGGCGGCGACCGGCGGCGACGCGCGCTTCGTCGCCGCCCATTTCGACGGCGTCCGGGGAGCGCAGTGATGGCGTCGCGCAAGGAGAAGGTCAACGCGGGGTTGTTCGTCCTGCTCGGCGCGCTGCTGCTCTGCGGCAGCGTCGCGGTGGTGGCGGGGCTGACGCTCGAACGCTCCGGCGTCCGCTACCTGATCAAGATCCCGAAGTCGGTCGGCGGACTGCGCGAGGGATCGGTGGTGAAGTACCTCGGCGTCCATGTCGGACGGGTGCAGGATGTCGACTTCCCGAGCGACGACCTCGAATCGGTGCGCGTGATGGTCGAGATCACCCGGCCGTCGACGCCGTTGCGCAGCACCACCTACGCCACGCTGTCGAGCAACTTCCTCACCGGCGAGACCTCGATCGAGCTGCAGGGCGGCGGGAACGCCGATCCGCGCCTCCTGCCCGGAGCGGTCCTCGAATGGCGGCCGACGACGCTGATGCGGCTCGAGGACGCGCTTCCCGGAGTGCTCGAGGAAATGAAGCGCGTGGTCGCCCACCTCGACGAACTGCTCGGGCCGGCCAACCAGGAGCGGGTCGCGACGCTGGTCGACGGCGCCCGTGCGCTGGTCACCGAGACGACGGTGCAGCTCAAGCCGCTGGCGGCGGAGACGCGGGCGCTGCGCGAGGGGCTGGTGGCGGCGGCCGACCGGATCGCGGCGGACACCGCGGGATTGCGCGTCGACGTGACCGCGAGCGTGAACAACGGCGTCAGCGACCTGCAGGCGGCGGCGAAGTCGATCGACCGGGTGGCGAAGCGGCTCGACGCCATCGCGGCGAAACTCGAGGTGGGCGAAGGCGGGGTGCCGGCGGCGGTCGCGGCGATCGGCGACGTGGCGGCGGAGCTGGCGCGGCTCGCGCGGTCGACCGATGCGCTGGTCACCGACAATCGCGATGGGGTGAGGCGCACCGTGACGAGACTCGAGGCGGCGGTGCAGGCGCTGGCCCATCTGCTCGAACAGCTGGACGAGAATCCGTCGCACCTGCTGTTCTCGGCACCACCGCCGGAGCATGAACGGGGTGCGGCGGGCGGCTCGCGGCCGGCGAAAGGGGGGTCGTGATGAAGCGCACAGGTCCGGACGCGGCATCGGCGCGGCGGTGGGGCTGGCTTGCCCTGGTCGGCCTGTCGGCGTGGTCCGCCGGCTGCCGCAACAGCGCCCCCCCGGTCGAGGAGTTTCTGCTCGCGCCGCTGCCGGATGCGCTGGCGGCGCCGGCGGCGGCGCGTGCGGCGGCGGGCCCTTCGGTGCGGGTGGTCCCGCTCCGTCCGCGCGGCTTCCTCGATCGCCGCGAGATCGGCTGGCGCGAGGGCGCGGTGCGCGCGGGGCCTTACCACTACAAGCGGTGGGGCGAGGCGCCGGCCGAGGCAGTCACCCGGCAGCTGGTGGAACTGCTGCGCGCACGGGAACGGTTTGCCGCGGTCGACGCGCGCGCCGAGGCGGAAGGGGAGATGGTGGTCGCGGGCGAACTGCTCGGGTTGCACGAGGAGTGCGCCGAGGACGGCAGCGCGCCACATGGGGTGGCGGCGATCGAGTACCGGATGGAGTGGCTTGACCCGGTCACCGGGACGCGCCGCGAGTCGTCGCCGCGGCTGATCACGCGGCGGGTCGCGGTGGCGGACGCGTCGCTGGCGGCGCTGGCGGCAGCGATCAGCACGGCGCTGCACCAGGTGCTGGAGGAGATCGCGCTTCAGCTCGAGGCGAGCGCGGCGCAGGCGGCGGAGTAGCCGCGCGGCACGCCGCAGTCGTGCAGCGCGCCGTCGCGCAGCACGACGCCGAGGAGCGCGTCCTCCTGCGCGAGCTGCTGCAGGATCGGCGTGTCGTCGAGCTCGCCGCTGCGCGCGCGGGCACGTTCCTGGCGGATGCGCTCGAAGAGATCGGGCCGCCAGAGCACCAGCGGGAAGCCTTTGAGGAACGTCGGGGCGAGCAGCGCCGGGCGTTCGCCCTTGGGGTGGACATGGGCGATCCGCCGGCCCGACGGCGTGCGGCTCGGCGCCGTGGTCACGAAGCCGGCGCTGCCGACCGTGACCGGATCGAACGCTGCGCTGGTGCGCTCCACCAGCGCCGCCGCGCTGGCAGCCGGGTCGCCCTCGGCGCACCAGCCGGCGATGAGTTGCGCCGTCGCCGGACGGCGGCCGACCCAGAGGTTGTCCGGCAGCCAGCAGACGAACGGTTCGCCGGCGGCGAACGGCTCGGCCAGGGACAGCGCATCGGCGAGACCCCGCGGTTCGGCTTGCGTCACATAGTGGAGCGCGAGCGGTCCGCACCGATCGCCGAACGCGGCGCGAATCTCCGGTTTCGCCGGACCTACCACGATCAGCGCCTCGGTGATGCCGCTGCTCGCGAGGTCGGCGAATGCGTGCTCCAGCAACGGGCGACCGCCCACCGGCAGCAGCTCTTTCGCCCGCCCGCCGGCCAGCGCCGCCATGCGGCTGCCGCGTCCGGCGGCCGGGACCACGGCCCGGCGCGGCGGCGCCAGCACGGTTCGGGAATCTTTCGGCACGCCCATGGCTCCTATCGTCGCGGATCGTGGCACCGGCGTGGCCGCCGCGCCGACGACGCGATTGCCCGGCCTCGTGGCGACCGATACGATCCGCGCCCAACTTAAGGCAGGATAAGGACTTTCGTCCGATGACACAGCGCAGCAGCAGCTCCGGCAGCGGCCGCCTTCGCGGAGCGCTGTGGGTGGCATTGGCGGCGTTCCTGGTGCCGGCCTGCTGGGACTCCGACCCGCTCGATCACCTCTTCGGTGCGCCGGACGAGGATGGCGGCGGCGGCTTCGACCCCGGCGTCGGCGGCGGCCTGACGCTGCGCGACCTGTTCGCCAACGCGCGGCTCGAGCGCGATCCCCCGACCGTCCTGCGCACCGCGCCGGAGAACGGCGCGGTGGACGTCTCGATCAAGACGGCGATCGCGATCGAGTTCTCCGAGAGCATGACGGCGGGGACGGTGCGTACCGGAGTCAGCCTGTTCCAGTCCGGTTCGTCGACCTCGACGCCGGTGACGACGTTCCTGTTCCAGGGTGACTCGACCGCGGTGCTGGTGCCGCAGGCCGACCTGTTGCCCAACACGCAGTACGAGATCGTGATCGCGTCGCCGGTCTCCGACCTGCAGGGGGACTCCATCGCGTCGGGCGGGAACGGCGGCGGGGGCGGCGGGGGCGGCGGGGGCGGCGACCGCCGCTTCAGCTTCCGCACGATCCAGAACAACGGCGATCCCGACTTCGAGGCGATCTACTCGACGCCGAAACAGCAATCGGGCGAGGTGCCGCGCCTGAGCGAGGCGGTGATCCTCTTCTCCGAGCCGGTCGACGTGACGTCGACCTCCTCGGGCCTGAACGGCCCCGGCAACGTGGTCGTTCGGCGCAATGGCCAGACCCTGGTGGGCGGCGGCGTCGACTACACGCTCAGCACGTTTCCGACCGCCAACCCGCGCGGCGCCGAGATCGTCTTCACCACGCGTGCGGGAGCCGGGGCCGAGGTCGAGGTGGTGCTCGACGCTGACGTGCGCAGCGCCGACGGCCAGGAGACGCTGAAGGGTGGCGACGGCTTCGAGCTGAGCTGGACCGCGCAGGACACCGCGATCCCCGACACCATCACCTACCCCGACTCGCCGCTCGTCCCCGACGCCGACGGCGCCATCAGCTCGGTCACTCTGCACGCTTTCTCCAGCGTCGTGGCGCTGACGACCGACGGAACACAACCCGACAAGACCACGATCCTCTTCTTCGATGCACCGGCACAGAACGCGCTGGTCTTCACCAAGAACGCCGAGCGCCCGACCCAGTTCATCTCCGACCTCGAGCCGCAGACGACACCGGCGCTGCAGGACGGCGAAGTGATCGTCGGCGCCTACGTCGAGCGCCGCGGTTTCCGCTCCGAGGTGGCGCTCATCCAGGTGCTGGTCAAGGACACGGTCGGGCCGCGGCTGGTGGAGTTCGGTGATCCGAACCTGAACCCGTCGACGCTGATCACGCAGGTGAACGACCCCGTCGTGCATGGCCGGATGAGCGAGGAGTGCGCCGGCGTCCAGATCGACTTCGATGGCGCCGGCCAGCCCGATTTCAACACGACCGAGTTCCTGCCCGACATCTCCACGGTCGAGCGGAACCTGTTCGTCAGCGGCGTCAGCGAGGATGCGGCGCTGCCGACCACGCTCGAACCGACCGTCGCCTTCTCCTTCATCGCCTCCGACGTCTTCGGCAACGTCTCGGTCAATGCCGACTCCGCGCTGCATCACACGGTGGGGATGGTCGGCGCCGACGTGCTCCACCCGGACGGCACCAGTGCGCTCTACGTGGTCGGGTACGCCGGCGACCTGTTCCAGATGTTCACCAGCGGCGCCGTGCTGGTCGACCGGTTCCCGCCCGACGCCGCCGGCGCCGGGCAGATCGTGCGCGGCATGTCGACGGGCAACGGGGTCGTTCGGTTCACCGAGGCCGAACTGGCCGCGATCGGCACGCCGCAGATCACCGTCACGCTGGTGGCCAAGCGCAGCTCCGGCGCGACGTCGACCGTGTTCGGGCCGCTCACGTTCGCCGGGCTCGATCAGCCGACGGCCGCCGCGCCGAAGGCGGTGATCGGGCTGCTGCGGCCCGATCCCAGCGTGAAGCTGGTGAACGACGTGCAGTGCGAGATCGTCGGCGAGAGCCAGAACAATCCGCTCGAGACCGGCAGCGCGTTCGTCGACGACGTCGCGGCGGCTACGCCCGAGACCGAGAAGTTCAAGCCGCTGCTGCCGACGCCGACCATCGCCGACAACCTGTTCGACCTGCCGCTGAACCAGTTGCAGTCGTTCGCCGTGACCGAGCGCATCCTCGCGGGCGGCCTCGAGCTGCAGCGTTTCTCCGGATCGGAGCCGTTCCTCGCCGCCGACGACCCCGGACAGCTGTCGTTCTCCAAGGTGCGGCAGGTCGATTTCACCGGGCAGGGCACGACCTACTCGGCTCCATCGCATCCGCATCTGGTCCACGACATCACCTTCGATGACGCCGCCGTCAGTACCGGCGGCAGCGTCGGACTGATGGGAACCGAGGATGTGCCGCCGCTGCCCGACCTCCCCAACCAGCTGCGCGAAGTGCGTCTCCTGTCGCGCGTCCCTGGCTTCGTCGGCATGGCCGGGCTGAGCGTCGACTCGGTGTTCACCGCCAATGGAGCCGATCGCACCGGGACGGTCCTCCTGCCGCTGCCGCTGACGCAGAACGACGCCGTCGCCACGACCGGCTTCGCCGACAGCGGCTTCGAGCTCCTGCTGCAGCCGAGCCTCGCGGACGACGCCGTCGCGGTCGACAACGCCATCCTGCGCCGAAATCTGCGGCTCGAGCTGATCGTTGCCGAGGTGCAGTCGCAGCTCGGCACCGCGGCCTCGACGCGCGAGCGCTTCCTGCTCGATCCGGCCGCCGCCGACGCCCAGACGGCTTCGCCGCAGGCGATCCCGACGCTCACGCTGGCCGATGCCGCGCATCCGCCGCTGCTCGACTGGAGCGAGGAGACCGGTGGCGAGGGCCTCCATGTCCTGTCGCTGTCGAGCCTGCTCAACCTGCAGCGCTGGACGATCCTCGTGCCGGCCGCCGCGGCGGCGACCGTGTCGATGCGCGTGCCGAGCCTGCCGGCGATCCTGCCCGACGGGATGGGAACGGTCGATTTCCAGGTGCCGGGGACGTTCAACTGCTTCGTCGAGTCGTTCGACTTCGACCCGAGCCACCTGTTCGGCGCCGGTTCGGTCGAGCAGTACCACTTCGATCCGCAGCGCTACTGGCAGAGCGACCCTGAACGCGAGTTCCTCAAGGCGTCGCGCAGCGATCCCGGCCGCACCATCACCACGAACTGACGCCTTGCACGCCGCGGACGGGAAGGGGATGGCGCAGGACGGCACCGCGATCGCGCTGCTCTCGGCCGGGCTCGACTCGACCGTGGCGCTGGCGCTGGCGCGCGAGCGCGCGCCGGTGGTGCTGGCGCTGACGATCGACTACGGCCAGCGGGCGGCGCGGCGGGAGGTCGAGCGGGCGGCGGCGCTCGCCGCGTGGTTCGGGGTCCGGCACGAGGTGGTCACGCTCGACTTCTTCACCCGGCTGCCCGGAGCCGGCGCACTGCTCGACCGCGCGGCCGTGTTGCCGACGCCCGACCGTTCCACCCTCGACCGCGGTGGCGCTCCGGTGGCGGCGTCCGCCAACGCGGTCTGGGTGCCGAACCGCAACGGGGTCTTCGTCGAAGTGGCGGCGGCCTATGCGGAGGCGCACGGCGCCGCGCGGGTCATCGTCGGCTTCAACCGGGAGGAGGCCGCGACGTTCCCGGACAACTCGCAGGCGTACCTCGCGGCGCTCGACCAGGCCCTCGGCTTCTCGACCCGCGGCCGCGTGCGGGTCGATGCGCCGACCGGGGCGCTCGACAAGGCGGCCATCCTGAAGAGCGCGCAGTCGCGCCGGTTGCCGCTCGAGCTGCTCTGGCCGTGCTACGAGGGCGGGGCCGCGCCCTGTGCGCGGTGCGAATCGTGCCAGCGCTTCCTGCGGGCGGCGCAGGCGGCGCAGGTGGCCGTGGCGTGGGCGCCCGCGGCGCGCTGACCCGCGCCGCCGGCTTCGGGGCGACGCCGAGCCGCTGCGGGCCAAAGGCCGCCCGGGTCGAGGGTTTACTGGCCGCCGGCGCGCTGCTAGCTTCCTCGCCCTTTCCAGACCAGAAAACCGATCGGCGGTGGGCCGTGCCCTCCCGGGCGCGGGCCGCGGCCAGCGAAGCAGGAAGGTTCGGGCGAACGCCCGGAAGACGTGAATGGCCACTCCAGCTGCGTCCAAGACCAAGCTCATCCAGGACTTCCGCATCGGCGAGCAGGACACCGGCTCGCCGGAAGTGCAGATCGCGCTCCTCAGCGACCGGATCAAGAGCCTGACCGAGCACTTCAAGTCGCACAAGAACGACTTCGCCGGCCGCCGCGGCCTGCTGATGATGGTCGGGCGGCGCAACACGCTGCTCAAGTTCCTGAAGAACAAGAGCTCCCAGCGCCACGAGGCGCTGGTCAAGCGCCTCGGGCTGCGGTCGAGCTGAGGCGGGTGAACGGGGCCGCCGCAGTGCGCTGCCGTGCCGGGTTGCCCGGCTCCGCAACGCCCCCCGAGTGCCCGGTCGCTCCATGCCGCTCCACCGGTCGTTTCGATCCGTCTACTCCCCGAGCGAGTCTCGGCCTGGTGCCGCGCGTCCGCGGTGCCCGTTTCGTCCCGTCGATCCCGCGCGTGGATCGCCTCCGGGTGTCGGTCCCGCGTGAAGCGGCCGCCGCGCCCGCGATGTTCGGTGGCGCGAAGAAGAAGGAAGGCAGCGAAGAATCATGAGTGACCCCGCTTCGATCCACGGTCAGGCGTACCTCGACACCGCGATCACCGTCGAGCGCCAGCTCGGCCGCGAGACGCTGCGTCTCCAGACCGGGTTGCTCGCCCGGCAGGCCGACGGCGCGGTGATGGTGAGCTACCGCGACTCGCACGTGCTGGTCGCCGTCTCCTCGGCCAAGCCGTGGCGCGAGCAGGACTTCTTCCCGCTCACCGTCGACTACCGCGAGCGCACCTCGGCCGCCGGCAAGTTCCCGGGCGGCTTCATCAAGCGCGAGACGCGCCCGACGCAGAAGGAGATCCTCTCCTCGCGCCTGATGGACCGGCCGATCCGGCCGCTGTTCGCCGACGGCTACAAGGACGAAGTCGAGATCATGGCCACCGTGATCTCGGCCGACCCCGAGTACGACCCCGACGTGCTCGGCGTGATCGGCGCGATGGCGTGCCTGCACATCTCGAAGATCCCCTTCATGGGGCCGGGCGGCGCGGTGCGCGTCGCGCTGAAGGACGGCCAGCCGATCGTGATGCCGACCGACGCGGAGCGCGCGGCGGGCGATCTCGACCTCGCCATCGCCGGCCATCGCACCGCGGTGTCGATGGTCGAGGCCGGCGCGAAGGGCATCAGCGAGGACGCGATGCTCACGGCGATCGAGACCGGCTTCAAGGCGATCCAGGTCATCTGCGACGCGCTCGACGAGTTGCGCCAGAAGACCGGGAACAAGACGAAGATCGCGGTGACGCCGCCGGCCCGCGACGAGGCGGCCTTCGCGAAGATGAAGGGCGAGGCGTGGGACGCGCTCCGCGGCGCGATCCTGACCCCGGGCAAGCATGCGCAGAAGGTGGCGATCAAGGAGCTCGGCGCCAAGACGATGGCGCGCCACCTCGAGGGGCTCGCGCCGGGCACGCCGGAGCGCGACAAGCGCGAGAAGGAGCTGAAGTCGCTGTGGGGCGACCTCGTCTCCGAGCGCACGCGCGAGATGATCCTCGCCGAGCAGCTGCGTGCCGACGGCCGCAACCTCACCACGGTGCGCCCGATCCGCATCGCGCTCGGCGTGCTGCCGCGCGTCCATGGCACCGCGATCTTCACCCGCGGCGAGACGCAGTCGCTGACGCAGGTGACGCTCGGCACCCAGGATGACGAGCAGCGCGTCGACGGGCTGCGCGATCCGATCCGCAAGCGCTTCTACCTCGACTACAACTTCCCGCCGTACAGCGTCAACGAGGTCAAGCCGATCCGCGGCCCGGGTCGGCGCGAGATCGGGCACGGCATGCTGGCCGAGCGCGCGTTGACGGCGGTGGTGCCGCCCGACGAGAAGTTCCCCTACACGATCCGCGTGATCTCCGACATCCTCGAGAGCAACGGCTCCTCGTCGATGGCGACGGTGTGCGCCGGATCGCTGGCGATGATGGACGCCGGCGTGCCGCTCGAGGCGCCGGTGGCCGGCATCGCGATGGGCCTCGTCACCGACGGCACCCGCCACCGGATCCTCTCCGACATCCTCGGCGGCGAGGACCACGACGGCGACATGGACTTCAAGGTCGCGGGCACCGCGACCGGCATCACGGCCATGCAGATGGACGTGAAGATCAAGGGGCTCGACCTCGCGATCATGAAGCAGGCGCTCGCCCAGGCGAAGGAGGGGCGTCTCCACATCCTCGGCGTGATGAACTCGGTGATCGCCGCCGGTCGGCCGACCGTGTCGCAGCACGCGCCCCGCGTCGCGCGCCGCATGATCCCGATCGAGAAGATCGGTGCGCTGATCGGACCGGGCGGCAAGAACATCCGCATGATCCAGGAGCGCACCGGCACCAACGTCGAAGTCGACGACACCGGCAAGGTGATCATCTCGGGCAAGAGCCAGGAGGCGATCGAGGAGGCAGCGCGGTTCGTCGACGCCTTCACCAAGGAGGTCTCGATCGGCGACGCCTTCGAGGCGACCGTCGTCGAGATGCGCGACTTCGGGGCGTTCGTCGAGCTGGTGCCGGGTCAGGACGCGCTGCTGCACGTCACCGAGATGTCGGACGACTTCGTCCGCGACCCGCGCGACGTCTGCGACGTCGGCCACAAGATCAAGGTCAAGGTCATCAACGTCGACCCGAGCGGCAAGATCAAGGTCAGCGCCCGCGCCAATCCGGGTGCGCCGCGCGGCGGCGGCGGTGGCGGCTTCGGCGGAGGACGGCCGGACGACGGCGGTCGCCCGCCGCGTCGTGACGGCGGCTTCGGCGGCGGC
>VGYY01000076.1 GCA_016872815.1 Planctomycetota bacterium
GCGGCCGGCAGCGACGGCGAGAGCGCGGCGCGCGGCGCGCTCGGCAGCGTCACTTCGTCGCCGACGCCGCAGACAGCGCCTTGAGGATCGCCGCTTCCTGCGCGGCGCTCGGGCCCTGACGCAGGAGTTCAGGATCGGACAGGTTCGGCGCGGGTTGCCCCTTCGCCTTGGCCTCTTCCGCCAGCTGGGCGCCGACGCGGCGGCGGCGCTCGACTTCGGTCGGCCACCAGTCGAGGGTGTCGCGCAGCGTCGTCTCGAGCGAGCGGAACTCGAGCCCCGCCTTCACCGCGCGCGCATTGCTCCACGTGTGGAAGCCGACTTCGTCGCCGACCGGGTTGCTCCAGATCGGCCAGGCGATCGGGGCGCCGGCGGCGGCCTGCGCCGCCTGCAGCTCGGCGGAGATCCACCTCACGGCGCATGGCGCCGACGCCAGCCTGGCGGCGGCGGCGACGACCTCGCCGGTGGTGGCGCCGTAGCCCGGCCCGCACGCGTTGAACACGCCCGTCGTGCCGTCCTCGGCCAGCTCCACCAGGAACTCGGCCAGGTCGCGCACGTCGATCCACTGCATCGGGTCCTCGGGCTTGCCCGGCACCGGGATCTCGCCGCCCTTGGCGATGCGGACCGGCCACCAGGTGAAGCGGTCGGTCGGATCGCCCGACCCGACGATGTAGCCCGGCCGCACCACCGCGCACCGGTCGGGGAAGGCCGCCTGCGCCGCCTGCTCGCACACCACCTTGAGGCCGCCGTAGTTCTCGAACTGCGCGCCCATCGTCTCGACGTTCGGGTCGGCGAGCTGCGCCAGCGCATGGTCCTCGTCGGCGCCGGTCTTCTTGTTGTCGGCGTAGGCCGAGATGCTCGAGATGTAGATGTAGTGGCGGCAGCTCTTCGCCAGCAGCTCGGCCGAGGACTTGACCTGGCGGAGGTAGTAGCCCGAGTTGTCGATCACGACGTCCCACGATTTGCCGTGCAGCTGCTCGAGTCCCTTGGGCGAGCCGTCGGGGTTCAGCAGTTGCCCGTCCGGCCCGCGCGCATCGTCGGCCGGCAGGTCGGGAAAGCGGTTGCCGCAGAGGTGCTCGACCCCCTCGAAGCCGAACGGGATCCGCTTCTCGGTGCGGCCGCGATTGAAGACCGACACCGAATGGCCGCGCGCCAGCGCCACCTCGACCGTCTTCGGCCCGAGGAAGCCGGTGCCGCCGAGGATCAGGATGCGCAGCTTCTTCGCCGGTGGCGCGGAGGCGCAGCCCGTCAGCGGCAATGCGCCGAGCGGCAGGCCCGCCAGCGCGAGCGTCGCCGAGCCGGCGAGCGCCCGGCCGAGGAAGGTGCGGCGGGAGGACGCGGTGGCGGGTGTGAGGCGGGTGTCCATGGCCGCAGCGTACGACGCCGCCCGGCGCGAGTTGCAGCGAGCCGGCGCGCGCGGATGATCGCGCAGCCGATCGCCGCCGCAAGAAGCCGGTACGACAGGCGCCCGGCCCCCCTGCCCACTGGAGCCGCCCGATGTCGCGTTCCCTCTACGGCTGGATGAAGCGGCGGCGGATGCCGCGGATCGACGCGCTGACGCGGAGGCAGTTGCTCGAACGGTCGGCCGCTGGCGCGGCGGCGCTGCTCCTGTCGGGTTGCGGCTTCCTCGGCCGCGCCGACTCCCGCGGCGGGCGGCGCATCGTGGTCGTCGGCGGCGGTTTCGCCGGCCTGGTCGCCGCGCACGAACTGCGCGCCGCCGGCTACGCGGTCACGCTGGTCGAGGCGCGCAGCCGCACCGGCGGGCGGGTGCTCACCTTCGGCGACTTCGTGCCGGGCCGCGTCATCGAGGGCGGCGGCGAGCTGATCGGCAGCAACCACCCCCACTGGATCGCCTGGGCGGAGCGCTTCGGCCTCGAGTTCCTCGACATCGTCGAGCCCGAGGAGGCGGAGTTCCCGATCGTGCTGCGCGGGGAGCGGCTGGCGGCCGACGCCGTCGACGCGCTCTACGAGGAGATGGATGCGGCGCTGTCGCAGTTGAACGCGCTCGCCGAGCCGATCGACGCCGACGCGCCGTGGCGCAGCGCCGACGCTCGCGCGCTCGACCTGCGCTCGACCGCCGACTGGGTGGCGGAGCTCGCGGTCTCGGAACTCTGCAAGGCCGGGATCCGGGCGCAGCTCGAGGCCGACAACGGCGCGCCGCTCGAGCGGCAGAGCCTGCTGGCCAATCTCGCGCAGGTGAAGGGCGGCGGGCTCGACCGGTACTGGACCGACAGCGAGGTGTGGCGCTGCAAGGGCGGCAACCAGCAGCTGGCGACGGCGCTGCAGCAGGCGTTCACCGCGGCGGGCGGCACGCTGCGGCTCGGCGCGCGCGTGCAGCGGATCGACCAGACCGGCGCGGCGGTGCGTGTGACGCTCACCGACGGCACGGCGCTCGACTGCGAGGACGTGGTGCTGGCGACGCCGCCGACGACCTGGGATGCGATCGAGTTCGCGCCGGCGCTGCCGCCGGAGCTCGCTCCGCAGCTCGGCGTCAACACGAAGTACCTGATGCACGTGAAGGGGCGCTTCTGGGAGGCGGCGGGGCTGGCGGCCGACGGCCTCACCGACGGGCCGATCGGCTGGACCTGGGACGCGACGCACGGACAGGCGGGCGACGGCCCGGCGTGCCTGACGGCGTTCAGCGGCGCGCGCGGCGCCGAGACCGTGCGCGGGTGGCCGGTCGCCGAGCGCGACGCCCGCTTCCGCGCCGAGTACGCCCGCCTCTTCCCCGACGTCGACGCGCAATTCGTCGCCGCCCGCTTCATGGACTGGCCGTCCGATCCGCTGACGCGCGGCGGCTACTCGATCCCGGCGCCCGGGCAGATCACGACCTGCGGCCCGCAACTGCGCTCCGGCCACGGTCGGCTCCACTTCGCCGGCGAGCACTGCTCCCACGCTTTCGTCGGCTACATGGAGGGCGCGCTCGAGTCGGGTGCGGCGGTGGCAAAGCGGATCGCGGTGAAGGACGGGGTGGCGCAGGGCTGAGCGAAGTTCGGGTGCGCCGCGAGACCCAGAGAACCGGACGGCGCACAGCCTGAACTCCGTTCATCCCGTCACTCCCATCAGGGATGCGAGAAGTCGACCCGCTCGGGTGGGACGACGAAGCGATCCGGCACGCGCTCCACGAACTGCCAGAACACGCGTGCCGCCTCCGGGTCGTGGATCACGTAGGCGCCGCGCTCATGTTGCTCCTCGAGCAACGCGTTGAAGGCCCCGATCGGCTCGAGCGGATCGAACTGCTCCCAGACGACAGCGCCGCCGTACTGCTCGTAGAGCGCTTTCCTGGTCTTCCAGCCGACCACCCATTCGCGGGCGAGGTCGCGGCGCATCTCGCGCATCTCCGCGTCTTCGAGGCCGGCCGCGGGCGCCGCCGGCTCGCGGCCGGAGCCCGGCTGCAGCGCCGAGAACCAGCCGTCGTCATCGTCGTCCCAGCAGTCGTCGTCGCAGTTCACGCTGCAGCTGGCACCGCCCATGACGCCGGCCGCGCCGATCAACACCGCCACGATCGACAGCGAACGCAGGAGCCGCCGCAGCCACCGACTCCCGCCGTCCATGCCGCCCCCGCGCTCCGTTCCGGATTCCACCTGCCGACTCCTCGGTTGCCGCGGGCTGAGGCCGCGTCCTGCCGCACCGATCGGTCGCGTGTTCGACCGCCGCCCGGGTGCACGCGGTCGAGGAGCAACGCGAGGGCCGAGCCGTTGCACGCGCCGGCGAACTGCGGGAAGACATGGGGGTGCGCCCCTGCCGCGCGCCCCGGTCCGGGGGCAAGATGGGGCGCTCTGCCGCCGGCGCCACCCGCCGGCCGGCTCCCTGAGGCTGGGAGGAATGATCGTGCGCACCCTGCTCCTCGGTGCGACCCTCGCCGCGTCGACGACTTCGCATTTCGCCGCACAGTCGCCGCCCGCAGGGTCGGCTCCCTCGCCGGCCGCCACGCGCCCGCCGCCGACCTTCGCCACGCGCCACCTCATCGAGCACTTCCTCTGCGAGGGCGCCTCGTTCGGCGACTTCAACCACGACGGCAAGGGCGACCTCGTCTCGGGGCCGTTCTGGTGGCAAGGCCCCGAGTTCACGACCCGCCATGAGATCGCCGAGCCGGTCGCTTTCGATCCGCTCCACTACTCGAAGAACTTCTTCGCCTTCCCCCACGACTTCGATCGCGACGGCTGGCTCGACGTCTTCTTCGTCGGCTTCCCCGGCGAGCGCGCCTGGTGGGCGCAGAACCCGCGCGGCGAGGCGCGGCGCTGGATCGAGCACACGGTCTTCCCGACGGTCGACAACGAGTCGCCGTGGTTCATCGACGTCACCGGCGATGGGCAGCCGGAGCTGGTCTGCATCCACCAGGGCGCCTGGGGCTACGCGACGTTCGCCGCGCAGGAGCCGGCGAAGGCGTGGCAGTTCCACGCGATCTCGCCGAACCTCGGGCTGCAGCGCTTCACCCACGGACTCGGCGTCGGCGACCTGAACGGCGACGGGCGGCCCGACCTGCTCGAGCGCACCGGCTGGTGGGAGCAGCCCGCGTCGCTCGCCGGCGATCCGCACTGGCGGAAGCACGAGTACCCGTTCTCGAGCGGCCACGGCGGCGCGCAGATGCTGGTCGACGACGTCGACGGCGACGGCGACGCCGACGTGATCTCGAGCCTGAACGCCCACGAATGGGGGCTGTCGTGGTTCGAGCAGGTGCCGGGCGCAGGCGGCGCCGCAGCGGTCACCTTCATCGAGCACCGGCTGATGAATGCGCCGACCGACCCGCACCCGGAGGGCTTCTGCTTCTCCGAACTCCACGCGCTCTGCCTCGCCGACATCGACGGCGACGGCCTGAACGACTTCGTGACCGGCAAGCGCTACTGGGCGCACGGACCGACCGGCTCGCCCGGCGCGGGCGACCCGCCGCTGCTGACCTGGTGGCAGGCGGTGCGGACCGGCGGCAGCAGCGCGCCCGGCCAGGGCGCGAGCGGCGCCGCCACCTTCGTCCCGCACGTGATCCACGACGACAGCGGCGTCGGCGTGCAGGTGGTGGCCGGCGACATCGACGGCGACGGCAAGTGCGACGTGGTGGTCGGCAACAAGAAGGGGACCTACGTCCACCTGCAGGTCGCCGGCGCGTTGCAGCAGATGGGCGACTTCGTCGAAGAGCGGGGGCGCCAGCAGGAGCGCGGCGCCGCGCCTGCGCCGCGACCGGCGCCGAGGCACGGCCAACGCGGCGACGGCGTCCTGCCGCTCGGCCTCGACGGCGCCGCACTCAACACCGACTTCGAGAGCGGCGACCTGCGCGACTGGACGCTCGACGGCGCGGCCTTCGAGGGCCAGCCGATCCGTGGCGACTCGCCGAAGTCACGGAATCGCGAGTCGAGCCTGCACGAGGGCGACTACTGGATCGGCGGCTACGAGAAGCTGGGCGACGATCCGCAGGGGGCCCTGCTCTCGGCCCCCTTCCGCGTGACGCAGCCGTGGGCCAGTTTCCTGGTCGGCGGCGGCGGCCACCTCACCACCGTGGTCGAGCTGCTGCGCTGCGACGACAAGGGCGGGCTGCTCGACACGCCGCCCTTCTTCCGCTGCTTCGGCGCCAACTACGAGTCGCTGCAGCCGATCGCCGTCGACCTCTCGCGCGAGCAGGGACACGTCATCCGGATCCGCCTCACCGATCGCCAGGGCGGCCACTGGGGGCATCTGAACTTCGACGATTTCCGGCTCCATCCGGCGAAGCCCGAGCCGAAGCGTCCCGCCGGCGTGCCGCTGATCCTCGAACCCGATCCGCCGGTGGCGAACGGCCTGCCGCCGGCCGCGGCCGCGAAAGCGATGACGGTCGCCGCCGGCTTCACCGTCGATCTGATCGCCGCCGAGCCCGACCTCCACCAGCCGATCGCGCTGTGCATCGACCCGAAGGGGCGCCTCTGGGTGGTCGAGGCGCACAGCTATCCGCAGCGCGAGCCCGACGGGCAGGGCAAGGACAACGTGCTGGTCTTCGAGGACCGGGACCTCGACGGCCGCTACGAGACGCGCACGCAGTTCATGCAGGGGCTGAACCTCGTCTCCGGCATCGAGGTCGGCTTCGGCGGCGTTTACATCGGCGCCGCGCCCTGGCTCCTGTTCGTGCCCGACCGGAACGACGACCTCGTCCCCGACGGCGAGCCGGAGATCCTGCTCGACGGCTGGCACTGGGAGGACACGCACGAGACGCTGAACGCGTTCGCGTGGGGCCCTGACGGCTGGCTCTACGGCTGCCACGGCGTCTTCACCCATTCGCGCGTCGGCCGGCCGGGGACGCCCGACGCGCAGCGCATCCCGCTGAACGCGGCGGTCTGGCGCTTCCACCCGACGCGCCACGAGTTCGAGATCTTCGCCGAGGGCACCAGCAATCCCTGGGGCCTCGACTGGAACGACCACGGCGAGGCGTTCGTCAGCGCCTGCGTGATCCCCCACCTGTTCCACCTGGTGCCGGGCGGCCGCTACATCCGCCAGGCCGGCAGCCACTTCAATCCCTGGACGTACGTCGAGATCGACACCATCGCCGACCACTCGCACTACCCCGGCAACGACCCGTGGGGCGCGAACGGACGGAGCCACAGCTTCGGCGGCGGCCACGCCCACTGCGGCGCGCTGATCTATCTCGCCGACCAGTTCCCCGCCGAGTACCGCAACTCGATCTTCATGGGGAACATCCACGGCAATCGCGTCAATCGCGACCTGCTGGAGCCCGCCGGCTCGAGCTACGTCGGTCGCCACGGCCCCGACTTACTGCTGGCCAACGACAAGTGGTTCCGCCACATCGCGAGCCGCCTCGGGCCGGACGGCTCGGTGTTCATGATCGACTGGTACGACAAGCAGGCGTGCCACCACCATGACGAGAACATCTGGAACCGCGGCAACGGCCGCATGTACCGCACCAGTTACGCCGCGCCCGGCGCCGCGCCGGCCGAGCGGATCCCGGTGAACCTGCCGGCCGCCAGCGAGACGGCGCTGATCCGGATGCAGGCGAGCCCGAACGAGTTCTGGGTCCGTCGCGCGCGGGTGCTGCTGCAGCAGCGCGGGCTCTCGGCCAGCGGCGTGCAGACCGCCGACGCGCTGTTCACGACGCACGCCGACGCCACGCGACGGCTGCGCGGGCTGTGGCTGCTGCATGCATGCGGGAAGCTGGATGAATCGCTGGCGCTCCAGCGGCTGGCGGCCGACACGGATCCGCACGTGCGCGGCTGGATCGTGCGGCTGCTGGCGGAGCGGAAGTCCCTCTCGCCGGCGGCGCACGCGGCGGTGGTCGGCGCGGCGAGGTCCGATCCGTCGGTGATCGTGCGCCGCGAGGTCGCCTCGGCGCTCGGCCGGCTGCCGCTCGGGCAGCGCTGGAAGCCGCTCGAGGCGCTGATGGCTCACGGCGAGGACCAGGACGACCGGACGCTGCCGCAGCTCTGCTGGTACGCGCTCGAGCCGCTGGTCGGCGCCGATCCGAAGCGCGTGTTCGCGCTGATGGCGGGCATCGAGCTGCGCCAGCTGCACGGCCTGATCATCCGGCGAGCGACGGCCGACCCGAAGTGCCATGAGGCGCTGGCGGCATGGGTGGCGCGGATCGGCCAGCCGCCGGACCAGCGCATGACGCTCGAGACGATGCACCGCGAGCTGAAGGAGCAGCGCGGACTGGCGACGCCGCCCGGCTGGTCGGCGGCGTACGCGAAGCTCAAGGCGCAGCCGGAGACGGCGCGGGCGGCGTTGCAGGTGGCGATCGACTTCGGCGACCGCTCGGCGGTGCCGGAGCTGCGCGCCGCCGCCGCCGAGAAGGGCGCCGAGATCGAGTGGCGACGGCAGGCGATCGCGGCGCTCGCCCAGCTGAAGGACGGCGAGTCGGTCCGCGGCCTGATCGAGCTGATCGACGAGCGTGAAGTGCGCCGCGACGCGCTGCGCGCGCTGGCGAACTTCGACGACGGCACGATTCCATGGATGGTGCTGCTCGGCTACGAGCAGTTCGACGCCGCCGAGCGGCGCGAGGCGATCGACACGCTCACCGCGCGCGTCGAGTGGGCGCGGTTGCTGACCGTCGCCATCGGCGGCGGCAAGGTGGCGCGCGGCGAGTTGCACGCCACCGCGCTGCGCCGCATGCGCGAGTTCAAGGACCAGGATCTCGACACGCTGATCGCCGCCCACATCGGCCTGGTGCGCGACACGCCGGACGAGAAGCTGAAGCGGATCGCCGAGCTCAAGGCGGCGCTGAAGCCTGACGTGCTGGCGAAGGCCGACCTCGTGCACGGGCGGGCGCTGTTCGCCGCGACCTGCATGAAGTGCCACGTGCTGTTCGGCGCCGGCGGGAAGATCGCGCCCGAGCTGACCGGCTCGAATCGCGCCGACCTCGACTACCTGCTGACCAACGTGATCGACCCGAACCAGGTGATCGGCAAGGACTACCAGGTCACCAACGCCTTCCTGCAGGACGGCCGGATCGTCAGCGGCATCCTGCTGCGCGAGAACGCGGGCGCCGTCACGCTGCAGGCGGAGAACGAGGTCGTGACCGTCGCGCGGGCCGACCTGCAGTCGCTCAAGCCGAGCAAGGTGTCGCTGATGCCGGAGGGGCAGCTCGACGCGTTCACGCCTGAGCAGGTGCGCGACCTGATCGCCTACCTGCAGTCGCCGGCGCAGGTGCCGCTGCAGGCGACGGCGGCGACGGCGCCCTACTTCTTCGACGGCCAGAGCCTCGCGCTCTGGCGCGGGGACATGACGCTGTTCTCGGTCGAGAAGGGCGCAGCGGGACCGGAGATCGTCGGACGCGCGCCGGCGGGGATCGATCGCAACGCATTCCTGCTGTCGGACTTCGTGGCCGCGGACTTCCGGCTGTCGCTCGAGGTGCGCCTGGTCGGCGACCAGGGCAACAGCGGGATCCAGGTGCGCAGCGTCCCCGACGGCGACGATCCGCTGCGATTCGAGATGAAGGGCTGGCAGTGCGACATCGGGCCGGGCTGGTGGGGCAAGCTCTACGAGGAGCTCGGGCGCGCGGTGCTCTCCGACGTGTCCGGCGAGCCGCACATCGTGAAGGACGGCTGGAACCGCTACGAGATCACCTGCACCGGCAGCCGGATCCGAACCACGCTGAACGGCCACATCACCACCGACCTCGACGACCCGCAGGGCGCCCGCCACGGCCAGATCGCGCTCCAGATCCACTCCGGCGGCCCGACCGAGGTCCGTTTCCGCAACCTCGAACTCGTCATCGACCCGCCGCCACTCCCTCCCGTCGGCAAGTGAATCAACCCATCCGGAACAACCGTTCCTGGATCAGTTGTTCCGGTTCGTCGCCACCGGAACAACCGTTCCTGGATCAGTTGTTCCGTTCGTCATCGGGCGGGGTACGGTACGGCCGAACTCGAGGACGGTGAGCGGACGACTGGCGGATCGCGACGACAGGAGCGAACGAGATGGTCCTGCACATGGTGCTGTTGCGCGTGAAGAAGAGCGTGACGACGCCGCGGCTGACGAAGCTGATGAAGTCGATCGGCGGGATGAAGAAGTTCGTGCCCGGGATCGTCGGCTACGAATGGGGCCCCTACTCGTCTCCCGAAGGGCTGAACAAGGGCTTCACCCACGGCTTCTGCATGATGTTCCGCAACGCGAAATCCCGCGACACCTACCTCGTCCACCCCGAGCACGAGAAGGTGAAGGCGGAGGTGCTGAAGGTCCTCGACGGCGGCCTCGACGCGGTGGTGGCCTTCGACTTCGAGGCGTGATCCGCGCCCGGCGCCCCTGCCGCCGCCGCACCCGTCCCACCGTCCGGCCGCATCGAGGATCCGCGCGTGAAGAAGCACGTCCTGCTGCTCGCCACCTGCGACACCAAGGGGCATGAGGCGGCGTTCGTCCGCGACGTGCTGCGCCGTGCGCGCGTCGCGGTGCAGCTGGTCGACGCCGGCGCACTCGGCAAACCGGTGGTGAAGCCCGACGTGAAGCGCGAGGCGCTGTTCAAGGCAGCGGGAACGACCCTCGCCGCGGTCGTCGCGCAGGGCGATCGCGGCCACGCCGTGACCATGGCGGCGGCGGGCGCGACCGAGCTCGCGCGGCGGGCCTTCGCCAGGGGCGAGCTGCTCGGTGTGCTGGCGCTCGGCGGCTCGGCCGGCACCACGATCGGCACGGCGGCGATGCGGGCGCTCCCGATCGGCGTGCCGAAGCTGATGGTCTCGACGCTCGGCGGCTCGCCGCAGGCCGGCAACTACGTCGGCACCAGCGACGTGATGATGCTGAACAGCGTGGTCGACGTGCTCGGCATCAACCGGATCAGCGCGGCGGTGCTGACGCGCGCGGCGCAGGCGATGGCCGGGATGGCGAAGGGGCGGCTGCCGAAGCCGGCGCGGCGCGCCAGGCCGCTGGTCGCGGCGACCATGTTCGGCGTGACCACGCCCTGCGTCGAGCGGGCCAAGGCGCGACTCGAGGCGGCCGGCTGCGAGGTGCTGGTGTTCCATGCCACCGGCAGCGGCGGCCGCACCGTCGAGCAGCTGGCGCGCGACGGGCTGCTCGCCGGCGTGCTCGACGTGACGACGACCGAACTCGCCGACGAGCTGGCGGGCGGCCTGCTCTCGGCCGGCAAGGAGCGGCTCACCGCCGCCGGCGCGCGCGCCGTGCCGCAGGTGGTCTCGGTCGGCGCGCTCGACATGGTGAACTTCTTCGGGCCCGAGACGATCCCCGAGAAGTACCGCGAGCGGAAGTTCCACCGCCACAACGCCAACGTGACGCTGATGCGCACCACCGCGCTGGAATGCGCCGAGCTCGGCGTCGAGATCGGAACCAAGTGCGCCGCCGCGCGCGGACCGTGCGCGATCTTCCTGCCGAAGCAGGGCGTCTCCGCCATCGACAAGGCCGGCCAGCCGTTCGAGGACGGCGCCGCCCGCAGGTCGCTCTACGACAACATCGAGGCCACTTGCGGCAAGGTGCCGGTCCACGAGATGGACTGCCATCTGAACGACCCGGCCTTCGCCGACGCGATGGCCGACCAGCTGCTCGAGTTCATGGGGATGCGCAAGCGCCGGCGATCCTGACCGGTCGGCGCACGCTCCGCAGCCCCGGCCACGCACTGCGGCTTCGCCCCGAGACTCGTCGCCGGGGGTTAGCATCCCGCGGCGTCGGAGCCGAATGCATGGCGAGCGACGGGCCGTTTCCGTCGATCGAGGAGCCCGATCCGGGCGCGACGCGCGAGGTCCTGGCGCGGCTGCGCGCCGGCGATCGCACCGCGTTCGACGCGCTCTACCGTCGCTGGCACGACGAGTTGCTCTTCGTCGCGCGCGCGCCTCGGCGCACGGCTTCGCAGCTTCCTCCAGAGCGAGGACATCCTGCAGAGCGTCGCGCTCGAGGCCTTCACCGCGCTGCAGCAGTTCGTCCCGAACCACGACGGCAGCTTGCGCAAGTTCCTCCACCAGATGGTGCTCCGCAAGATCCACGATCGCGCCGACACCGTGAACGCGCAGAAGCGCTCCGGCGCGGTGCCGCTCACCGACAGCGTCGCCGCCACGCGCCAGCTCTACGCGCGCGCCCTCGCCCGCCTCGCCGACTGGTTCGCGGCGCAGCCGCCATGAGTTCCGCCGGTCGCGATCCGGACGACACCACGCGCGACGAGTGGATCGCCCGCTTCCTCGACGAATGCGGCGAACAGGGCGACATCACCGCCTTCCTCGCGCGCCATCCCGACGCGCCGCCGAGCCTGGCCGCGACGTTGTCGAGCGTGGCGCGACTCGGCGCCGCGTTCCCGACACCGCAGCCGACGCCGACGACATTGGGCGACTGGCAGCTGCACGAAGAGCTCGGTCGCGGCGGCACGCTGCGTCCGGTGCTGGACGACCTCATCGCCCACGCACCGGACGACCGCGTGCTCGGCGCGCTGACGCGCGCGCGCCGCAAGCTCAAGGAATGACGCAGGTCCCGTTCGCGCCGAGTCCGTCCTTGCCGCCGTCGTGCACCTCGACGCCCCGGCCTGGCGCAAGCTTGCGGCAGAGCTGAGCCCCCGGCGGGAGGTGGATCACCGTGGTAATTCCCCACGGGCTGATCAGGTGGACCGACACGCGGCCGGGGCCGTTGTTGTTCACCTTCACCTGCCCGTTCTTCGTCGTCTGGCCGAGGTAGCTGCTGCCACCATCCGGCACGCCCCAGCTGCCGGAACCGAAGTCGTGCACGCCCTCCGCGTCCGCGTCCGCGACCGCGGCAGGGGCGATCGTCGCGACGACGGTCGGAGCGGGAGCGACCGCGGCGCGGGCAATCGGAAGTTCGAGCGCGGTGACGGAGACCGCGACGACGGAAACGGCGATCAGGAAACGACTCATGGCGACTCTCCGTGGCGAATGTGCCGGAGCGCTTCTCCGGGTCGACCATCCAGCGGAATCGGGCGCCGGTTTGTGGCTGGAATCCCCGTCACCGGCGGACGCAGGGGGGCGGCTACACTCCCGCCCCTTCTCGGCGGGGCGCGCGCCGCGCACCGCCGCCGACACGAGGAAGGCCAGAGCAAGAGGAGACCGTCGATGACTGCTTTCGCCGGATCGGGCCGCGCGCGCGCGCTGGCCGCATGGCTGCTCGGAACGTTGGCGACCCTCGGCGCTGCCGGGTGCGGCGACAGCGGCGGGAGCGGCGGCGCCGAATACGTCGACGACGGCAAGCCGCTCACGCTCTGGTGGTTCGAGTGGCCGCCGCCGAAGGGGCTGCGCGAGCTGGCCCGTGACTTCACGGCCAAGACCGGGATCGCGGTCGATGTGCAGGAGATCCCGCTTCCGGACTACCAGACCAAGACCTTCCAGGAGTTCGGCACCGCGACGCCGAAGCACCCGACGACGTTCGACATCGTCATCGGCGACAGCCAGTGGATTGGTCGCGGCGCCTCCGCCGGCCTCTACCTCGAGCTGACCGACTGGATGCCGACCGTGATCGACATGAAGACGATCCACGAGCGGGCCGCCAAGTACCTCTGCGAGTACCCCTCCGGCAGCGGCAAGTGGTACGCCGCACCGTGCGAGACCGACGCCATCGGCATCGCCTACCGCAAGGACTGGTTCGACGACCCGAAGGAGAAGGAGGCGTTCCAGCAGAAGTACGGCCGGCCGCTCGCCGTGCCCGACACGTGGGACGACTTCCGCCAGGTCGCCGAGTTCTTCCAGCGTCCCGACCAGAAGCGCTTCGGCTGCGCGATGCTGACCGGCCGCGCCTACGACGCCCTGACCATGGGACTGCAGAACCTGCTCTGGGCCTACGGCGGCGCCTGGCATGCCGAAGGCGGCAAGACGGTGAAGGGGGCGCTCGACACCGACGGCACCGTCGCCGCGCTCAACATGTTCCGCGACCTGCTCAAGTTCGGCCCGAACGGCGCGGAGAACCTCGACTACGTCCAGTCGGTCGAGTACTTCCTGAACGAGTCGACCGCCATGGCGGTCAACTACTTCGCCTTCTTCCCCGGCATCCAGGAGAAGTTCGGCGATCGCGTCGGGTTCGCGGTGGTGCCGAAGGGGCCGAAGGGCCGCGTCGCGAGTCTGGGTGGCCAGGGCTTCTCGATCTCGACCAAGATCGCCAAGGCGCGCCAGGACAAGGCGAAGCAGTTCGTCGCCTGGTTCCTGCAACGCGACGTCCAGGAGCAGTGGATCAAGAAGCCGGCCGGCTTCACCGCCCACACCGAGATCCTGAAGAGCGACGCCTTCCGCAGCGCGACCCCCTACAACGCGCCGTTCGCCGACTCGATCGACACGATGCGCGACTTCTGGAACGTCCCCTGCTTCAACGAGCTGCTGGCCGAGACGCAGAAGTACGTCGGCCAGGCGATCGACGGCGACATGGACCCGATGGCGGCGATGAAGAAGCTGGCCGAGGAGAAGGAGCGGATCCTGCACGAGAAGGGGCTGCTGCCGTAGCGCGGTGCCGTGCTGATCCGGTGTCCTGACTCTCGAGTTCGCAGCAGAGTCAGGACACCCGGAGCGGTGTCACCCGCTGGGCCAACTGAAGCGTCCAGTTGCGACGGGACGTCGGCGATCGCGGCGCACGCGGGCCGCTCCACCTCACGGCTCGATCACCACCTCGACCGTCGCGCCGACCTGCACCTCGAGGTCGCGGCCCCACCTTGACGCGTCGACGGTGCCACGCAACTGCACCGGGCCCGGCGGCAGCGCCACGCGGACCCGCGCGCCGGGCGGCACCTCCACCAGGGCGACGACGACGCCGTCGCTCCGGCAGCTCACCGTCGCCCGCTCGGAGGTGCGCGCACGGTGGTGAAGTTCCACGACGCCGCCGCGGACCAGCGGCAGCTCGACCCGCCGCCGCTCACCTTCCACCAGCCGGATCGCGCCGAGCACGCCGGCGAGGCCGTCGTCGGTGGTGGCGCCGATGGCGAAGGTGCCGGCGAGCAGGCCGGCGATGACATCGTCGTGGTCCGCGCCGCGACCGGAGCCGTCGATCCAGGCGACGCCTTCGCGATCCTCCCGCACCACGACCAGCCGCGTCGGCACCACGCTGCCATCCGGCGCGATGCACGCGACCTCGAGCTGCGCCGCGAGCGGCACGCGCAACGTCACGTCGTCGTCCGGCGCCAGCAGCGCCTGCGAGCGCACCCGCGCGTACTCGGGAGCGTTCGGTTCCACCAGCACGGTCCAGTGACCGTCGGCCAGCGGCCCCAGCAGGAACCGCCCGTCCTCGGCGCACACCCCTCTCACCTCCGCCCGCTCGCCACCGACCGCGGCGGCCGGCAGCTCCGCGCGATCGGGATCGAATCCGGCCACGTCGGCGGCGGCGATCCGCGTCGCCACCAAGGACCCCGCCACCGGCTCGCCGCGCGGCCCGCTAGCCCGTCCGCGCAGGAACAGCCCGCGCTCCACGATCAGTTCCAGTTCCTCGACGACCTGTCCCTCGCGGAGCACCACCTCGCGCGCATGCGGGACGAGATCGCCACGCGCATGCCCGGCTCCCTCGCGGCTCCATGGCGCCGGACCGACGAGATAGCGGCCGGGCGGCAGCGGCCGGAACTCGAACCGGCCGTCGCGGTCGGCGAACGTCGACCCCATGCACTGCGCGTCGTCCCCCACCTCGAACTGCGCCCGGCCGTCCGAATCGCGCGCCAGCGGGGCGTCGGCGCGCGCCAGCCAGAGGTGGGCATGGGACATGGCGACTCCGGCCGCGTCGACGACGCGGCCGCGCAGGGTCACGCCGCCGCCGATTCGCCACTCGCGAACGACCTCCTCGCCTTCGGGAATCTTGAGCGTGGGGCCATCCTCGGTGGAAATTGCGCCGGGCGGCAGCGTCGTGGGGTCGAGCGTCGCGTCCAGCGCGCGGAACGGGGGCAGGCGCAGGAAGCGCGCCTCGCCATCGGCGCCGGTCATCGCCAGCCATTCGTGGCGTGACTGCACCACTTCGGTCCGTCCGGCGACCGGCTCGGCGACGAACAACGGCTCGCTGCGGACCACCACCCTGACGCCGGCCACCGGCGCGCCGCCCGCAGCGCGAACCTGCGCGCGCAAGCGCACGCCGGGCGAGAGCAGGACGTCGGTGATGCCGCCGTCGATCGCCAGAGGCGCGAGCTCGAGGCGCGTCCACGGGTAGCCATCGACGCCGATCCAGAGCGGCTCGTCGACGCGGACGTCGGCGATGGAGAAGACCCCGGCAGCGTCGGCCACGGCGCGCGGCACCGCCCGCTCGAAGTGCCGCCACCGATCGCGGGCGCCGTCGAACTCGTCGGTGACGCGGACGATCTCGGCGCCGGCCAACGGCTGGCGCGTCGCCGCGTCGAGGATGCGGCCGCTGCGCGGGCCGAGCAGCGGCGCGCTGCCCTCGCC
>VGYY01000077.1 GCA_016872815.1 Planctomycetota bacterium
GCCGCGCCCTCGGCGACCAGCAGGTCCCCTGCCAGCGGCGCGTCGAGCCCGGCGAGCCGCGCCGCCACCACGCGGTTGAACAGCAGCGACTGCCACGCCGACAGCGCCATCCGCCGCGTCGCCGGCGCCAACTCCCCCGCCACCGCCTCGAGGCGGCGCCCGCGCACCAATTGCTCGAGCAGCCGCCGCTCGCCGTTCAATCGGCCCGGCACCAGCGACAGCGCCTCGCCGTAGTTCCGCTTCTCGTAGGCGCGGCGAAACGCCTGCGCGCGCGGATCGCCCTCGCGCGGCGACGGCGCGCCGAGGAAGAGGTCGAGCGCCTTCAGCGGTTCGCGCGCCAGCAGATGGCGGCCGAGCTCGGGCCCCTCGCCGCGCACGCCGAAGCGCTGCGGGCCGAAGAAGTTGGGCACGCCGCGCGCCGCCAGCACCGCGAGGATCGCCTCCGCCCGGCGCAGCGCGTCCTGCTCCGGCCCGACGCCGCGGATGGTGATGGCGAAGCGGTTGCCGGCGAGCGCGCCGGGATGGAGCGGCTCGTGATCGCGCGCGATCTCGACGATCTCGACGTCCTTGATCGTCGCCGCCGACAGCTTCGGTTCCTTCTTCCACGGCACCGACAGCCACTGCCAGGCGACCGCGACCGCGTCCTTCATCCCGGCGACGCCGACCTCGGTGGTCGGGAGCTGCAACGCCGCGCCGATCCGCCGCTGCAGCTCGGGCGTGGACAGGCCGTGCTTCCGGATGCGGGCGCGGGCGAAGTCGCCATGGCCGCTCGGCGGGCGCAGCGGCAACTCGTCGACGACGAAGTCCTCGGGCCGTTCGCGCAGGATGCCGCCGATGCCGGGCAGGTCGGCGGTGAGCCAGGCGGCGGATGGGGCGATCACTTCCACGGTCGCACCTCGCGTTCGTCCAGCATCGCCATCCGCGCGAACGCGAGCGGGATCGATCCCTGCTCGACCAGTCGCCGATGGAACCGCACGTCGTCGTAACCCGGGCCCGCGCCGGCGCGCGCCTGCGCGTCCCACTGCGCGCGACACTCCTCGCGCAGCTGCCGGATCTGCCAGGCGCCGTAGAGGTAAGCGCATTGGTAGAGCGGCGAGTAGACCATGTAGCGGTCGACCTCGGCCTGCGCGGCGCTGCGCTCGAGCCCGGCCTGCTCGACCATGAAGTCGACCATCTGCGCCGGCGTCCATTCGCGCAGGTGGAACCGGGTCGAGACAACGATGCGCGCCGCCCGCAGCAGCCGCCAGAAAAGGTGGCCGATCCGTTCGCGCGGGTCGCGGAAGAAGCCGTGGCGGTCCATCAGCCATTCGCCGTGGACCGCCCATCCCTCGACGAAGAACGGGGAGTGCCACGGTGCGCGCGCCGGCCGGCGATCGACGTGGAAGCCCTGCAGGTGGTGGCCGGGGATCAGCTCGTGCGGGACCACGGTGCGCGTGGTCGGCCGCGCGTTGCTGCGCAGCGCCTCGACCTTGCGCGAGTGCTCCATCGCCGGCAGCGGCGCGCCGACGCCCATGTATTCGCCGCCGTAGTAGCCGAACGCCAGCGTCTTCTGCGTCTCGAGATCGGAGAGCTTGAGCCGCCAGCATTCCGCGGCAAGCGGCGGCACCTCGAACAGCCGCTGCTCCTGCACGAACGCGATCGCCTCGAGCGCGACCTGCTGCACGAAGTCGCGCTGGGCGCCCACCGGCACGATGTCGCGCTTGGCCAGCTCGAGACCGAGGCGCCAGGCGGCGGGACCCTCCGCCGCCGCGACCAGCTCCGGCGGCAGATCGGTCGGCAGCGCGAACCCCGGCGCACCCCGCCATTTCGCCGTCTCCGCGCCGATCTCGTCCTGCAGCTCGGCGAGCTGCTGCTGGCCGAACGCGAGCATCTCCTCCGGCGTCAGCGCGATCCGCTCGAACGCGAGCAGCGCCGCGTAGCGCTCGCGGCCGATGGCGAACGGGTTGCCCTCCGCCGTCTGCTTCAGCTCCTCGAGCCGGGCGTCGATGCGGCCGGCCAGCCGCTCGCACGCCTTGACCACGGCCTCGGCCGGCTGCCGGCACCAGAAGTCGAGCAGCGGATCGGTCGGCAGCGTGCGCCGCGACCAGTCGGCGAGCCAGCGCTGCGCCTCCCGCGCCCGCTCGCGCGCATGGCGCAACGCGTCCGGATGCGAGCGCACGGCTGCGACCGCGCCCTGCTCGACGGCGAGGTCGACGGCGTCGGCCAGCTGCGCCGCGCGGGCCAGCGCCGCGCCCGACGGCTCGGCGGCCGTGAACGGCGCGCCCGAGCGATCGTGCGCCTCGAGCGCCGCGATCGGCTGCAGCCACTCGAGCAGCGGGGCCGCCGCGGCGGCGTCGGCATCGCTCCACGCGAGTCGCGCCAACTGCTCCTCGATCCGTACGAGCTGCAGGGCGTGGTCGACCCGGCCGTCGCCCGTGAGCGACTCGCGCCGGGCGGTCGCCTCGTTCTCGCGCCGTGACCCCGCGAGGAACTCCCGCAGCCGCTCGCGCACGGCCGGCGTCTCGAGCGGATGGAAGCGGCGCAGCAGGGCGAGATCGGCCTCGAAGTCCTCCGCGGGCACGGACGCCAGCGCGGCGGCCAGCAGCGAACCGATCATCGTCCGCCTCGCCGCACGCGCACGTCGCCGCTGGCGGTGCTGAGCCGCAGCCGAGTGGCGGCGCCGGCCGCCGGCGCCTCTGGCCCGACCGGCGCGGCGAGCCGCCCCTCCAGTCGCTTGCCGTCCTCGTCGCGCCTGGTCACGGCGATCGGCAGGTCGCAATCGACCTCGCCGTAGCGGGTCGTCGCCACCAGCTCGGCATCGAGCGCGACGCAGACGACCAGCTCGACGTTGCCGTACCTCGACTCGAGCACGACCTCGCGCAGCTCGCCGGCGACCTCCTCCAGCCGCACCCGGACGTCGCCCGAGCTCGACTCGGCGTCCACCCCCGAGAAGCGCCCGGTGAGCTCGACGTCCCCGTAGCCATCGCGGGCGCGCACGCTGCCGGTGAAGCCGGTCACCACGACCCGCCCGCTCGAGGTCGAGATCGACAGCGTGCCGGCGCCGCCCGCCAGCCGCACATCGCCGTACTTCGACTCGAGCCGCCAGTTGGCGTCCCCGCCGTCGCTGGCTGCGACGTTGCCGGAGCTCGAGGTCGCCTCGACCTTCGACCCGGTGCAGGCGCGCAGCGTGACGTCGCCGTACGCGGTGACCGCCTCGACCGCGCCGCCGACCGTCGACAGCTCGACGTCGCCCGAGCTCGACCGCGCGCGGACGGCGCCGGTGATCGCGTTCGCGCGCACGTCGCCGTAGCGGGTCTCGAGCTCGGCGCTCCGCACCGGCCCGGCGACGACGAGGTCGCCCGTGCTGGTGTCGAGGCGCAACGCCACGTTCTGCGGCAGCACCAGCTCGAGGTCGGCCCGCGCCCGCACCTGGCCGTCGCGCATCGGCACGATCACCCGCAGATCGACCGCCGCGGCATCGCCGGTCACGTCGACGCGAGCTTCCGCCAGCGCCAGCTGCGCATCCGCCGCATCCATGCCGTAGCCCTTCCAGCGCACCACCATCCGCGCCGGGCCGGAATCAACCCGCACATCGACATCGCCGCACAGCTCCTTGGCCCGCAGCTCGCCGCCGGCGGCCAGCGGCAGCGCGATCTCGTCGACGCGCTCGGACTGCACCTTGTGCAGGACGAAGCTCGTCGCCCCGCCGCTCCATTCGACCGTGCAGCCCGCCACGAGGAGCACCGCTCCCGCCAGCGCCCCCCCCCTGCATCCGTGCGTCATCGTCGTGCTCCCGCGTACGCGCTCATGCCTCGTCGGCCAGCTCCAGCACCACCGGCGCGTGGTCGGACGGCTGTTCGCCCTTGCGCGCCTCACGATCGATCCTCACGTCGCGCAGCCGCGCGGCGATGCTCGGCGTCACCAGGAAGTGGTCGATGCGCAGGCCAAAGCCGCGGTGGAACGCGCCCATCCGGTAGTCCCACCAAGTGAAGAGCCCGGCATCCGCATGCTTCAGGCGCAGCGCGTCGGCCAATCCGAACGCCTGCACCTCGCGCAGCGCCGCCTTCTCCGGCTCGCTGAACAGGCACTGGCCCTGCCACTTGGCGACGTCCCAGACGTCCCGGTCATCGGGCGCGATGTTGAAGTCGCCGCACACGACGAGCGGCTCGCCCGGTCGGTGGTTGGAATCGAGGAAGGCGCGCAGTCGCTGCAGCCAGCGCAGCTTGTAGGCGTACTTCGCGCTGCCGACCTCCTGCCCGTTCGGCACGTAGACGTCGACCAGGCGCACGCCACCGACGGTCGCGGCGATCAGGCGCGCCTCGGCATCGGGATCGCCGTCGCCCATGCCGCGCACCACCGACTGCGGCTCGCTGCGCGCGACGATGGCGACGCCGTTGTAGGTCTTCTGGCCGTGGAGGGCGACGCGCCAGCCCCGCGCCTCGAACGCGGCGCGCGGGAAATCGGCGTCGGTCGCCTTGGTCTCCTGCAGGCAGGCGACGTCCGGCGCCGCCGACTCGAGCCAGCCGAGCACACGCTCGAGGCGCGCGCGCACCGAATTCACGTTCCAGGTCGCGATCCGCATCCGCGCGAGGCTACGCCGGTCCCGCCCCTTTTCCAGCCGGCCGCCCCCGGCGCGACGCGTCCTTTCCGTCAGGCGCTCTCAATCGCCGCCGGCGTCAGGCTCCGGCTCGCCACCGGCGTCGCCGCCCTCGGTGTAGCCGAGCGCCCGCAGCTCCTCGAGCACCTGCGGGTCGATCGCGCCGGAGGCGGCGCCGGCGCCATGACGATGGAGTTCGCGCCGCCGCTTCTGCCGGTCGACCTCCTCGAGCAGCACGCGGGAAAGCTCCTGCACCAGCGACTCGTTCGCGGCCGCGACATCGATCAGCTCGTGCGGGTCCGCCTCGAGGTCGAACAGCTCATGGGTGCCGTCGACGAAGCGCACGAGCTTCCAGCGCGACGTGGTGAGCGTCAGCGTCGGCCGCTGGGCCGCGCTGTTGGCGACCAGCGGTCGCGGCTCGAGGTCGGGTGACAGCAGGTCGCGGCCGCGCAACTGCGCGGAGAACGCGGCGTCGGCGAAGCTCGGCGCCCGCGCCAGCACCGTCGGCACCAGGTCGATCGTCGAGCAGAGCGTGTCGACGACTCCCGGTTCGACGCCCGGGGCGCGCACCAGCAGCGGCACGCGCAGGTGCTCGTCCCAGGCGAGCCCGTGGCTGAGGTACTCGTGCTGGCCGAGGCCATGGCCGTGGTCGCCGACGATCAGCACCATGGTGTCGGCCCGCCGCTCCGGCGTGCCGAGCCAGTCGAGGAACGGCCCGAGCTGGTCGTCGAGGAAGCGCAGGCAGCCGTCATAGAGGTTGTGCGCCGTCGTCGTCGGCATGTTGCCGGCGTGCGAGGACTTGAGTTCTTCGGCGGTGCCGCGCGCCGCCATCCACTCCCGCAGCTCCGGGGTGGTCCGGTACATCTGCGTGTACTTCGTCGGCGGCGTGCTCGGCGGGCGAACCGGGCCGTGCACGTCGAAGAATTGCAGCCAGGTGAAGCAGCGCTCGCCGGCCAGATCGTCGATGCCGTCGAGGAAGCGCCGGGCATCGGCGATCACCGCCTTGCCGATGCGCCGCGGCTCCTTCGGCGCCGGCTCGGTCCATTCGGCGAAGCCGGCTGCGAGCCCGGTCGATCGCTTCACCGGCGTCGCCGCGACGAAGCCACCGGTGCGCACGCCCGCGCTGCCGGCGACCTCGGCGAAGCTGCGCAGCGACGGCGAGGTCCGGAGCGCCCGCCCCACCTGCTCCTCGGCCGGCAGGTTGAAGAAGTTGTTGAGGATGCCGTGTTCGTGCGGATCGACGCCGGTGAGCATCGACGCGTGGCTTGGCGTCGTGTTCGACACCGGCGCGAGGCAGCGGGTGAAACGCACGCACTGCTCCGCGAAGCGGTCGAGCTGCGGCGTCGTGTCGCGGAAGTAGCCGTAGCAGCCGAGCTTGTCGGCGCGCACCGTGTCGAGCGTGATCAGGATCACCTGCCGGATTGGCGACGGCGCGACCGGAGCCGGTGCGGGCGCCGGCGCACCGGCGTCCTGCAGCGGCGAACGCGGCGCCAACAGCGCCAGCAGGGCGACCGCCGGCGCGAGCAGCAGCTCGAGCACTCTCATCGAACGCCTCCGTCACCCTCGTCCGCGTCGGCTGCGTCGCCGTCACCTTCGCCGTCAGCGCCGTCGATGGCGCCGTCCTCGGTGTTCTCGCCGCCGGCGCCGTAGCCGAGCTCCGCCAGTTCCCTCGCCAGTGCGGGATCGAGCGCCGCGGCCGCCGCCGCCTGCGCGCGGTGCCGCTTCGCGCGCGCGAGCTGTCCGCGCTTCTCCTCGTCCAGCAGCGCGACTAGCTCGCCCGCCAGATCGGGCTGCTTCGCCGCCACGTTCTTCAGCTCGAACGGGTCGGCCGCGTGGTCGAACAGCTCGACCGTCCCGCCCGGCTTGCGGATCAGCTTCCACTGCCCGCGGGTCACGGCGTCGAGGCCGAACGCCTCGACCGCGAACGAGAAGACCGGTTGCGGCGAGTAGTCGGCCGCCAGCAGGTCCTGGCCGCGCAACTGCTCGAGGAAATCGGGCGGTACGAGGCCGCTCACCGCGCCGGCCAGCGTCGGCACGACGTCGATGGTCGAGCAGACGCGGTCGAGCGTCACTGCGGCACGACCGGGGATGCGCAGGAACAGCGGCACGTGGAGCTGCTCGTCCCAGAGGATGCCGTGACCCCGGAAGCCGTGCTGGCCGAGCCCCTGGCCGTGGTCGGAAGTGATCGCCACCACGGTGTCGGCGGCGCGGTCGGGTCGCGCCAGCCGTTCCAGCAGCGGCCGCAGCGACTCGTCGAGGAAGCGCATCGAGCCGGCGTACTGGTTGCAGGTGTCGATGCTCGAGTACTTCTTCGAGCCGCGGCCGCCGCTGGTGGCGCCGATCCGGCGCTCCTTGAGCCACTCGTCGAGCGCCGGCTCGCCGCCGTAGTGGTCGATGAACTCGGGGGGGCCGAACGGCTCCGGCTGGTACGGGCCGTGCGCGTCGTAGAGGTGGACGAAGAGCAGGAACGGCTCGTCGCCGGCGTTGATGAAGCGCAGCGCCTCACGGATGACCTGCTCGCCGACCCGCCGGGTCGAGCGCGGTTCCGACCATGCGGCGAAGCCTTGCTGGATGCCGGTGAAGCGCTTGAGCGGAGTGGCGGCGACGAACCCGCCGGTGCGCCGCCCCGCCTCATGCGCCGCCTGCGCCAACGTGCGCAGGGACGGTCCGGTGTCGAGGTGGAAGAACTTCGGACCGGCGCCGCTCTCGTTGATCGAGTTGCCGACGATGCCGTGCTCGAGCGGATAGGTGGAGGTGAAGAGCGAAGCGTGACTCGGCGTCGTGTGCGAAGCGGGCGCGATGCAGCGGGTCACGCGCACGCAATCGGCGGCGAACCGCTCGAGCGCCGGCATCGGATCGCGGAAGTAGCCGTACGACTGCAGATGGTCGGCACGCACCGTGTCGAGCGTGATCAACACGACGTTGCGCGGAGCGACGGGCGCCGCCGGGGCCGTCGGCGCCGGAGCCGCGCTCTCCTGGCGCGGCGCGCGGGCGGCGAACGCGCCGACCGCCATCGAGGCCAGCGCGGCGAACAGCGACACGACCGCGACCGAAGTGGCGCCGAGCGTGCGCGTCACCGCCCGGTCTGCCGTCCGCCGCGAGGGTCGCTGCAAGAGTCGCATGACGGCATCTTGCCGCGTCCCGCTTCCGCTCGATAGCCGCGCATCCCGCGCTGCCGCCCAGGTACGGCTCAGCGGGCGAAGAGTCGCGCCGGATCGCGCAGGGTTTTCCACTCGAGGACGTTCCCGCTCGGATCGCGGAAGAAGCAGGTGGCCTGCACTCCGCCCGCGCCGTGGTCGTGTTCGGCCGGCTCGACCAGGAACTTGACCCCCGCCGCGCGCAACCGCGCCACCGCCCGCTGCCACTCCTCCCACTCGAAGATCACGCCGAAGTGGCGGGGCGGGACGTCATCCGCTCCATGCAGGTGGATCGCCGCGTTCTGCGCCGCCACGTCGGGGGCCACGTGGCAGACCAGTTGGTGGCCGAAATAGTCGTACGTGACGGCGTCATCGTGCGCGCGCGCCTCCGCGAAGCCGAGGACGCCGCCATAGAACGCGCGCGTCGACGCGAGGTCGCGCACCGCGATCGCCAGATGAAACCGCAGGATCGTCATCACCGGCTCCGAGGGCTGTTCGACGCGAAGATGCCAACCTCCGCCCGCTCCCGGAACCCGCCGCCGCGAGACGACGGATCCGGGATCCGCCGTTTCATGGGCGGTGCGGGAGGACGGTTGAGGGGGGGAAGCTGCCGATACCATCCGGGGCGAGGACTCTGCGGAGAGCCGTAACGATGGCGATACGCGAGAAACCGTGTTGCGAGCCGCGCACGCTGCGGCGGTTCGCCCTGGTGCCGGCGCTCTTCCTCGCCGCCTGCGCCCTGCCCGATCGCGCCGACCGGTCCGATCACCGCCGCGCGGAAGCGCCTCCCGCGGGCGATCTCCTCGCCGGCGGCCCCGCCTTCGCCGCGCCCCGCACCGGCCCGCTGCGCTCGCCGCCGCCGGTCGGCGTCGTCACCGACATCGACGGCCTGCGTGTGCTGCGGCTGCGCGGGACGCCGCACGAGCTCGGCTACCAGCACGGCCTCGCGCTCGCCGCGGACATCAAGGCGGGGTTCGAGGCGTTCGTGCTCGGCTATCGCTGCCGCGGCATCCGGGCGCGTTACCTGCAGGTGATGAAGCAGATCGAGCGCGAGATCGACCTGCCGCAGTCGCTGCTCGACGAGCTCGACGGAATGGTCGCGGGCATGACCGCATCCGGCGTCGACCTGACCCTGCCGATCGTCCGGCGCCCGCTGGAGCGGATCGACCTGGTGGCGCTCAACACGCTCGACCACTGGGGGCTGATCGGCTGCAGCGGCGTCACGGCCTGGGGCGCGGCGACCGACGACGGTGCCGTCCTCGTCGCCCGCAACTTCGACTTCGACGTCGACCGCCCCGACCACACGATCGCGCGCCTCAACGTCGTCCTGTCGTTCGAGCCCGCCGGCGGCGTGCCGTTCGTCAGCGTCGCCTTCCCCGGCCTGATCGGCGTGGCGAGCGGCCTGAACGCCCGCGGCGTCGGCGCTTTCCTGCATGTCGGCAACGGCGCGTTCGGCGGCGGCGACGAGGGGGTCTCCCGCCCGCTGATGGTGATCGCCCGCGAGCTGGTCGAGCACTGCGATTCCGGCGCTGCCATCGACGCCGCCCGCAGCGCGCTCCGCGCCGCCCGCATCCGCAACCCGTTCCTGCTGCGCGTGACCACCGACGGGGTCGCCGGCGCGCCGACCGCCGTGTTCGAGATCGATCCGCTCGCCGTCGGCGAGCAGCCGCTGCCGGAACCGGGCGCCGCTCCGCTCCTGCTGACCACCAACCACTTCACCACCGAGCGCACGACCTTCCCCGCGATCCCCGACTCGAAGATCCGCTGGTGCGCGCTCGAGGAGCACGTGAAGGAGGCGCTCGCCACCGGCGACTCGCGCCTCGACGCCGACGAGGCGTGGCGCGGCCTCGCCCGCGTCGCCCAGCACTCGGGCAACGTCACGCTCCACTCGCTGGTCTGGCGCCCCCGCTCCGGCGACCTGCTGCTGTCGGTCTCGGCAGTCCACGACGGCCGCATCACCGCCGCGACGAAGCAGCCGGCGCGCCGCTTCCATCTGTCGGAGCTGCTGGCCGCGGAGTGAACCGCCGGTCCGCCGGCGCCGCCGCCCGCCCGCTCAGCCGTCCGATTGCTCCACGGCGTGGCGTTCCGGCCGCAGGTCGGGAGGTGGCCAGAATTGCGGCGGTTGCGGCCGCTGCCCCTTCTGGTCGAGCTTCTGCTGCAGTTGCATGCGCTTCTGCAGGAAGCCGGCCTTTTCGGCCTCGGGCAGCAGGTCGAGTTCGGCGAGTTGCTTGAGCCAGAACATCGCCCGCGGGTAGTCGGCCTTGCGCTCATAGGCGTCGACGATGAAGCGGTACGCCAGCAGGAGACGCGGCTCGAGCCATGCCGCCTTCTCCATCTCGGCGATGGCGTAGTCGGGGTGGCCGGGCTTCCCCGCGCGCGCATACGCGATCGCGAGGTTGTAGTGGCGCAGCGCGTCGCGCGGCTCTGCCAGCACCGCCCGCTCGAAGCGCGGCACCGCTTCGGCGAAGCGCTTCAGCGACAGCAGCACGTTGCCGAGGTCGAACGCCAGCGACGGATCCTCCGGATGGAGCGCCTCGAGCCGCTCGAGCCGCTTCAGCGCCGAATCGAGCAGCTGCATCCCCTGCTTCTGCCGGCGCTGGGAGACGCTGATTTCGTTGCCCGCCAGCGCCTGATCCTGGCCGAGCAGCTCGCGCGCCTGGCGGAACTCGGCGAGGGCCGCCTGCTGCTCGAGCTCGTCCTTGACCGCGTCGCGCGGGTCGGGGCGCTCGGCATCGTCCTGCAGCGGATCGCCGGCGGCACCCGCCAACACGTAGCCGCTCGCCGCCAGCTTGGCGAGCTCCTCGGCCGAGAGTTCGTTGCGCTCGGTGTCGGCGCTGCGCCGTTCCTGCAGCAGCGCGTCGAGCCGGCGGCGCATCGCCAGCGCCTTCTCCGGCTGCTCCGCCGCGCGATCCTGCAGCTCGCCGGGATCCGCGTCGAGGTCGAACAGCTGGTCGTAGCGACCGGAGACCAGCTTGGCGCCGTCCTGCACCAGCGCGTGGAGCGGAGCCCAGGCATGCTCGTAGTACGGCAGGTGCGTCTCGAGCAGCAG
This sequence comes from Planctomycetota bacterium, assembly GCA_016872815.1. GTDB lineage: Bacteria > Planctomycetota > B15-G4 > B15-G4 > SIAN01 > SIAN01. Next base: position 10,763 of record VGYY01000077.1, read on the forward strand.
CGGTTCGCGCGGCGCCTCCCCTTCCACCATGGCGAATGGCAGCGGTTCATGGTGCGCGTCCGGCAGCAGCGCGGCTTCGAGGCCGAGCAGCTGGAGCACCGTCGGCGCGACCGCGCCGTTGCCCACCACCGTCGGGATCACCGCCCCTGCCGGCACGCCCGGCCCGCGCACCAGCAGCGGCACGCGCATGGTCGCGTCGTGCAGGAGCAGGCCGTGGGTCAGCTCGCCGTGCGCACCGAACGCCTCCCCATGGTCGGAGGTGACCACCTCGAGCAGGTTGCTGGTGCGACCGCGTTTCGCGAACTCGTCGTGCAGCCGCTGCAACTGCGCGTCGCACTCGGCGATCTCGCCGTCGTAGGGAGTCGTGCCCGGCAGCCGCTGCTGTTCGGGCGGCGCGTAGGGCGCGTGCGGATCGTAGAAGTGCAGCCAGACGAAGACCGGCCGGTCGGCACGCGCGCGCACGATCCAGCGCACTGCCGCGTCGACCACCGCACCGGCCGGCCGCTCGATCATCTCCGGCTGCAGCCCGAGCTCGCTGGCGCCCGGCGCATCGTAGGTGGCGAATCCCTGCGCCAGACCGAACCGCGCGTCGAGCACGAAGCTGCCGGTGAATGCCGCGGTCTGCCAGCCCTGCGCCCGCAGCGCCTCGGCCAGCGTCGTGCGCGACTCGGCCAGGGTGAACAGGCCGTTCTCGTGGACGCCGTGCGCGGCCGGATCGGCGCCGGTGAGGATCGTCGCGTGCGACGGCAGCGTGATCGGCGCGGCGCACCAGGCGTGGGTGAAGCGGGCCCCCTCCTGCGCGAGTCGATCGAGGAACGGGGTGCGCGCCTTGGCGTAGCCGTAGCTGCCGAGCCGATCGGCGCGCGTCGTGTCGAGCGTGACCAGCAGCACGTTCGGGCGCGACGCCGGATCGACCGCCGGCGCGGCCGGCGGCGGGTCCTGCCGCAGCGCCACTGGCAGCAGCACCGCCCCCAGCAGCACGCAGCGCGGCACCGTGCCTGGCCCCTTCGCGTTCACTTGCGCATGCCCTCGGGAATCAGCTCTTCCTCGGGGATCGGCCGCGGCGGGCGCGGCTTCTGGTTCAGCTGCTGCAGCTGCCGCTGGACCTTCTCCAGCCGATCGTTGACCTCGTCCAACGCCGCCTGCTCCTGCCCGCCCGCCTTCGCCAGCACCTCGAGCCACCACGCCGCCGCCGGCCAGTCCTTGTCGAGGATCGCCACCCGGACCAGCCATTCGAGGGTGTTCAGCGCCTTCGGGTCGAGGAAGTGCGCCTTCTCCATCTCGCGGACGCCCCACTGCTTGCGGCCGGCACGGTAGTAGGCGTTGGCGAGGTTGTGGTGGTTGGAGGCGTGGTCGGGATTGCGGCGGACGACCCGCTCCAGCACCTCGGCCGCCTCCCCCCACTGGTTCAGCCCCGACAGCGCCATGCCGAGCATGGTGTCGATGTTGGGGTCCTCGGCGTAGTTCTCGCGCATCTTGAGCAGGCGCTTCTTCGCCTCGTTCATCATGCGCAGCCCCTGCTCGCGCCGCTCCGCCTTCATCGTCTCGGGCATGTCGCCGCGGTTGGCGCCGTCGATGTCCATCCGCGCGGCACCGTCGCGCACCAGCGCGACGATGGTGTCGAGCTCGTCGAGGTCGGCGATGTGGTCCTTCGGATCGGGCAGGTCGGGGTCGAACGGGTTGCCGCCGGGCGACGCATGGCCGGCATAGGCGAGCGACTCGAGCGCGGCGCGATCCTCGGGCGACAGCACGCCGGCGTCCTCCCACGGCAGCACCGGATGCTCGGCGAGGAGGCCGTCGAGCCGACGCGACATCAGCTCCGCCCGTTCCGGCTGCGTCGCGACCAGATCGACGAGTTCGCGCGGATCGTCGACCAGCGAGTAGAGCTCCGGCCGGCGGGTGCGGATGTACTTGAAGCCCTTCCAGACCACCGCCTGCAGCGGGTGCCAGCGATGATCGTAGAAGGGCGTCAGGCTCTCGAAGTAGATCGCGCGCTCGTCGTCGCCGGCGTCGGTCGGCAGCAGCGGCGTGCGCGCCTCGGGCAGCTCGCTGCGCGCGATGCCGAGCCGTTCGAGCAGCGTCGGCGCGAGGTCGACGATGGAGACCCGTGCGGAGCTGCGGGTGCCGGGCGGCGTCCCCGCCGGCGGCGGCGCCACGATCAGCGGGACGCGCGTGGTCGAGTCGTAGACGAAGATCCCGTGCGACTCCTCGCCGTGCTCCTCGAACGACTCGCCGTGGTCGGCGGTGACCGCGACCACCATCTTCTCGGCGAGGCCGCGCTCGGACAGGCGCCGCACGATCCGCTCGATCTGCGCGTCGCAGTAGCGGATCTCGACGTCGTAGGCGTCGCCGCCCTCGAACGCGAACTCGGGCACGATCTCGTGCGGATAGTGCGGATCGTAGAAGTGGACCCAGAGGAACCAGCGCTCGCCCGGCTTCAGCGTGTCGACCCAGCGCAGGGCCGCGTCGGTCACCGCGCCCGCCGGCCGCTCGGTCACTTTCCACGTGACGCCGACCTTCGAGGCGTCCGGCGCGTCATAGACCTCGAAGCCCTGGTCCAGTCCGAACTTCGGGTCGAGGATGAAGGTGCCGACGAACGCGCCGGTGCGGAAGCCCTGGTCCGCGAGGGCCTCGCTCAGCAGGCGCGCTTCCGGACTGACGCGGAACGCGCCGTTCTCGCGCACGCCGTGCGCGCACGGGTAGACGCCGGTCAGCAGCGAGGTGTGCGAGGAGAGGGTGATCGGGGCGACGCAGTAGGCGTGCTCCCAGAGGACGCCGGCCTGCGCCAGCCCGTCGAGGAACGGCGTGCGCGCCGTCGCGTGGCCGTAGGCGCCGATCCGATCGTGGCGGGTGGTGTCGAGCGAGACCAGCAGCACGCCGTTCGCCGGTCCGGCGTGCGGCACGAGCAGGGACTTGAGGTCGAGCCCGACGGTGCCGGACGTCTGCGCGGTGTCGTCGCAGCCGGGCAGCACCAGCGCGAGCCCGAGCGCCACCGACCGCACGGCTCGTCGCCCCCGCCCGCTCACGAGCCGTCTCCGGGAACGGCCTGACGGAGCGCCTCCGGCATCAGCTCCGCCTCCGCGACCGGTGCCGGCGGTCGGGGCGCCGCGCCGCCGCTCTTCTGCAGCTCCGTCGCGACCCGCGCGCGTGCGCGACGGATCCCCTCGTGGTCAGCCTCGGTCTGGCCGGGCATCGTCGCCAGTTCGTCGAGCCACCACGCCGCGGCGGGCCAGTCGCGCAGGTTCACGGTGGCCTGCACCAGCCAGCGTCGCCCCTGCAGCGAGCGCCGCTCGATCGTGATCGCCTTCTCCATCTCGCGGATCGCCATCTCCATGCGACCGGTGCGCGAATAGGCCACCGCGAGGTTGTAGCGCAACGGCATGTTGCGCGGCGCCCGCAGCAGTGCGCGCTCGATCATCGGCGCTGCCTCATCCGGCCGATCGAGGTTGAGCAGGATCTGCGACTCGACCTGGTCGAGGAACGGATCCTCGGGATTGGCGGCGCGGATCTCCGCCAGCAGGGCGCGGGCGCGCGCCATGTGCTCCACGCCCTTCTGCCGCTGCTCGGGTGCCACCGGCTGCACGCGCCCGGTCCGGAGCGCCACGTCGAGCTTGAGCAGCCGCGTGGCCGTGAACAGCTCGATCGTGACCTGGTCGAGCTTCTTCAGGTCGCCGATGCGGTCCTTCGGATCGGGCAGGCTCGGGTCGATCGGGTCACCACCGATCACGCCGGCAGCGGCGTAGCCGAGCGCCTGCAGGTGGCCCATGTCCTCGCTCGAGAGGTCGCCCGCAGCCTCCCACCCGAGCGGCGGATGCTCGCGCTCCAGCGCGGCGAGGCGCGCGGCGAGCCGGGTGGCGGTCTCGGCCTCGGTCGCGTGCAGGTTCTCGCGCTCGTCGCCGATGCGGTAGAGCTCGGGGCGCGGCGCGGCGATGTACTTGAAACCGTTCCAGACCACCGCCCGCAGTCCGTGCCAGCGGTGGGAGAAATAGGGCGTGAGCGCCTCGAGCCAGATGGCGCGCGAGGCAGCCGCATCGGCGCCGTCCGCGTCATCGTCCGCCGGCAGCGGCGGCGTGCGCGCCTCGGGCAACGTGCCGCGATCGAGCCCGAGCCGCGCGAGGATGGTGCCGGCCAGATCGACGGTGGAGACCGGCGTCTCGAGGCGCGCACCGGGCAGCGCGCCGGCGGGCGGGGGCGCCATCGCCAGCGGCACGCGCATGGTCGCGTCGTAGACGAAGTTGCCGTGGGTCATCTCGCCGTGGTCGCCGTGCGATTCGCCGTGGTCGGCGGTGATCAGCGTGAGCAGGCCCTGATCGAGCCCGCGCGCCGCGAGGCGATCGAGGATCGTGCGGGTGTGGGCGTCGCAGCGGGTGATCTCGGTGTCGTATTCGTCGCGACCCGCCTCGGCGGCGGCATCGCCGCGCTCGCCCGGCAGCGCCTCGTGCGGGGCGTGCGGGTCGTAGTAGTGCACCCAGAGGAAGAAGCGCTGGTCGGCCTTCAGCGCGTCGATCCAGCGCAGCGCCGACTGGGTCACCTGGTCGGCCGGCCGCTCGATGACGTTCCAGCCCAGTCCGATCGTCGTCACGTCAGGCGCGTCGTAGACGTCGAACCCCTGCGCCAACCCGAACTTCGGGTCGAGCACGAAAGTGCCGACGAAGGCGGCCGTGGCGAACCCCTGCTCCTGCAGCGCCTCGGAGAGGAGGCGCGCGCCGTCGCCGGCCTGGAAGATGGCGTTGTCGCGGACGCCGTGCGCGCACGGATAGGTCCCGGTCAGGATGGTCGTGTGCGACGGCAATGTGACCGGGGAGGCGGCGTAGGCGCGCAGGTAGAGGGCGCCGCGCGTGGCCAGCGTGTCGAAGGTGGGCGTGCGCGCGACTGCGTGGCCATAGCTGCCGAGGCGATCGGCGCGCGTCGTATCCCAGGTGAACAGGACGACGCTGCGCAGCGCGGCG
>VGYY01000078.1 GCA_016872815.1 Planctomycetota bacterium
GCCGCGGCGGGCGCGCCGCGCGATGCGGTGCTGGTCACCGGCGCGAACGGCTTCATCGGCAGCCACGTGGTGCAGCGGCTGCTGCGCGACGGGCAGCGCGTCCACGCGCTGGTGCGCAAGCCGGCGTTCGTGCCCGACGCGCTGCGCGACCCGCGCGTGACGCTGTGCGCCGGCGACGTGACCGACGCCGCGGCGCTCGAGCGCGCCATGGCGACCTGTCGCGCCGTGATCCACCTCGCCACCGGCGGCGGCGCGACCTGGGCCGACTTCGCACGGACGATGGTCGGCGGTGCGAGCGCGGTGGCGGCCGCGTGCCGTCGCGCCGGCGTGACGCGGCTGGTCTACACCAGCTCGATCGCCGCCTACGACCTTTCGAGCGGCGGCGCGTCGCCCGTCACCGAGGCGACACCGCTCGACGCGGCGCCCGGGCGACGCAGCCTCTATGCGCGCGGCAAGATCGCGGCGGAGGCGGCGCTGCAGGCGGCGGCGCGCGAACACGAGCTCGAGCTGGTGATCGCGCGGCCGGGGTTCGTCGTCGGGGCGCACGGCGCGCCGCAGCACTCGGGCGTCGGCTTCTGGGCGAAGGACAGCCAGGTCTTCGGCTGGGGCGGCGGCCGCCTGCCGCTGCCGTTCGTGCTGGTCGACGACGTCGCCGACGCCCTCGTCGAGATGGCGCGGCGGCCGGAGGCGGCGGGACGCAGCTACAACCTGGTCGGCGACGTGCTGCTGACCGCGCGCGAGTGGGTCGAGCAGCTGCGCGAGCGGCTCGGCCGCGACTTCACCTTCCATCCGCAGTCGATCACGAGCTGGTACGCCGAGGAGTGGTTCAAGTACGCAGTGAAGGTGGCGATCCGCAAGCCGGGGGCGGAGCGGCCGAGCTGGGTCGACTTCGCCACGCGGACGGCGGCGCGCCGCTTCGACAACGACCGCCCCAAGCGTGAGCTCGGCTGGCGGCCGGCGGCCGTGCGCGGCGAGTTCCTCGAGCGCGCGCTGCCCGCCGCTCGCGGCGGTCCGTCCGGATGAACGGGGGCGACGGCGCGGGCGACCGCGACGTGGCGGTGGCGCCGCCCGGCTCGATCCATCTGCTCCATCTCTTCAGCACCTTCGCCGCCGGCGGGCCGCAGGTGCGGACGGCGACGCTGATCCACGCGCTGCCGCCGGCGTTCCGCCACACGATCGTCGGGCTCGACGGCAATTTCGCCTGCCGCGAACGGCTCGCGGAGCATCCCCGGGTCGCGTATGCGGAGCCGCCGCGGAAGAGCCGGCTCGGCGCCTATGCATGGCGGCTGGGACGCCTGATCAAGCGCGTGCGGCCCGACCTCGTGCTGACCTACAACTGGGGCGCGATCGAGGCGATCCCGGGGGCGCGGTGGTTCGGCTTCCGGCGGCTCATCCACGGCGAGGACGGCTTCGGGCCCGACGAGAGCGGCGGGCAGTTGGCGCGGCGCGTCCGCTTCCGGCGGCTGGTGCTGCCGCTGGTGCAACGGGTGGTCGTGCCGTCGGCGACGCTGCTGCGCCATGCGCAGGAGGGCTGGCGCGTCCCGGAGGCGCGCCGCGTCCTGATCCCGAACGGCATCGACCTCGACCACTTCGCGCCGGAGCCGGTCGGTCCTGGCGGGGCGCTGCCGGAGCGAGCGGCGTTGCGCGCGCGCTTCGGGCTCGACGCCGGCGCGCCGGTCATCGCCACCGTCGCGCGGCTGCGCAAGGAGAAGGGGCTCGAACTGCTGATCGATGCGGTGGCGACGCTCACCGGGGCGCAGCTCCTGATCGCGGGCGATGGGCCGGAGGAGACGGCGTTGCGCGCGCGGGTGCAGCAGCGCGGGGTCACTGCGCGCGTGCGCTTCGCCGGCAACCTCCCCGATCCGCGCGACGCCTATCGCGCGGCCGACCTCTTCGCGATGAGCAGCCACACCGAGCAGATGCCGATCTCGCTGGTCGAGGCGATGGGGTGCGGTCTCGCGGCGGTATCGACCGCGGTCGGCGACGTGGCGGCGATGGTGGCGCCCGAGAACGCGCGCTGGATCGTGGCGGGGCGCGCGCCGGAAGTGCTGGCGGGCGCGCTCGACCAGGCGCTCCGTGACGCCGCAGCGCGCGCGGCGGCGGGTGCCGCCAACCGCGCGAAGGCCCTGCGCGAATACGCGGTCGGGACCATGGTCGCGCGCTACCGGGCGCTCTACGCCAGCGTGCTGGCCGGCTGACGGCCGCCCCTGCCGTGCGGCAACCTCGCTCCCCCCGGGGCGTGCCGGCGGCTGCTATGGTGCCCCGCTTCCGGCCGCCGCACCGGCCGCGCCCGCGTTCGTACCAGCGGTTCGGCGGCGGCATCGGTCAGGCGGTCGCGCCGCGACCGCACAGGTCGCGTGAGGGGCGAGATGAGCCTGCTTTCTTCGTTCCGCATTCGGTCGGGTGCAGTTCAGGCGGTGCTGGCGCGCACGCTCACGGCGGCACTGCCGGTGTTCGCGGCGGTCGTGGCGGCGGTGGCGCTGCTGGCGGCAAGCGCCCGGGCGCAGAACCATGCCGACGCCACCCTCCGGCTGCGCGTGGACGGCGACGACGTCAAGGCGGCGATCGAGATCCGGCTCGACCCGGGCTACCACATCGGCCACGGGCCGACTTCCGCCGAACTCGGCGGGCCGGACGCGGCGGGACTGCCGACGACGCTCAAGTGGGAGAGTGCCGGGTTCGAGTGGAGCGCGGCGCGCTTCCCGACGCCCGAGCGCGAGGAGCAGGTGTTCGGCGAGACGAAGACCTGGCTCAACATCCACCATGGTCCGCTGCTGCTGTGGGTGCGTGGCCGGCGCGCCGCGGCCGACGCCGATCCTGCGACGATCAAGCTCACTCTGCGCGGGCAGACCTGCAATCCCCAGGGCTGCGTGCCCTACAAGCAGGTGCTGACCGATGCGGGACCCGGCAGCGACGCGCTGTTCGCGCAGTTCCCGGCCGATTTGCTGGCGCCCGGCCAGGCGGCGGCGCCAGCGGATGCAGCAGAGGCGGCGGCAGCGGCTGCGCCGGCACTCGCGGCATTCGGCGCGGACGTCCACGCGCTGGCCGAGTTCTTCCTGCGCGCCGACGGCGACGACGTGCGCGCCGCGGTCCGGATCGCGGTCGAGCCGGGGTATCACCTCGGCCACGGGCCGACGGCCGGCGACGTCGGCGGCCCGGATGCGATCGGGGCGCCGACGACGATCGTGGTCGAGGGCGCCGGCTTCGAGTGGAGCGCGCCGCGCTTCCCCGAACCGGAGAAGGAGCCGCAGGAGTTCGGCGCGCTGAAGACCTGGCTCAACGTCCACCACGGCACGATCGTGGTGTGGTTGCGCGGCCGGCGCGTCGATCCGGCGGCCGATCCGAACGCGCTGAAGCTCGCGATCGACGGCCAGACCTGCAACGCGAACGGTTGCGTGCCGTGGGCGCCGGCGGCGATGGCAGCGCTCGGCAGCGGGCCGGACGAGCTGTTCGCGGCGTTTCCGGCGAACTTGCAGGTCGTTGCGGCGCACGCCGATGAGACGGCGGCGGGTGCGGGTGGTGGCGTCGAAGCCGGCGCGGACAGCGGCGCCGCGAAGGGGGCGGGCGCGCCAACCGAGGCGCCGAGCGCCTCGAAGGCGATCCAGAAGCTCTCGCTCGGCGCGTTCCTGTGGACGGCGTTCGCGTGGGGGCTGTTCAGCCTCCTGATGCCGTGCACCTACCCGATGATCCCGATCACGATCAGCTACTTCACCAAGCAGGCGTCGGCGCGGCAGACGTCGCTGCTTCCGCTGTCGCTGACCTATGGCGCCGGGATCGTGCTGATCTACGTGGTGATCGGCGTCGCAGTCGGGCCGATCATCCTCGAGTTCGCGACCCACTGGCTGACCAACCTGATCATCGGCGGCTTCTTCGTCCTCTTCTCGCTGTCGCTGTTCGGGCTGATCCTGCTCCAGCCGCCCCAGTTCCTGCTGCAGCTGTCGGGAAAGGCGACGCGCAAGGGCGGCTACGCCGGCGTCTTCCTGATGGGGGCGACGCTGGTCATCACCTCGTTCACCTGCACCGCGCCGTTCGTCGGCTCGCTGCTGGCGGCAGGAGCGAGCGGCGACGACGCCGACATGCTGCGCGTGATTCTCGGGATGACGGTCTTCGGGCTCACGATGGCGATCCCGTTCGTCTTCCTGTCGCTGCTGCCGGGCAAGGCGAAGACGCTGCCGAAGAGCGGCGAGTGGATGCACACGCTCAAGGTCTGCCTCGGCTTCGTCGAGCTGGCCGCGGCGTTCAAGTTCTTCTCGAACGCCGACCTCTTGCTGCAGTGGGGCGTGATCTCACGCGAGCTGTTCTATTTGTGGTGGTCGGGGCTGTTCCTCGCCTGCGCGCTCTACCTCTGGGGCGTGATCCGGATGGACGAGGACAGCGAGCCGGTCCTGCTCGAGCCGGGGATGCCAGTCAAGCTGCACGCGGGCATCGGCTCGGGCCGGATGGTCGCCGGCACGGCGTTCATGCTCTTCGCGCTCTACAACCTGCACGGCGCGCTCGGCCACAAGCTCGACTGGGTGATGGAGGCGCTGGTGCCGCCGTATCAGAACGAGCGGGTGGCGGGCTCCAGTGCCGGGGGCGGCGGCGGCCACGGCGAGTCGGCGACGGCCAAGGGCCACCCGATCGTCAAGGACGACTTCGACGCGGCGGTCGCGAAGGCGCTGGCCGAGGAGAAGCAGCTCCTGGTCAACTTCACCGGTTTCACCTGAGCCACTTGCCGCGTGATGGAACAGAGCGTGTTCCCACGTCCGGCCGTGAGCCGGGTCCTCGCCGAGAAGTTCATCGAAGCGCGCCTGCACACCGACCACGTGACGCTCGGTGAGAAGTGGTCCGACCTCGAGCGCGAGTACATCGGCTACGCCGGCCAGTCGATCTACCTGGTGGTCGACCCGAAGCAGCCGAAGGTGATGCTGCGGATGACCAACTACGACCCGTCCTACAACAGCGAACCGCAGCGGTTCGCCGACTGGCTCGAGGGCCGCGCCGAAGGCCTGTGACGGGCGTTCCGATCCGGGATCCTGCTCTTCGTCGAGCTGTTGCCTGAGCGTGTCGCCGACGCGACCCGCCGCGGCGCACTTGCCGTCGTCGCAGTTGCAGTCGCCGAACTCGTGGATGTGGAAGCCGTGCAGCCCGGGGGTCAGGCCCGACAGCTACCAGTGGATCGTGGTGCCGCCGATTGCGCCGATCGCACCGATCGCAACGGTTGCGGCGGACGGACGGGTGGCACCGGCGGTGGCCGGCGTTGCGGAGGACGCCCCAAGTGCAGCGCGGAAGCGCGTGCGCGCGGTGCCTCCGGCGCGTGCGGGAGCGACCGCCGCCGGCGCGAACGAGTGCGAGAGCGAGTGCGAGGCGCCGCGCTGTTTCGTGGAACTCGACGCTCTCGCGACCGATCTCGGCGATCTCGACGAGGCTCTCGGCGAGGAACTCGCCGAGCTGGCGCAGGACCTCCGCGAGGAGATGAGCGACCTGGATTTCGAGCTGGCCGAGTTGTCGACGGAGCTCGCCGACCTCAATTGGGCCGACGCCATGGAGGGTGCCGGCGACGACCTGCACATCGACCTGGCCGCGGCGCAGGCCGAGATCAGGCGCGCGCGGGACGAGGCTCGCCGCGAGGTCCGCGCGGAGCTGGTCGACGCGCAGAAGGAGCTCACGGCGGAGTTGCGGGATCGGCAGCGCTCGACCGCAGTGGGCGGGCTCGATGCCGGGCAGCGGGCGGCGATCGAACGGGAGGTGCAGGCCGCCATGGACCAGGCGCAGAAGGAAGTGAATCGCGCGCTGGGGCTGCAGGAGGGGAGCTGAATCGAGCGCTGGAGCTGCAGGAGAAGGAACTGAAGCGCGCGCTGGAGCTGCAGGAGCTGGCGCTCGCGCAACAGGGGCGGCGCCAGAAGGCGAGCCAGGATGCGCTGGCTCTCCCGGTGAACTCGCGGGCAACGCAGCGGTAGCGCGCGGTCGCGGAGGATGTGGCAAGGGCGCAGGAGGCGCACCAGCGCGCCGAACAGCACATTCGCGAGAGCCGCGTCCGCATGCACCCGGCCGAAGACCGTGAGGCGGTGCTGCTGGCGCAGATCGAGACCTTGTCGCTGGAACTGGCGCGGCTCAAGGCCGAGCTCGAGCGAACGCGGGCCGAGGGGGCGCCGGCGCCGAAGCCGCGGGTGAAGCGCAAGGGAGTCGGCGCACGGTGAGCCGCCGCCGCGGGATCGGGACCTGAAAGACACGCGACCCCTGCAGCTTCGCACTGCAGGGGTCGCGCATCTTGGGGCGACCGCCGTTCGCGGTCGGAGCAACTCTCAGGGGCGTCTCACCGGTGCTTCTTGCCGGGGGCGCTGGTGGTGAACGTCGCCGGCGACGACACCCAGCTGCCGTAGTCGTTGCGGGCCGTCACGCGCCACCAGTACTGCGTCTTCGGCCGGAGAGGTCCCGCCGGCGTGAACGAAGACGTCGCGGTCTCGGCGATGGTGATCGGCCGCGCGAACGTCGGCTCGTCGTCGAGCTCGAACTTGTAGCTGGTGGCGATCCCGTCTTCGCCCCAGTCGAACCGCACCGAGAGCGGCGAGACGTCCTGCTGGCCGTGGAGCGGCAGCTGCAGGGCGAAGGCGCCGGGTCCGGCGGGCAGTCCGGCGAAGAGCTGCGTCAGGAGGAAGTCACGCAGCACCTCGGCGCGCGGGAGCTGATCGTCGTTCTTGACGTGGAACTGGGCGAACTCGCCGCCCGAGACGTGGCGAACCACCAGCGCGTCGGAGGCGCGCGCGGCGCCGGGGGCGCCGTTGTCGGCGTAGGTCACGTGTTCCGTCCAGTCGATACCGAGATTCGCGAAGAGCAGCGCCCGCGTCGCCGTGTAGGACTGGAGCGCGGGCAGGTCGACCGCCGGCGGCAGCAACTGCATCGTGCCCGACCCGCTGCACAACCCGTTCCCGGAGGCGTCGAGCACTTCGTCGGCGGCGTTGGCCCCGGCGCTGCTCACGTTGCCGAGTTCATCGATGGACCAGGTGAACGGCGCCTCGCCGGTCCAGATCACGCCGTTGCCGCTGTCGAGCCAGGTCTCGGCGAGCGAGCCGTCATCCTCGCCGGCGTAGAGCACCGCGGGGGCGATGTCGAGCACCACGACGTAGTCGCGGATCGAGTCGTTCAGGTAGGCGGCGGCCCAACGCGCCAGCGCGTTCTGGTTGGTGTAGGTGAAGATCTCCGCCTCGAACCCGGCGGAGCGCAGGTCGTCGGCGAGCTGGTTGGCGGTGGCCCACTGCTCGGAGATGCCGATCGACTTCTCGGCAGCGCCCGGCACGAAGATGGCGACGCCCGGATGCAGCGGTCGCACCTGGATCACCTGTTCGGCCGCCTCGCGTTCGTCGCCGTCGTGGCCGATCACACGCAGCGTGTAGAGACCGGGCGCGCTGTAGTCGTGGCTCGCCTGGCGGTTCTGCAGGTGCTGCGGGTGGAACGCGGAGCGCGTGCCATCGCCCCAGTCGAAGATCAGGTCGGCGCCGCCCTTGCCGGGGTAGTGGAGGTGCGCCATGGCGGTCAGCGGGACATGCAGGCGGGGCGAGACGTCGCTGACCGATTCGAGGTGGGGATGAGCGTGGTTGTCGAGGTCGTACAGGTCGAACAGCAGGGTGTCGCGCAGTCCGCGACTGTCGATCACGGTGCAGGTCACCTGGTACCAGGTGCCATCACCCTCGCTCTCGGCGTTCCAGTACGCCGGCGTGCCCGACAGCTTGTGCCACGCCGGATGGACGTGGTGGTCATGGACGAGGTCGAGCTGCCATTCGATGGTCAGCGGCACGCCGGCCGCGTTGTCCTCGACGTCGGTCGCGATGACGTCGAAGGTGATCGGCTGGCCATCGACGTAGAACGACGGCTGCGGTGGCGAGACCACCTGGGTGATCACCGGCGGCGAGTTGTCGACCGAGATCTTCCGCTTCCAGGTCGCGGTCTCACCGCCCGCGTCGGTCACGGTCAGCTTCACCTGGTAGTCGATGCCGAGCGGATAGGTGTGGACCTCGATCGCATTGGTGCCGGTGGTGCCGTCGCCGAACTCCCAGAAGAACGTGAGCGGCTGCCCTTCCGGATCGCTCGAGCCGCTGGCATCGAGCGTCACGGTCAACGGTGACGGCCCGTAATACGGATTCGCCGCGGCGTCGATGACCGGCGGCCCGTTGCTGTTGGTGTAGCGGATGCGACGGACGGCGTTGTCGCCGATGGCGACGTAGATCAGGTCGCCGTTGGCCGGGTCGGCCACCAGGTCGACCGGGTTGCCGATGTTGTTGCCGAACAGTTCGACGTCGGTCGGCTTGCCGCCGACGAAGCGCACGGTGCGGATGAAATTGGAGGCGTACTCGCAGAAGAAGAGGCGCCCTTGGTAGGTGGTTGGGTAGTTCGCGCCGTCGTACACGTGCAGGCCGGAGATGCACTGCATGGTGAAGCCCGGCGACCCCGGCAGCCAGTGGTGCAACGACCAGGTCGGCTTGGTGAACACCGTCGGGTCGTCGCAGGCGCTGATCGGATCGACGGCGTCGTAGCTCCCCTCGACGCGCTGTCCCTCGAAGCACGGCCAGCCGAAGTTCTCGGCCAGCGACTGAGCCGAGTTGATCTCCTCCCACGTGGCCCAGCCGACGTCGCCGATCCAGAGCTTCTCGGGACTGCCGGTCCCGGGGCGCAGCGCGAAGCGGAACGGGTTGCGCAGCCCGGTCGCCCAGACCCGCGACTGGTTGTCGGTCGGCGAGCCGGTGAAGAAGGGGTTGTCGGGCAGGCCTTCGCCGGTGGCGGGATCGATGCGCAGCACCTTTCCGGCCAGCGACGTGAGCGACTGCGAGCGGAACGCGCCGATGTCCTCCGAGGCGTTGAACTTGCCGGGTCCGAAGCCGTTTGGATCCCAGCCCCCGGCATCGACGAGGTCGTAGTGGGCGCCGTCGCCCGAGGTGATCAGCAGGCTGCCGTCGGCGGCGAAACGCATGTCGCCGATCGAGTGCGAGTAGTGCAGCGAAGGAATCCCGCCGGGCCACGCCTTGCCGATCAGCACCTTGCGCGACGCCGGATCGGCGACCAGCTCGCCGTCCGTCTGGAGGATCGTGGTGTACCGCACGATCCGGCCGAACGACTCCTGTTCGTCCTCGGAGTCGTCCTGATTGGGGTCGACGATGTAGCCGAGATAGATGTAGCCGTTCTCTTCCCAATCGGGATCGGGGAGCAGGGTGAGCAGCCCACGATCGCCGTTGTCGAGCACCTCGGAGCGCAGGTCGAGCACCGGCGTCAGGCGCTTGACGCCGCCGCGCACGTTCCACACCCGGCCGGCCTTCTCACCGACCAGCAGGTTCGCCGCATTGGCGAAGCGGGCGCAGGTGGGGCGATCCCAGCCATGGCCGATCGTCTCGGTGGTGAAGCCGGCCGACCAGGTCTGCGCCGGGAGGGCGGTCGCGAGCAGGGCGACGGCGCCCGCCGCGGACGCGGCGCAGGGGAGGCGTCGCGAGCGCCGACGCTGCCGTTCGCCGGTCGTCGGCACGACTCGCCGGGGATCCACCGATTCGGGGCTCGCCATCGCCTTGCTCCCATCCTGTGACTCATTGCTTCGCGACACGACGTGGCACGCCGCCGCGCGCGGACCGCCGATCTGGGTCGTGCGGCCGCTCCGCGGCGCAGGGCGCGGCGATCCTAGCCGTCGATTCGGCGCCGGCGAGAGGTTGGAGCCTGCTGCGGCGCAGCGTGGCCCGCCCCCGCAAGGGACTTCCGCCGGGACGCCGCGGCAGAGTCGCACCGGCAAGGTCAGACCGGCAAGGCCAGTCCGGCAGGGTCAGACCGGCAGGGTCAGACCGGCAGGGAGAGCACCAGGTTGGACAGCCAGTTGAGCGAGACGCCGAACCAGAGAGTGCCGATCGCCAGCGTGACGGCGATGACGGTCAGTTCGGTCGCGAACGCGCCCGTGCGCGGGCTCGCCAGCGCCTGGCTCTCATCCTTGAGGAAGAGGCTGCGTGCAAGGCGGAAGTAGTAGAAGAGCGAGACCACCGAGTTCAGCACCAGCAGCACGGCGAGCCAGTGCAGCCCCTTGTCCCAGATCGGCTGCAGCAGGTACCACTTGCCGATGAAGCCGACCGTCGGCGGAATGCCGGTCAGGGACAGCAGGAACAGCACCAGCGCGCCACTCGCGACCGGCGCCTTCCAGCCCAGCCCGGCGAATCCGTCGATCGTCTCGCTGCCGAAGCGGTTCGACAGGTGGATCACGACGGCGAAGGCGCCGAGGTTCATCAGCAGGTAGGCCGCCGCGTAGTAGGCCACCGCCTGACCGCCCGAGATCGTGCCGAGCGCGGCGACGACGCCCTGCCCGCCGGCGCCGTGCGCCGCGTCTGCCGCTCCCGGCGCCACCAGCGCGGCGACGCCCGCCAGCAGATAGCCGGAGTGGGCGATCGAGGAGTAGGCGAGCAGTCGCTTCGCGTTCTGCTGCACCATCGCCGCCAGGTTGCCGAAGGTCATCGAGCAGGCGGCCACCGCGGCGATCGCCGACGCGAGCGGCGCGGCACCCTCGCTGCCGTGCGGGATGCCGCCGAAGAAGCGCAGGATCATGCCGAAGCTGGCGATCTTCGAGACGACGGCGAGGAAGGTCGTGACCGGCGTCGGCGCGCCTTCGTAGACGTCCGGGCTCCAGAAGTGGAACGGGAACGCCGCGACCTTGTAGCCGAAGCCGACGAGGCAGAGGACCACGGCGATGCCGCAGCCGATGCCGGCCGGCGTGAGGCCGTTCTCGCCGACCTGCAGGTGGGTGCGGATGGTGGCCGCGATGGTCGGCAGGTCGAGACTGCCCGCGTAGCCGTACAGCAGCGAGAAGCCGTAGAGCATCGCGCCGGACGCCAGCACGCCGAACACGAGGTACTTGAGCGCCGCCTCGGAGGAGCGGGCGTCGCGCTTCAGGAAGCCGGCGAGGGCGTAGCTCGAGATCGACAGCGTCTCGAGCGCGAGGAACAGCAGCAGGAGGTGGTTGGTCGAGACCATGAAGATCGCGCCGACCGCCGCCACCGTCAGCACCGAGTAGTACTCGCCGACGCCGTCGCGCTGGAAGCCGCGGAAGAAGAGCGACAGCAGGGTCACGATCAGCGTGCCGGCGCAGATCAGCAGCTTGAAGAACATCGCGAAGCGGTCGTGCGCGATCATCCCGAACACGGTCGCCCCGTCGGCGCGGGCGAAGTCGCGGCAGATCCAGCCCAGCGTGAACAGGACGCCGAGCGCCGTGACCCAGCCGGTCACGCGGGTGTCGCGGCCGCGCTGCAGCAGGTCGCACAAGAGCGCAAGCAGCGCGGTGACGGAGAGGACGATCTCCGGCCAGATGCGCGAGAGGTCGTGGAGGTACGTTTCGAGGTTCACAAGCGGCTCCGGCGGTCGGCGGTCGGCAGTGCGTGACGCAGTGCTCGGTGCGCCGGATCAGCTCTTCCCGAACAGCGCGGCCAGCGCGTTGACCGACGGCCCGATCCAGTCGGTCAGCAGGAACGGCGCGACGCCGAGCAGGATGCAGAAGACGCCGAACGGCGTGAGGCACGCCCACTCGCGCAGCGTCAGGTCGGGGAAGGCGGCGTACTGCTCCTTCTTCGGGCCGAAGAAGACCTTGCGGATGGTCATGAGCAGGAACGCCGCGGTCACGATCAGGCCGATGGTGGAGACGATGGTGATCTTCGGGAACACCTCGTAGCAGCCGATCAGCGACAGCGCCTCGCCCCAGAAACCGGCGAGTCCGGGCAGTCCGAGGGAGGTGAAGATGCCGAGGAACGCGAGGCTCGCGTACATGGGCATGTGGGCCGCCAGGCCGCCGAACTTGGCGATCTCGCGGTGGTGGGCGCGGTCGTAGATGACGCCCACCAGGAGGAAGAGCATCGCCGAGCTGGTGCCGTGGTTGACCAGCTGCAGGTTCGCGCCGGCGATGCCGTTCGGGTTCATCGCCGCCAGCCCGAGCAGCACGAAACCCATGTGCGCCACCGAGGAGTAGGCGACCAGTTTCTTGAAGTCGGTCTGCGCCATCGCGACGAACGCGCCGTAGACGCAGTTGATCATCCCGAGCACGGCGAGCATGGTCGCCCAGCCGGTCGGGCCGCCATCGCTCCACAAGGCGCCCGGCAGCACCTGCATGTTGACCCGCATCAGGCCGTAGCCGCCGAGCTTGAGCAGGATGCCGGCCAGCACCACCGAGATCGCGGTGGGCGCCTCGACGTGGGCGTCGGGCAGCCAGGTGTGGAACGGGAAGACCGGGATCTTGATGGCGAAGCCGATGAAGAGGAACAGGAACAGCCAGCTGCGGAAGTCCATGCCGAGCAGCGCCGGCCCGCTGTCGAACAGGCCGCCCTGCCCCTTCTGCGCCAGCGTGACCAGGCTGAACGTGCGCTCGGCCGCGGTCGCGCCCGAATGCAGGTACATCGCGATCATCGCGACCAGCATCAGCACCGAGCCGGCCAGCGTGTAGAGGAAGAACTTGATCGCGGCGTACTCGCGCCGCGGCCCGCCCCAGATGCCGATCAGGAAGTACATCGGGAGCAGCATCAGCTCCCAGTAGACGTAGAAGAGGAAGAAGTCGAGGCTGACGAACACGCCGTTGATGCCGACCGTCAGCAGCAGGAGCAGCATGAAGTAGCCCTTCACGCCCTTCTCGACGTTCCACGACGAGAAGACTGCGAAGAACATCAGCAGTCCGGTCAGCAGCACCAGCGGGGCCGAGAGGCCGTCGACGCCGACGGTGTAGCGGATGTTGAAGGCCTCGACCCAGGCGAAGTCCTCGTAGAACTGGTAGCCCGCCAGCGACTGGTCGAACTTGAAGTAGAGCCAGCCCGACAGCACCAGCGGGATGCCGGTGAAGGCCGCGGCGATGGTCTTGATCACGTCGTGCTTGTCGCGCGGCGTGAAGAGGATCGCCACCATGCCGAGCAGCGGCGCCAGCGTGATCCAGCTCAGCAGGTGCGTCGTGTCGATCGTCGAGATCATGACTCAGCGTTTCCCGTGGGAGGCGGTCGGTGGAGGCCCGGCCGTCAAGCCAGGAACAAGAAGAACAGGGTGACGAGGGCCATCCCGCCGACTGCGAAGGCGAGATAGTCCTGGAGATTGCCGGTCTGCAGGCGGCGGAGCTTGCGCGCCAGCGCGTGGCTCAGCGTCGCCCAGACGTTGACCAGGCCGTCGACCACGATGCGGTCGAATGCGGCGAAGCCCCGGCCGATGACCTGGCCGAGCGCGCCGACGCCGTTGACGATGGCGTCGATGCCCTTCTGGTCGACGAGCGCCAGCACGCGCGCGGTGGCGAAGGAGAAGCGAAGCAGCGTGGCGCGGTAGAACTCGTCGAACCAGTACAGGTTGCTGACCGTGTGGTGCAGCGGCTTGAGCCGCGCCACCCACACCTCGGGGCCGGGGTTGCGCTCCTTGTAGGTGCGCTGGTAGAGGCGGTAGCCGGCCCAGATCACGGCGCACGAGATCACCAGCACGGCCAGCACCAGCGCGAGGTTGCCGTGGCCGTGGTCGCCGCCGTGGCCGAGCGCGATCGACGCCAGCGCCGGCGGCGCCGCCAGAAGCTGTGGCAGCGTATGACCGCCCCAGACCGGGATCGGCCAGCCGACCGAGAAGATCGAGAGGAACGCCAGCACCAGCAGCGGGATGGTCATCGGCGCCGGCGACTCGTGCGCGTGCTCGAACTTGTGCTGGTCGCGCGGCGCGCCGTAGAAGGTCAGATAGATCAGCCGCATCATGTAGAAGAACGTCAGTCCGCCGCCGCCGATGGCGACCAGCGCCGGCAGCATGTGCGCGATGCCGTGCGACCAGCCCCACATGAGGGCGTGCTCGACGATCAGCTCCTTGCTGAACGCGCCGCTGAAGAACGGGACGCCGCCGAGCGCGAGCGTCGCGATCAGCATGGTCCGGTAGGTGACCGGCAGCTTGCTCTTCAGCCCGCCCATCTCGCGCATGTCCTCGGTGTGGACCGCGTGGATCACCGAGCCGGCGCCGAGGAACAGGCACGCCTTGAAGAAGGCGTGGGTGTAGAGGTGGAACAGGCCGGCTGAATAGCCGCCGACGCCGAGCGACAGCATCATGTAGCCGAGCTGGCTGCAGGTGGAGTAGGCCAGCACCTTCTTGATGTTGTTGTGCACCAGCCCGATCGTCGCGGCCAGCAGCGCGGTCACGGTGCCGATGCCGGCGATGAACGCGAGCACGGTGGGCGTGAAGAAGAAGTAGATCCGGCCCACCATGTAGACGCCGGCCGCGACCATGGTGGCGGCGTGGATCAGGGCCGACACCGGCGTCGGGCCGGCCATCGCGTCCGGCAGCCAGACGTGCAGCGGCACCTGCGCCGACTTCGCCATCGGGCCCATGAACAGGCACAACCCGGCGACGGTCAGCAGCGTCCCCGCCTCCCAGCCGTAGAGCGGCGGGATCTCGGCGCGCCCCTCGGCCACCGCCTGCATCGCGGCGTAGATCTCCCCGAGGTCGGTGGTCCCGAACATCCGGTAGACCAGCATGATCCCGATCAGGAAGCCGACGTCGCCGAAGCGGTTGGTCATGAAGGCCTTCATCGAGGCCCGCGGCGGGTCGTCCTTCTCGAACCAGAAGCCGATCAGGAAGTAGCTGCACAACCCGACCAGCTCCCAGAAGCAGAACAGCAGGAGCAGGTTGTCGGTGAGGATCAGCCCGAGCATCGAGAAGCTGAACAGCTGCAGGAAGGCGAAGAAGCGGCTGAAGCGCTTGTCGCCATGCATGTACGACGACGAGTAGAGGTGGACGAGGAAGGCGACGAGCGTGACCACCACCAGCATCGTGGCCGTGAGGTGGTCGATGCTGATCCCCGCCTCGATGCGGAACGCGCCGCTGCGGATGATCTCGTAGACCAGCCCGTGGTCCTTGCTCGACCAGTTCCAGCGCGGGTCGGCCAGCGCGCCGTGAGCGGGCTTCGCTGCGGCATCGGTCGCCGCCGCGCCGCCGTGCGCGCCGCCGGGATCGGCGCCGTGAGCCGCGGCGTGGCCGGCCCCGGCGTGCGCGATGGCGGGATCGCCGAGCTCCTCGTCGAGCACGGCGTGCTTGAAGATGGTCAGCGCGCAGAACAGCGCCGCGCCGATGGTCAGCAGCGGGACGATGTGCCCGCGCTTGCGGGTGAACTCGGTCCGGTAGGTGAACGCGTTCCAGCAGAAACCTGCCAGCGGGAGCAGCAGGATCGCCAGGGCGTACCAGCCGGGGGTGGCGTCGTGGAAGAAGTCCATCGGCGTCAGTCTTCCCCTCAGTCGCCGAGCCGGTCAGGCTTGCTGACGTCGATGCTCGGGTAGTGGTGGTGGATCTGCAGCACGATGCCGAGCGCCACCGCGGCCTCCGCAGCCGCCAGGATCACGATGAAGATGGCGAACATCTGCCCGTCGAGGCGATTGCCGAGATGGCGGGCGAACGCGACGAAGTTGAGCGCCGCCGCGTTCAGGATCAGCTCGGCGCCCATCAGCACGTAGATCGCGTTCTTGCGCGTCACCATGGTGAACACGCCGAGCACGAACATCGCAGTGCCGAGGAAGACGTATCCGGCGAGCGATTCCATCCCTCAGCTCTCCTTCTTGCGGCGGGCGAGGTAGATCGAGCCCACCAGCGCC
>VGYY01000079.1 GCA_016872815.1 Planctomycetota bacterium
CTCGGCGCGCCGGCTCCCCGGCAGCAGCGCCAGGGCGACCGCGTCGCGCGGCGCCGGCGGCGTTCCCGCCAGCGCGTCGGCGAGGGGATGGCCGGCGAAGCGTGCGGCGATGCCGTGCCCGGCGAGGAAGTCGACCTCGAACGGCATCAGCGTCAGCGCGAGGTCGACCGCGCGGGCGAAGCGGCGCGCGCGCCAGGGCGCCCAACCCCAGTACTGCGGGCAGATCCAGTACGCCACCTTGATGCCGCGGCGCTTCGCCAGGGCGGCGAGGCGCACGTTGAAGCCGGGATAGTCGATGGCGACGACGACGTCCGGCCGTGCAGCGCGGAGCCAGCGATCGGCGCCGTTCAGCAGCCGCACGAACTTGCCGATCTGCGCGAGCACCGGCGCGAACCCCATCACCGGCGTGTCGGCCAGCGGCTCGAACAGCTCGACGCCGGCGGCGCGCAGCGCGGCGCCGCCGAAACCGACGAAGCGGGCGTCGGGAAAGCGCTGGCGCAGCTGCGCGACGAGGCGGGCGCCGTGGTGGTCGCCGGAGGTGTCGCCGGCGCTGACGAAGATGGTGCGCGGCGCGCCGGTCACGTGCGGAGGTCCGCGGGAGCGCGCACCGGCTCGCTCACCCGACCGGCGCGAGCCAGTGGCGCCGCGTCGCATCCTCGCCGCGAACGGCGCGGAAGAAGCGGGACTGCAGCTCGGTGGTGATCGGCCCGCGCGTGCCGGCGCCGATCGGTCGGTGGTCGACCGAGCGGATCGGCGTGACCTCGGCGGCGGTGCCGGTGAAGAACGCCTCGTCGGCGAGGAACAGCTCGTCGCGGAGGAACGGCTCCTCCCGCACCTCGAGACGGCGCTCGCGGGCGAGTTCGCGCGCGAGGTCGAGCACCGACTCGCGGGTGATCCCGGCGAGGATCGCGCCATGCGTCGGCGGCGTCTTCAGCACGCCGTTCTTGACGATGAAGAGGTTCTCGCCGGTGCCCTCGCAGACCACCCCCTGCGCATCGCAGAAGATCGCCTCGTCGAAGCCGTTCTGCCTGGCGAGCCGCTTGGCCAGCACCGACGTCACGTACTGCCCGGAGATCTTGGCGCGCATCATCGCGGTGCCGGGATGGTGGCGGATCCACGACGAGAGCGTGGTCTTGATGCCGCGCTCGAGCCCCTCCTTGCCGAGGTAGGCGCCCCACGGGAAGGCGACCACCGCGACGCGCACCGGATTCACCGCGCCGAGCCCGGGCTCGCCGAAGTCGTGGAGCGCGACCGGCCGCAGGTAACAGTCGCTGAAGCCGTTGGCGCGAACGACCTCCCGGCACGCCGCCATCAGCGCGGCGCGGTCGAACGGCAGCTCCATCGCGACGCAGCGCGCCGAGTCGATCAGGCGATCGACGTGCTCCGCCAGGCGGAAGATCGCCGGCTTGCCGTCCGGCTGGGCGTAGCAGCGCACGCCTTCGAAGACGCCGACGCCGTAGTGCAGCGTGCTGGCCATCACATGGACGCGGCAGTCTTCCCAGGCGACGATCCGTCCGTCGGACCAGACCAGCTTGGCGGGCGGCTGCATGGCGCTCCTCGGCTGCGCAGGGCGGCGGCTATCGTCCGCCGGCCCGGTCGCGTACGGGCGCGAGTCGCCGGCGAGGCGGGGGAGTGTAGCGCGCCACCGCTGCCCTCGCCCGCCCTGGAGCCCCCGCGATGGCCGACGTCGCCCGTCCGTTCCGCCCGGCCGACTTCCTCGTCTTCGAGCCGCACAAGACGCGCGACCCGCTGTTCAACGAGCCGCGCCGGCTGATCCGCGCCAACCTCGGCGCGCTCGGCAAGCTGGCGCTGAAGGAGATCAAGGCGAAGTCGGGCGTCGCCTTCGAGACCAGGACCTCGCTCAGCCATCCCTGGACGTTCAACGGCTATCGGGTCGACGCGCTCTGGTTCACGCTCCACCCGGGCAAGAAGCAGCGGGAGCCGTTGCAGCGGATCCTCGGCCAGGAGTTCGCCGACGATCTCGACCCGTCCTACTTCCACGCGCTGCTCTTTGGCGAACTGGCGCTGCCGCACTTCACCGTCGGCATCCGCATGACCGAGCGCAGCTGGTGGGACACGCAGAACTTCCATCGCAGCTGCAAGGAGCCGCCCTGGAACGAGCGGCTCTCGGCGGCGATCCGGCCGCTCGCCGGCTACGCCATGCGCATCCACGACTGGCAGAAGCTCTACCCGTGCGAGCAGATGACGCCCGGGATGCTCGGCACCTTCGCGCAGTGGTTCAAGCCGGGCGAGCACCGCCTGACGCTGTTCCGGCAGTGGCCGCGCGACGCGCCGGAGCTGGCCGCGGCCGATTGGCCGCAGCGGCTTGCAGCGGAACTGCTCGGCCTGGTGCCGGCGTGGCAGGCGATGGCCTGGTCGCCCGACCACGATCTGGTCTTCCGCAAGGACGGCGGACGAGCGTGAGCACGAGCCGGGGGCCGGTGCCACGGCCGATTTGAGCTGGAGGCGCTGGCCGGTCGATCGAGCCGGGGAGAGCTCTCGATATCCTGCGCGACCTTTGCCGGTGCACCGGCCGCGCCCCGACGGAGAGAACGCTTCGATGGATGCCTCGATGAATTGGGACGCAGCGCTGGAATCGAAGTCCGCCGGCGGGACTGCGCATGGCGCGTCGCGGCGCGGCGCCGAGCCGCCCAAGCCGGCGAATCCGGAGACCGCCGAGAAGAAGAAGACGCCCGTCCCGCCGACGCTGCGCCTGCTGCTGCAGCAGCGCGTCATCCTGATCGCCAAGCAGGTCGACCGCGGCCTGATGGAGAAGACCTGCGCGGCGCTGCTGATGCTCGACGGCCGCAGCAAGGAGCGGCCGATCACGGTGTTCGTCAACTCGCCGGGCGGCGATGCCGACTCGGGCTTCGCGATCTACGACGTGATGAAGTACGTCCGCGCGCCGATCCGCACCATCTGCGCCGGGCTCGCGGCATCGGCCGGCATCCCGATCTTCCTCGGCGGCCGCAAGGGGACGCGGTTCTCGTTGCCGAACTCGCGCTTCCTCATCCACCAGCCATCCATGCAGGCGATGGGCAGCGCGAGCGATCTCGAGATCACCTCGACCGAGATCGAGCGGGTGCGCGAGAAGTACAACCGGATCATCGAGCGCGAGACCGGGAAGGCGGCGACGAAGGTCAAGGCCGACGCCATGCGCGATTTCTGGCTCACCGCCGAGGAGGCGGTGAAGTACGGCCTCGTCGATCGCATCGTCGAGAACGCCGCCCAGGTTGACTGATCGCGCCGCCGCCGTAGGCTCGTGCCCATCGCGGGGGCGATGAGGCGGCGCGCATGGTCGAGTCGATCCTTCGTCGGATCCGCGGGGGATGGCGTTGGCTGCCGTTCGCCCTCGTCGCGTATGGCCCGGTCGTCTGGCTGGTGGCGCGGACGCTCGGCATCGGCGGCGGCGACCTGAGCTTCGCCGCCTACACGCCGCTGTTCGGTGACGATGCCGGAGCCGCGGCGCGCCGCTCGACGCTCTGGAACAGCGTGCTGCTGGCGGGCGCCATCAGCGGTGCGACGGTCCTCGCCGGCGTGCCGTTCGCCTTCCTGGTCACGCGCACCGACCTGGCGTTCCGCCGGGTCTACGCGGCGCTGGCGGTCGTGCCGCTGCTGCTGCCACCCTACCTCGCCGGCATCGCCTGGGTGCAGGTGGCGCCGATGCGCGGCCTGCCGGCGATCGTGTTCATCCTCGGCGGGTCGCTCTGGCCGGTGGTGGCGCTGCTGGCGGAGAAGGCGTTCCGCGACGTCGGCGCCGACGCCGAGGACGCGGCTCGGCTCGCGCTCGGAGCGGGTGGCGCGCTGCGGCGGGTGACGTTGCCGCTGGCGCGCGGCGGGATCGTCGCCGGCGCGCTGCTGGTCTTCGTCTTCGCGCTCTCCGACTTCGTGGTCCCCGACTTCTTCAGCTTCGCCGTGCAGAGCGAGTCGACCTTCCAGGTGTTCGCCACGGAGATCTACGGCGCGTTCGCGCGGCAGCGCGACCCGATCGCGGCCGCGGCGTTCGGCGTGCCGCTGATCGTGGTGGCGGCGGCGGCGCTCCTCCTGCTGGGTCGCGCCGAACCGATCCGGTCGGTGGCATCGCTCGCGGGGGCCCACGTCGAGCCGCGGCCGTTCCGCCTCGGCCGCCTCGGCGTGCCGGCGCACCTGCTGGTGATCGCCCTCTTGGCGGCGACGGTGGCGGTGCCGCTCGGGGTGCTGCTGCGGATGACGACCCGCACACCCGGGGTGCCGGCCGCGGTCACGGCGCCCGTCGTTCCTGCCGGGGCGGCGACCGACCCGCAGGGAGCGGCGCCGACCGTCGCGCCGCCCGCGTTCGGTTCCTTCGACTACGGCATCTATCGGCAGCGCGAGCCGGTGCGCGCCGCGCTGGTCAAGTACGCCCCCGATGCATGGCACAGCATCCGTGATGCGGCGTCCGGCGCGCTGCTCCTCCTGCTGCTGGCCTGGGCGCCGGCGCGACAGCTGGCGCGCCAGGGCGGCAGCCTCGGCGGCCGGCTGCTCGTCCTGCTGCCGCTCGCGTTCCCGAGCCTCCTGCTCGGGATGAGCTTCGAGCAGCTCTTCCTCGCCGATGCCGGGATCGGCGATCGCCTCTATCGCGGCTGGGGACTGGTGGCATTGACGCTGGCGTCCCGTTTCCTGCCGCTCGCCGTGCTCGGCCTGGCCGCGAGCTTCCGCCGCATCGCGCCGGAGATCGAGGATGCGGCGCAACTCGCGCCGCTGCCGGCGCACGTGCGGCTGCTGCGGCTGCGGCTGCCGTTGCTGCTGCCGGCGTTGCTGGCGGTGTTCACGCTCGCCTTCGGGCTGATGATGCGCGAATTCGACGCGATCGTCCTGCTGCCCGGCGCGCAGGAGATGCTGACCCACCGGATCTACGCGCTGGTCCATCAATCGAAGGACGCGGTGGTGGGGGCGCTCGCCTGGCTGCAGATCGCCTCGGTGCTGGTGCCGTGGATCGCGCTGCGATTGCTCCAACCGGCGCCGCGCCCATAATGCCCGGCTCTTCGTGCCGATCCCCCCGGAGCGCATCGTGTATCCGCTTCGCAGCATCCAGTTCCTCGCCGAGCTCGTCTTCCCGCAGCAGCAGTTCCAGCTGACCGACCTGCAGAAGCTCCACGCGAAGTGCTTCGAGCGGCCCGACTCGCGCTACTCGAACTTCCAGCTGGTGCAGAACGGCGCGACGATGAGCAATCCGGTCAGCCAGCAGGGCGCCGTCTCGGCCGCCATCGTGCTGCCCGATCGGATCCGCCTGCAGGAGCAGTTGACCGGCGTCGCGCGCGAGGACTTCGAGAAGCGGCTCGACGCCGTGGCGCGCGCGGTCTTCTCGGAGCTCAAGGTGCCGCACTTCGCGGCGCAGCAGTTCGCCGTGCAGTCGCTCGCCAGTCCGCGCGTCGCGCAGAACTCGGTCGACCTGATGGGCAAGGCGATGCTCTCGTTCGGGAGCTCCGACTACCAGCTGTTCGAGCGGCCGCCGCTGCTGATGGGCGTGCGGATGAGCTTCCCGACCGCACCGGTCGACGAGGGGCAGTTCCACTCGCGCATCGAGACGATGCAGCGCGACCCGAAGTCGATCTTCCTCGAGAACGTCGGCGTCTTCCGGACGCAGATCACCGAGGCCGACGCCGGCCGCCTCATCTCGCAGTTCGTCCAGACCTACGACTGGATCCGCGAGCAGCTGCTCGGCTGGGTCGAGCGCTGCGAAGGGCGCTTCGTGCCGTGACAGTGCCCGTCGCCGCCGAGCTCTTCTGGCTCGGCGCCGTCGCGGCCCTTTCGCCGCAGGAGACTCCCGTGCCCCATCCACCGAGCGCTCGGCCGGCGAATCGCCTCGCGCACGAGACGTCGCCCTACCTCCTGCAGCATGCGCACAACCCGGTCGACTGGTACCCGTGGGGGCCCGAGGCCTTTGCGCGCGCCAAGGCCGAGGACAAGCCGATCTTCCTCTCGATCGGCTACTCGGCGTGCCACTGGTGCCACGTGATGGAGCGCGAGAGCTTCGAGAGCGACACGATCGCCTCGCTGATGAACGAGCACTTCGTCTGCGTCAAGGTCGACCGCGAGGAGCGACCCGACGTCGACGAGCTCTACATGAAGGCGGTGCAGGCGCTCACCCGCAGCGGTGGCTGGCCGATGTCGGTCTGGCTGACCCCCGACCTCGAGCCGTTCTTCGGCGGCACCTACTTCCCGCCCGAGGATCGCTTCGGCCGCGCCGGCTTCCCGCATGTGCTGAAGGAGCTGGTGCGCCTCTGGAAAGAGGACCGCGCGCGCGTCACGAACAGCGCCAAGGGGCTGACCGGCCACCTGCGCGAGCTCGCGGCGAATGTCGGCGCCGTCGCCACCGATGACCCCGCCGCGTTCCTCGCCGATCCGAAGCTGCTGCCGCGCGCCGCCGAGCAGTTGCTGCGCAACTTCGACGACGAGCACGGCGGCTTCGGCGGAGCGCCGAAGTTCCCGCACCCGATGGACCTGCAGCTCCTGTTGCGGATCGACGCGCGGTTCGGCAATCCGACGGCGCGCCAGGCGGTGGTCCATTCGCTGCGCAAGATGGCGGGTGGCGGTCTCAACGACCAGCTCGCCGGCGGCTTCCACCGCTACTCGGTCGACGAGCGCTGGTTGATCCCGCACTTCGAGAAGATGCTCTACGACAACGCCCTGCTCGCGAACAGCTACCTCGACGGGTGGCTCGCGACCGGCGAAGAGCGCTTCGCCGAGGTCGTGCGCGCAACCCTCGACTGGGTGCTGCGCGAGATGGCGAGCGACGGCGGCGGCTTCTGCTCGTCGATGGATGCGGACAGCGAGGGGGAGGAGGGGAAGTTCTTCGCCTGGACGCCGGCCGAGCTCGCGGCGGTGCTCGGTGCGGAGGAGGCGGCCTGGATCGGTCCCTGGTTCGGTGTGTCGCCCGCGGGGAACTTCGAGCACGGCAAGTCGGTGCTCTGGCGGCCGTGGGAGACCGCCGACTTCGCCAAGGCGCGCGGGATGGACGAGGCGCGCGTGGTCGCCGGCGTCGCGGCGGCGAAGCAGAAGCTGCTGGCGGCGCGCGCCGGGCGCGTGGCGCCGGGCCGCGACGACAAGGTGCTGGTCGACTGGAACGGGCTGATGATCTCGGCGCTCGCCCGCGCCGGCGCGGCGTTCGGGGAGCCGCGCTACGTCGCCGCCGCCGCGAACGCCGTCGCGTTCATCCGGCGCGAGCTGTGGGACCCCGCGACGCGCAAGCTGCTTCGCAGCTGGAAGGGGGGTGTCGCGAAGCACGACGCCAACCTCGGCGACGTCGCCTTCCTGATCGAGGGGCTGCTCGACTTGTGGGAGGCGCGCTTCGATCCGGCCGACCTCGCCTTCGCGATCGAGCTCGCCGACCTCTCGCTCGAGCGCTTCTGGGACGCGGAGAAAGGCGGCTTCTTCTTCACCGCGCACGATGCGGAGGCGCTGCTGGTGCGCTCGAAGGAGGCGTGGGACGGTGCCACGCCGTCGGCTCCGTCGGTGCACGCGCACAACCTGTTGCGGCTCGCCGCGCTGACCGGCAACGACAAGCAGCGCAGCGCCGCCGCGCGCACGATCGCGCTCTACCGCGCGACGCTCGAGCAGCACGGGCCGGCGTTGACCCGCATGCTGGCGGCGGTCGACTTCGGGCAGTCGGACCCGGCGGAAGTGGTGCTGGTCGGGCCCGACGCGGCGTCGCTCGCGCCATTCCTCGCGGAGTTGAGAAGAGGCTTTGCGCCCAATCGGGTGGTGATCGCGGTGACGCCGGCGACGCGCGCGGCGACGGCAGGGCTCACGTCGCTCCTCGAAGGACGCGATGCGACCGTCGCGACGGCATGGCTGTGCCGTGGAGGGGTGTGTAGGCTCCCGGTGACGGCGCCGGCCGCGCTGGCGCAGGAGTACCGCGCCGGCAGGTGAGAGGATCGCCTGATGGACCACGCGGAAGAACGATCGGGGCGCACGCTCCTCGGGCTGGTCTCGTTCGTCGGCGTGATGCTGTTGGCCGGTTGTCGGGACGGCGGGGCGCTGCGGCGGACGTCCCCTCCTGACGTCGAGGAGCGCGTCGAGGTCACGCTCTCGATCGGACCGGACGACTCCCGGCTGCGCTACGTCGGTCGCTGGGATCGCACCGACCCGGCACTGCCGCGCGTCGGATGGCAGGGGGCGTGCGTCGAGTTCCGGTTCGACGGCAGCGCCGCGTCGGTGCAGCTCACCGTCGCTTCCGCCACCGAGTACTTCCGCGTCATCGTCGACGGGGACCGGGCGGCCGGCACCCGCTTCGCCGCGCTCTCCGGGACGGCGAGCTACGAGCTGGCGACCG
Source organism: Planctomycetota bacterium (assembly GCA_016872815.1). GTDB lineage: Bacteria > Planctomycetota > B15-G4 > B15-G4 > SIAN01 > SIAN01. The sequence continues at coordinate 8,294 of VGYY01000079.1, forward strand.
GCCTCGAGCCTGGCGTGCACACGATCGAGCTGGTGAAGGAGACGGACGCCGGCAGCGGGGTCACGTTCGGCGAACTGACGTTGCAGGGCATCGCGCTGCTCGATCCGCCGCCGGCGGCGACGCGGCGGTTGGTGTTCTACGGCGACTCCGGCCTCGCCGGCGATTCACTGAGCAGCGAGCGCAACGCGAGCGGCTGGTCGAGCGTCGGCTGCGACCTCGGCTATGCCGGCGTCGCCGCGCGCGCCTTCGGTGCCGACTACCAGAACATCTCGCTCTCCGGCGCGACGCTCGCCGACATGACGACCCTCTACGACCGCCGCTTCCGCAAGGACACGGCGCCGAGCTACGACTTCGCGGAGTTCGTTGCCGACGCCGTGATCGTCGACCTCGGGTCGAACGACATCTACGAGGTCGGCAAGACGAAGGTGAAGCAGCGGTTCGTGGATCTGCTCGATCTGCTGCGCGTGGTCCATCCCGACGCGCATCTCGTGCTCTTCTGCTCGCGGGGCTGGAGCAAGCGCGAGCCGGCGAACTACAACGACGAAGTCGTGGCGAGCTATGGCGACCCGAACGTCTCGGCCGCGACCTTCCCATGGTTCTTCGAGCAGTGGCATGGATGCGAGTACGACCACGCCGGTGCCGCGGAGTACCTCGTCGCGCACCTCACGGCCACCCTCGGCTGGGAAGCGGTGCCCCTCGACGTGATGAGCGGCTTCGGCCGCGACGGCGACGTCGCGAATGGCGGCTTCGAGGCGATCGCGCCGTTCGGCGGCTACGGGTGGCGCTATCTCGACGACCCTGGCGTCGCGCGGGTGGTCGATGAGCCGACCGCCCATGAGGGGAGCGCCTACCTGCGGCTCGAGGCGGGCGGCACGGTGCATCAGCCGAATCCGGCGAGCGGGAGGCAGGTCGTCACCGCGACGGTGTGGATGCGCGGAGCTTTCCCCGGAGCGCGCGCCGACGTGACCATCGATTTCCGGGATCAAGAGCAGGGCACGGCGCCCCTCGAGCGCACGACGACGAGTTTCGACCTCACCACCGAGTGGGCGTCCTACACGGCGTCGGCGACGGCGCCGGTCGTGCCGACCAACCCGGTCTTCCACACGCGGCTCACGCTCACCGCAACGAGCGGTACCGTCGATGTCGACGGCGTGACGATGCGGACCGAGTGACGAGGCGGTGCGGAGGACTGCCGGTGGGTGAGGTGCACGTCTACGACAAGGCGAGTACCACGTCGAGGACGCGATCGAGCACGGCCACCCGGAACGCAACGCCTCGCACCACATCGCCTACCTCGTGCGCTGGCTGCTCGAACGCGGACTTTTCGCCCCGGAGCTCCTCGCCTTAGGTCGTGCGCCGCTTGCGGACGGTCGCGTCGATGGGGCGCAGCTGCTCGACCGGTTCGAGCGGGAGCTGGACGGCTGTTTGCTGTCCGACATGCTGACCGAGCAAGGCGATCGTTTCGCTCGCGACTACTACGAACGACGCTGGCTCGCGGACTATGTCGACGCGGTCGGCGGAAACGACCCTTCGCCGTACGCTGTCGCCTGGAACGAGTCGAACTGGCAGCGCCTCGCGGAACTGCTCGATCGCCGGTACGCGGAGTTCCAGAAGCCGAAGCGCCGGTGGTGGCCGTTCGGCGGCGGGTGAGCGCGATCGAAGGGTCAGGCGCGGCGCCGATCGTTCCCGTTGGATCGGCTCCCGCGGAGCCGCGGCGTCACTGCCGGAAGTAGAGCAGGCCGAGCCCGATGCCGATGAGTGCCACGAGGGTGGAGACGACCAGCAGCACGCGCTGGCGTCGACGGCCCTGGTAGCGGGTCCAGCCGTCGTCATCGAGGAAGTGGCGGCCGTTCGCGGCCACCCGCACTGCGCCACCGTCGATCAGGCCCTGCAGGCGTCGCCGGTCCATCGAGCGGTTGAGGGAGAGTTCGACCGCTGATTCCGCGGTGAACGCGCGCGCCTCCGAGAGTTGTCGAATGAGGCGCGCCTCGGCGCGGCGCATCGCGACGACGACGAACGGCGGAATCAGGCTCGGGATCACGGCGGCGCCACTCACCGCATCGCTCCTCGGCGTGGTCGGGCAGCGCGACTTCTAAGACGAATGCGCGAACGGCTCGGCGGAGTCGGGTGGCCGCGCCGGGAGCGCTCGACTCACGCGGCGGCCTCCGTGAAGCTCACCGCCGGGAGCGCCGCTACGGCAGGAACGTCGCCGGGCTCTTCAGCTTCCGCGGCAGGTAGTTCTCGATCACGTAGTTGAGTCCCCACTTGGTCAGCGCCTGTTGCTCGGCGCGGACCTTCATGGTGAGCATCTGCTCGAAGGCCTTCACCCACGCCTTGTTCTTCTTGAAGAAGGGGTCGTTCTTGAGCGCGTCGCGGGCGCGCTTCTCGTCGACCTCCTGGAGGGGGTGGGTGGCGTCCTGGAGCTTGAAGTCGAGGATGTCCTGCGGGGTGACGCCGAGGAAGCGGGCGCGCGGGACGCAGAAGAACTGGTTGATGTGGGCGGCGTTGCCGGAGCCGACCTTGAGCGTGCGGTAGATGTTGGCGATGCCGTACGGGTCGCAGTCGACGAAGGCGTAGACCGGCAGGTCGAGGTCGTCGGAGAGGCGGCGCAGGAAGCGGCGCGTCGAGCGGGTCGGGACGCCGGCCATCGAGACGATGATGCAGTGCGCCTCCTGCGGATAGCCATTGCTCTGCAGGCGCTGGAACATGCCGCCCGTCTCGATCGCGAGGATGAACTTCGCGTTGGTGCGGAACTTCAAGTGCTCGACCGAGCTCGGGATCGAGTAGGCGCCGGTGCCGAACTTGGTGCAGTCGATCTCGATCGGCTCGTGGGTGGTCGGATCGCGGTCGATCACGGTCAGCTCGCCGGCCACGGCGCCGCCGTGCTCGTCCGGCACGAAGCGGAGTTGCTCGCGGGTGACGCCATGGAGGCTGAACATCGCCTCGATGTCGTCCATCACCGTGTCTGACTCGGGCTGCTCGAGGAAGCGCGCCTCCTTCCAATTCTTCGAGACGTAGTACGCCTCTCGCTTGGTCGCCCAGTTGTCCTCTTCGACCATTTGCTTCGAGAGGCCCATGAGCTTGAGCGTCTGCGCGAAGGTCTTCACCGAGTTCACGGTGAGCGTGCGGGTCGAGACGCTGTCGCCGAGTTCGAAGAAGCCCTTCTTCGCGTCGTAGTCGACGTTCGAGAGCGAGCGCACCGGGAAGGAGAGTTCCGGCTGCTTCTTCTTCTGGATGGTGTCGAGCACCGTGCCGGCGACCTTCTCGATGCACTGCACCGTCACCCTGTCGAGTTCGGGATTGGCGCTCTTGTGCTTGCCGCTCTTCTTCGCCATGGGTCAGGCTCCGGGATCTGCGTCGCGGTGGCTCAGCGGGGAGGGATCGCCTACACGTTCTGCTTGCGCGTCGCCTCGAGGATGTCGCGCAGGTTTTTCGCCGCCTTCTCCTGCGTGGGCGGGTCGAGCACGAGGATCTCGTGCAGCGCCGCGACGACGGTCGGCAGGAACATGTCGATGTAGTTGCGCTTCTTCGCCTCGTCGGCCGCGCGCCGCGTCTTGCGGATGTGGGTGGCGATCTTGCGGCCCATCTCCATCAGCGAGAGGCGGATCTCCTTCAGGATCTCGGGGTAGTGCGCGATCGCCTCCTTCGCCTCGGAGGTGAACGGCACCCACGCCGACGCCAGGTGGACGACGATCGCCATCGGCGCGACCGGCAGTGCGTCCTTCGGCTGCTGCAGCAGGTAGTTGCGCCAGTCGGTGGTGATGACCGACTTGGTCGTCACGCAGGCGCCCTGCTGGTAGAGGAGCGGGACGCGGTTGGCGAAGCGGACCAGGCGGACCGGCTCCTCGGCCGGCAGTTCGCCGCCCCAGGCGACGCCGACCTCGACCACGAACGGGTTGCCGCGGTAGATCTTCGGCGCGCGCGTCTCGGCCAGGAACAACTCCGCCGGCAGCACCTTCTTCATGCCGGCGACCAGGCCCGCTTCGCCGATCGGCACGATGCAGTCGGTCGCCGGCGCCATGATCTTCACCTGGCTCATCGCCTGGTGGATCCGCTCGATCTGCTCCGCTTCGAGCCCGGAGAGGCGCGCGTCGGGCGACACCTTGGCGAGGTCGCAGATCTCCTCGGCGACGCGCGGGCTGACGCGCGAGAAGTCGCTCTTCAGGAACGCGGCGAGCTTCTTCGCCTCGGTCGTCTTCATCATCCCGCCGAGCATCCCGACCTCGACGCCGTAGGGATGCGGCTGGATCTGCGTCGGCTGGGGCGGGAGGGTCTTCGTCGCCCGATCGAAGACCTGCTCCTGCCCATCCCAGTCCTTGTATTCGAGTCGCACGTGGGGGTTGGCGATCGCCGTCTGCAGCAGGTACTCGTCGACCGACTGCTTGCCCTTCTGCACCTTCGCCTCGAGCTCGAGCTCGATGCGGGTGCCGTGCTCCTTGTCCCAGTCGGTCTCCATCTCGCGGAGCACCTCGGGGCGGTTCTTCGCGGTGTCGATCTTGAGCTCGACGTACCACGCCGGGTGCTTCTTGCCGATGCGCGAGATGACGGAGAGCGGCTTGCCGGTGGTCAGCTGGCCGTACATCGCCGCCGCCGAGATCCCGATCCCCTGCTGGCCGCGCTGCTGCTTCAGCACGTGGAACTTCGAGCCGTAGAGCAGCCGCGCGAAGACGTGGGGGAGCTGCTGCTTGACGATGCCGGGGCCGTTGTCCTCGACGATCACCCGGAACCGGTCGTCGCGCGGCGTCGGCAGGATCTCGACCCTCACGTCGGGGAGGATCCCCGCCTCCTCGCAGGCGTCGAGCGAGTTGTCGACCGCCTCCTTGATCGCGGTCAGCAGCGCCTTGCGCGGGTTGTCGAAGCCGAGCAGGTGGCGGTTCTTGGTGAAGAACTCGGAGACCGAGATCTCGCGCTGCTTGGCGGCGAGGCGGTGGGCGGCGGTGTCGCCGCCCTTCTCGGCGGGGCCATCCGCGGCCGCTCCGCCGGCCCCCTTCTTCAGGCTCGCCCCGTCCCGCGGGCCGGCGGCAGCCGCGGCTCCCGCCTCCTCGCCGAAAAGGCCGCGCTGCCCGGCGACCGTGCTGGTCATCGAGTCCCCTCCCTGCTGCGACTGGCTGCCGGCCGTCGTCGCGCCACACGCCGACGACCTGCACGTCCCGCGGGCCTCGCCGCTGGAACGGGGCGGCAGCATAGCCGGGGCGTCGGTGCGCGGCAGCCGCGGCGAAACGGCGGCCGCTGCCGTCCGGCGTGCGTCAGCTGGCGGTGAGGCGCGCCTGGCTGAAGGGGACGTCGTGGCGGTTGCACAGGCCGTGCGTCACGCCGATGTCGCGGAAGCGCTCGAGCCCCTTGATCTCGCGCTCGCCGAGCTGGTAGCGGAGGTTGCGCGTCAGGTACTGCAGCAGGCCGGCGAACGGCAGGTCGAGTTCGGCGGCGGCCTTCTCGGCGATCTTGCTCCGCTCGAGCAGGCCGCGATCGCGCGCGCGCAGCAGCAGCGGCAGCGCCTGCTCGCCGACCTTCGGCTTGCGGAACGCCCAGACCGCGTAGACGAACGGCATCCCGGTGCGATCGCTCCAGAACCAGCCGAGGTCGAGCGATTCGAGCGTGCCGGCCTTCGCCTTCAGCGCCGGATCCCCGATCAGCAGCACGGCGTCGGCGTTCACCTTGGCCGGCTCGAGCGTCGGCTCGATCTCGACGGTGGCGACGCCCGGCTTCTGCAGGAACTCGGCGAACACCATCTTCACCAGCGCCGCACCGGTGCGGCTGCCGGCGTCGAGCGCCACCTTCTCGACCTGCTCGAGCGGCTTCTTCAGGAACAGCTTGACGCTCTTCACGTGCCCCTCGGAGCAGATCGCGATCTCCGGGAGGATCCGCACCTCGGGCGAGCGGAACGCCTCGATCGAGGAGATCAGCGCGACGTCGAGCTCGCCCTTGCGCAGCGCCTGCTGCAGGGCGGCCGGGCGGGCGCGCACGAGCTCGACCCCGCGCTCCTTGTCGAGGCCCCAGACCAGCGGCCTGGCGTTCACGAAGTCGACGACGCCGATCTTGAGTTTCGCCATCTGCGGGCTCACACGTGCACCAGGCGGGAATAGGTCGTGTCGCGCTGCCACGGCTCGCGACCCGATTCGCGGATGAGACGGACCAGCTCGCCCTTGGTCACCCCGAACGGCGATCTCGCGCCGGCGTCGTGGGTGATCTTCTCCTCGACCACGGTGCCGTCGATGTCGTCGGCGCCGTAGCGCAGCGCCACCTGCGCGACGCCGAGCCCCTGCATGATCCAGTAGGTCTTCAGGTGCGGGATGTTGTCGACCATCAGGCGCGACACCGCGATGGCGCGCAGGTCCATCAGGCCGGTCGGGCCGGGCAGGTGGGCGAGTTCGGTGTTGGCCGGGTGGAAGGCGAGCGGGATGAAGGTCATGAAGCCCTTCGCGTCGTCCTGCAGCTCGCGGATCTTCACCATGTGCTCGACCAGTTCGGCGTCGGTCTCGACGTGGCCGTAGAGCATCGTGGCGTTCATGCGCACGCCGTGGCGCTGGACGCGACGCGCGGTGTCGAGCCATTGCGCGGGGCGCAGCTTGTCGGGGAACAGCGTGTCATGGACCCGGTCGGAGAGCACCTCGACGCCGCCGCCCGGGCAGGAACCGAGCCCGGCGGCGAGCAGGTCGTCCAGCACCGCCTCGATCGGCTTGCGGGCGATGCGCGAGAACCACTCGATCTCGATCATCGTCCACGCCTTGAGGTGCAGGTCGGGCCGCTCCTCCTTGATGACGCGGAGCAGGTCGACGAACCAGGCATAGGGCAGCTTGGGGTCGATCCCGCCGACGATGTGGACCTCGGTCAGCTCGCGCTCGAATTCGTCGCGCACGACGCGGCGCACGTCGTCGAGCGACATGCGGTAGCCGGTCGGATCGTTCGCACGGCGGTAGAACGCGCAGAACTTGCAGTCGTAGACGCAGAAGTTGGTCGGGTTCAGGTGGCGATTCAGCACGAAGTAGGCGCGATCGCCGTGGAGCCGCTCGCGGACCCAGTTCGCCAGCGCACCGACCCGATGGAGCGCCGGCGTGCGCATGAGGAAGACGCCGTCGTCGAAGCCGAGCCGTTCGCCGGCGACCACGCGCTCCTCGATCGAGCGGAGCCGCGCCTCGTCGGCGCCCGGCAGTCGCATGCGGCCGCGGCGTGGCGGCGGCAGCGGCGC